>DATLQX010000281.1:0-30026 GCA_035534995.1 Chloroflexota bacterium | reverse complement strand
TCAGCTCGGCGCCGTGCGCCGCCATGCCGTTCTGGAAACCGGCCATGGTGTCAAAGATCAGGGTGCAGATTACCATGTAGGGAGATGGTTCACCAGGGGCGCCGCCGCCCATGCCCTCATCTACCTGGGTACCGGTTAGCCCTGAGGGGGCGAGCCGTTCCCTGACCATTGGCATGTGTTTGGTCAGATAATAGTCGAAATCGAACGTGCTGTCAGCCGTCTTCGGATACATCACCGCTACATGGATCATCGTGACCTCCTTGGCTGTTTTGCCATCCCGCTACTAACCGAACAAGGCGAATCGGCTCCCGGAACCGCACTGACAGTATACCGAGCACGCGCGCGGCCTGGCCCTCCCTACGTCCGTGAGGCGACCGGCTCGCGGTCGCTGGCGGCGAGTTCGCTTATCTCGCGCTCCAACCAGGCCCGATGGCGGCGCCAATCGGCGATCCGGTCCAGAGCGATCCCGATCTGGCGATCGATATTGGCGATCTCGGCCTGTTTGAGCAGGATGCCTGCCTGGCGACTGGCCTGGTCAAACTCCGCGTCGCTCATTGTGTTGACCTGTTCGGATGTCCAGGGAGGCGAGACGAGATCTGGATTGCCCGGTACGGGTTCGCGAATACCGGCCTCCCACATGGCGATCTCACGCTCCAGATCCGCGAGCATGTTCTCGGCGCCGCCCCGCGCGGAGGGGGCCAGACTCGTGTCCCGGAGATGGGCGCGGAACTGATCAATTCGCTCCCGCGTGATGCGATACTCATTCTCATTCGCGATCATGGATAGTTCCTTTCCGCTAACCGATGGTTCGGGGATCGAGAGCGACTACGCCAACCAGGTTCCCGGCCCGATTGCGCTGCAAGAAGAGCCGGAATGGTTCATCAGTGATGGTCTGGGCGTTGGCATCATAGATTTCGCCGGAGAAAAAAGCACCCATCATGAATTTGTTCTTCTGGGCGATGACTTTTTCGAGGCGGAGGAAATCGACCCCAGCGGCTTCGTAGCAGCCATCCCAATCCCCCGGCTCCGTTTTGGCGGTGACGAAGGAGCCACCGAGATAGATCCGCGTGCATCCGGCCTTGGCCAAGGAAACCAGCGCCCGGCGCATCCCCGCTAGGAGTGCCTGCCGCTTGGCGGTGCTCCCGAATCGAGCGGCGACACGGAATTTGCTCTGGCATCCGGGGGCTTTACCCCTCCTCGAATGCCAGATAGCGACCCAAAGCGGCGCGCGCCCCGCGCCTATACAGCAGCCGTAACGCTTCCTCAAGCTCGGCGGCGAAAGGCTCGTTGGCGGCCAGATCGCCGAAGAGGGCGGTCAGGCGCAGCAGCGGCCGCGGATCCTCGCGTCCCTCGCGCGCCAGCGCTTGCAGCGCTTCCACCATCTGGTCCTCGACCAGAATCGGTTCGCCTTGCTCGTCGATCCCGGACAGGTAGCGGAACCAGCCGGCGACCGCCAGGGTCAGCAGGGTGTGCGGCCGGCCGGACGCCAGCGCCTCGCTAAGTGACGGTAAGAGGAACTTGGGCATCCTTGATGACCCATCAAAGCAGATGCGTGACACCTGATCGCGGATCTCGGGATTGGCGAACCGCTCGATCAGCGAGCCTTTGTACTGGTCCAGATCGATCCCCGGCACCGGGGGCAGCAGTGGGGTGATTTCCTCATCCATCAGCCGCCGCATGAACGCGACAAACCGCGGATCGCCCATCACCTCGTGGATGTAGCGATAGCCGCACAGATAGCCCAGATACCCGATGGCCTGGTGACTGGCGTTCAGGAGGCGAATCTTCATCATTTCATACGGATGCACGTCCGTGACGAATTGCGCCCCCACCTCCTCCAGGGGCGGACGCCCGTTGCCGAACCGATCCTCGATCACCCATTGGCGGAACGGCTCGGTCACCACGGGCCAGGCGTCCGCGATGTCAAAGGTCCGCGCCACCATGGCCCGATCCTCGTCGGTGGTCTGGATCGTGATCCGATCCACCATGCAATTGGGAAAGGCGACATTCGCCTCGATCCAGGCCGCCAGGCCGTCGTCCCTTAGGCGGGCGAAGGAAGTGATCATCTTTTTGGTGACATCGCCGTTGCTCTGGATGTTGTCGCAGGAGAGGACGGTAAAGGGGGCGATTCCGGCGCGGCGACGCCGCTCCAGCGCCTCACGGATATAGCCGAACACGGTGGTCGGCGCGGAGGGATGGCGGAGATCGTGCTGGATTGCCGGGTGGTCGGCCTCGAACTCACCGCTCGTCTGGTTGAAGTTGTAGCCGCCTTCGGTGATCGTCAGGGTGACCAGGCGGGTTCGCCCGTCCTCAAGCGCCCCAAGGACCAACTCGGGGTTTTCCGGCGCGAAGAGGTACCGGGTCATCGACCCGACCACCCGCGCGCGCGGGGCATGGGCGCCGCGTTCCACCACCGTGTAGAGGCATTGTTGGGGGAGCAGCGCCACCGCCATGCGTCGATCCTGGGGCAGCAATCCGACCCCGGTAATCCCCCACTGGTCGGTCACCCGGCGCTCGGCAAGCTCGTCCAGATAGACGGCCTGGTGGGCCCGATGGAAGCCGCCCACCCCAATATGCACGATCGCCGGCTCCAGCCGCTCCCGAGGATAGGTCGGCACGGGAATCCGCGTGCCGATGGTCTCCAGGTTGGCCTGGTTCAGTCTAGGGATCGGAGAAGTGTCGCCAGAGTTGGTCTCGCCGGATGTCGCCACCGTCTTCCTCCACCTGTCCTCATACTATGCTAACCTATTTCACCGCGCCCATGGTCAGACCCCGGACCAACCAGCGCTGCGCCACCCAGCCGGCGATGAACACGGGGGCGATGGCCAGGGTCGAGGCCGCCGACATCTTGGCCCAGAAGAGTCCCTCGCTGGTCATGAAGCCGGAGATATAGACGGTCAGCGGCCCCGCGTTGGGCCCGGTCAGGTTGACCGCGAGAAAGAATTCGTTCCAGGCAAAAATGACGGAGAGCAGGGCGGTGGCCGCCAGGCCGGGCGCGGTCAGGGGCAAGACCACCGAGATCAGGGATCGCAGCACCCCGGCGCCGTCGATCTGGCTGGCTTCCAGCACCTCACGCGGCACCTCGGCGAAGAATGAGCCCATCATCCAGATGACGAGCGGCAGGTTCATCGCCGCGTAGAGCAGGATCATGCCCGCGCGGCTGTCGTAGAGGCCAATCTGCTTGTAGATGACGATCAACGGCACGATGATCCCGACCAGCGGCATCATCTTAGTCGAGAGTACCCACGAAAAGACGCTGGGAGTGCGCTTGGTGGGATACAGCCCCAGACTAAAGGCCGCCGGAACCCCGAGTAGGAGGGCAAGGATCGTGGATCCCACGCTGAGAAACACGGAGTTGCCAAAGAAGGTCGCGTAGCCACTGCTCTCGATCGCCGTGCGGAAGTTGTCCAGGGTGGGACTGAAGAAGAGTTTGGGCGGCAGTTCGACGGCCGTGCCCTCGGTTTTGAATCCAGCCAGGACCATCCAGAGTACGGGGAAAAACACCACGAAGGCTATGACATAGGTCAGCGCCGTCAGCCCAATACTCGACAGCTTGATGTCTTTTCGCGGCGCCAATCGGAGGCGCGCTCCACCGTGAGCCTGCATCCCGATCATTGGCTGCTCCCTCTAAATGTGCCGGCGAGCAGGCGGAGCAATAGCGCGGCGATGACCGAGGCGAAAATGACCGCGAGCACTCCCTGGGCCGCCGACGAGCCTACATCGTTGCTCTGGGAGATCGTTTGGTAGACATAAAAAGGTACCGTGGTGGTCGCGGTACCCGGACCACCCTGGGTGGCGACGTAGATTTCGCCGAACAGTTGCAAGACATAGATCGTCCCGAGCAGCACGGTGAGCTGGATGTAGCGGCCCAGGAGGGGGAGGGTAATATGGAGAAATTCACCGATCCCGCTCGCCCCATCGAGATGGGCGGCCTCGCGCACTTCCTCCGGCAGTCCTTGCAGGCCCGCCAGGAGGATCAGCATCATGAATGGGGTCCACTCCCACACCGAGATGGTGATCACGCTCAGCTTGGGGGCTACGCCAAGCCAATCGGTGCGGGGCAGCCCCACCGAGGTGGTGATCCAGTTGAAGAGACCAAAAACGGGGTTGAGCAGGAGATTCTTCCAGACCACGGCACTGACCGTGGGCATGACGAAGAACGGGGCGATCATCAGGGAGCGCACCAGTCCCCGGAGGGGGAAGGGCCGGTGCAGCAGCAGGGCAAAGGCGAGCCCGAGCACCAACGAGCCGCCGACGATCCCGACCGTCATGACCAGGGTGTTGATGATGGCGTCCCGGAAGGTGGGATCCTGGAGGACCGTGTAGTTGAAGTTCTCCAGACCGACCCAGGGTTTGCCCAACTCAGGCGAGGTGAGGATCCAGGTATGCAGGCTATACCACAGGGTCAGGATGAACGGCGCCTGGGTCATCACCACCAGGTAGAGGAGAGCAGGCAGCAACATGAAGAACTCAAAGCCCGGCCACCGCGGACGGGGGCGCCGGGTACTTTCCGTGTAGGCCGTTGCCGCGACGGCGGTTGAAGGGTTCATGGCTCGTCTATCTCCAAGCACTTGGGGATGCCGGAATGCCTACCTCCGCCGGAAAGGATCCCGGCGGAGGCGCGCACCATGTGCCGTGAACTGCTTATTTGATGTACCCGGCGATGGTCATGATATGAGTGACCTGGGTTTGGGACAGTTGGAGGGCGGCGGAGACCGAGGTGCCGCCCGTGACCGCCGCGTCAAGGTTCTGCGTCACCTGCGTCCCAATGGACTGGAACTGGGGAATCCCCACGAACTGGACCCCTGTGTAGGGTACCTTGTTCAAGGTGGCATTGTTTGGGTCGGCGGTCTGGATCGACTGCAAGACCAGATTGGCGAAGGGAGCGGCCTTTTGATAATTGGGGTTGCTATAGGTCGAGACGCGGGTGCCGGGGGGAACGCTTTCCCAGCCCTTATCCTTCGCCACCAGGGCAATGTAGTCCTTGCTGGTGGCCCAGGTCAGGAACGAAAAGGCGGCGTCCTTGTGCTTGCTGGCTGATTCCATGGCCAGGGCCCAGGACCACAACCAGTGCGAACCCTTCGGGGTCACCTTGGTGGGGGCGAAGGCAAAGCCTACGTCCTTGGCGACCTTGGAGACGGAGGGATTGGTGAGGTCGCCGGCGGCCACGGTGGCATCGACCCACATGGCGGTCTTGCCCTGGGCAAACGCCGTCTCGCACTCGGTGAAGCCGCTGCTGGTGGCCCCAGGCTCACCGGCGGAACGGATCAGATTGATGTAGAACGAGACCGCCGCTTCGTCGGCGGGACTGGTCAGTTGCGGCTGCCATTTCATATTGAACCACGAGCCGCCGAAGGTGTTGATCACCGTGGTCAGCACGGCGCCCATCTCGCCCCAGCCCGGATCGGCGCGGAGGCAGATACCGTAGACGTTCTTAGAGGGATTGTTGAGCTTCTTGGCGAAGGCGGCGACCTGGTCCCAGGTAGGATGTAGCGGCATGGTCAGGCCGGCTGCCTTGAACATCGCTTTGTTGTAGTAGGTCATCGAGCTTTCGCCGTAGAAGGGGATACCGTACAGATCATTCTTGTAGGATAGGCCGGCCCGGACTTTTGGCAGCAAGTCATTGACGTTGTAGGCACTGGCCGCCGCTGGGCTCATCTTGGCGAAGTAGGGCTGCAAGTCGGTCACCCAGCCGTTCTTGGCCCACATCGGGATCTCGTAGGTGCCCTCGGTGGCGAGGTCGAACTCACCGCCGCCGGTGGCCACGTCCGCCGTCACCTTCTGGCGGAGCGTATTCTCGTCCAGGGTGTCATATTTGACATTGATCCCGAACTGCTTCTCGAAAACGGGGGTAAGCTTCTCCATCTCGATCATGTCCGGGTTATTGACCGTGGCGATGGTCAGGGTGACCGACGCGGATGAGGTCGCCAATGGCCGGGCGGCTCGGGCGGGCGCCGCGGCGGCGCCCAGGGTCGCGAGAATGGAGGCAGTGAGGAAGATTCGTCGAGTAGCCGTCACTGGATATACTCCTCTTCGGTGAGCAATCATGCGAAAAGTCCCTGCCGGTGCGGGCACCGGCCCGTGATCGTACCGCGAGCAATGTGCCGGCTCCGGCACACCCTCCGATCCTTCTCCGCCTGGTTCACCCCTTTCTCTCGCTGGCTGTCCTTCCGTTCAACCCTGGCCTGACGCCGAACCGGGAAGGCAGAACATATTGGCGGATTATAGGTGAATAACCGGGCCTACACCATAGGTCTTTGTGCCCTTGGCGGAACGCGAATGTTCCAATTCAGGCACATTCATATCGCGCCCGTGTCCGATGGGTATCATGATTCCCACGAGGAACCGGCGCCGATCCGGCGCAAAGTGACCATGTAGGTAAATGGGCCACGGAGGGAAAGCACGATGCCCCAGCATGATACGTTCGGGCGCCTCTTCCGCAAACACCGGCTCGATCGCGGCCTGAACCAGGAGGATCTGGCGGACGCCGTGGGCTACTCGGGCGCCAGCCGCCATTCGATTGTCTCCAAGGTCGAGACCACGGCCAGCCGGCAGTTCGCCAACCCGGAGCAGGTCGCCAAGCTGATCCGGGCCCTCCACCAGGAACGAAGCTTCACGCTGTCCGAGATCCACCAATTGGCGACCACCTACCTCGGGCTGGAAACCCTGAGCGCGACGGGCGAGCGGGTGCATCTTGCGGTGGCGATTGGCGGGGTTGTCTTCAGCAGTTTCTGGTCCAGCGTGGTGGCCAATCTGGCGATTCATGCCGGTCCCTGGTGCAACCTTGCTCTCCATACACACGGAGAGGATCTGGGGAGCGAACAGGAAATTCTCCGTTCGTTCATCGATCGGGCCCACAGTCTCTATGGGGTCATTCTCGCCCCGGCTCAAGGGCTCTACCGCGGCCCGTCTCCCCGCCAGATGGAGATCCGCCGGGATCTGATTCGGCAGTTGCAAGAGCGCGACGTGCCGGTGGTGCTGGTGGATCGTTGGTTCACCGAGGCGGGTCAGGCCAGCCTGCACATGCATGCGCCGGTGGTGTCGGTCGATCACTACGACGCGGGCCGGAAGGCGGTACGCAAGCTCTGCGAGGCGGGCCACCAGCGGATCGGCGTGCTCCTGGATCTGGAGCACGATCAGGTGCAACGGGAGCGCCGCCGCGGGGTGGTGGATGAACTGCGCGCCCAGGGTATCGATCTCGACCGGCGCTTGATCGTGTTTGGCACGGCGGGGCAGCAAGTTGACTCCTCCGCGCTCGGCAACAGTCCGTTCGGTTTCCACAATATCCGCATGAACGCGAGCGCGCTGATCAGCGGCCGCGAGGGTTTTCCCATTCCCACCGCCCTGCTGTGTACCACATCCTACGTGACCCTCGAAGCCTATACGGCGATCGTGCGTGACCGGCGCCTTACGATTCCCGACCAGATATCGCTCCTTGGGTTTGACGATGTGAGCGAGTTGCGGCGCCTGGGGATCTCACGGGTGCCGTATCGGCCAAGCGATACCGCGCTCAATGCCTTCGAAAAGATTCGCGACTACCATGATCCGGCCCGGAAGGCGCAGGCCCAACGGGACCATTTCTGGCGCGTCAGCTATGCCGACACCGACTGGGATATCGCCACCTACGAGGAGCCGGGTACGGTCAGGAACGTCCACGATCCTCTGAGCACGGAGACCAGGGAAGCGGCGGAGGTCGGGGCTGAACTCTAGGAAACCGTGACCTGGGGCGGTTCGGTAGGGGCACCCCTACAAGCGCGGGGACGCATAGCTCACTCGGTTTCCTCCACCCGTACCGGGAGGAAGACGCGCCAGAGGACCAGATCGTAGGCCACCTTGAGGCCCCCAGCCACCAGGAAGGGGATGCCCACGGCCAGCAACGGCCCTTGCATCAGGGCGCCGGAGATTACGGGGGTCGTCGCCGAGCCGGCGCTGCGGGCCAGCGAGGTGACGCTGGCCGCCGCCGTCCGCTCCTCCGGCGCCACCAGGGCCATCGTATATGCCTGGCGGGTGGGCACGTCCATCTGCGACAGGAGTTGGCGGAGCAACAGCATCAGGGCGGCCAGAGTGTAGTTGGGCATGATCGGGATCAGGATCAGCAGCACGTTGGAGGGTAGGTGGGAGAAGACCATCGTATTGAGGAGGCCAAAGCGGCGAGCCAGGGGCGCCGCCGCCAGGAAGGAAAGGGAGGCCAGGAGGTTGGCGCTGAAGAACAGGGCGGCCAGGGCATCGAGGGAGACGCCATAGCGGAGATTGAAATAGAGAGCGAGCAAACTTTGCACCACGAGGCCGCCGGCCAGGGCGTCCACGCTGAACAGGCCCGAAAGGCGCAGGACGATTCCGCGGGAGAGGCCGAGATGCGGGACCAGGCGCCGGGCCGGCGAGCCGGCGGAACGCGGTCCTGCTTCTACCCTCGGCGAAAGCTTCCCCACCAGGATCACGACCGCCAACGCCGCCACCGCGTAGAGGCCGAACATCAGCCGCAGGCCGAGGTCAAGGGAAAGGCCGAGATGGGTGAGCGGCTCGGGAAGTCCGGCGAAGAGGGCGCCACAGGCGCCGGCGAACGAGGCCACCAGGTTATAGCGGGCGAAGAGGCTGGTGCGGCGGCCGGGCGGCGCCGTGAGCGGCAACATCGCCTGCTCGATGGGGAGGAAGGGGGCGGTCTCGGAGGCGGTGGTGCCCAGGGTGCCAAAGAAGGCCGCGATCAGCAGCACGGGAAAAGCGCGGACCAGGCCGAAGATGGCGCCGGTGACCGCCATCAGGACGGCGAGCACCATAAGCGTACGCCGCCGGCCCCACTGGTCGGCGCCCAGCCCAATCAGATAGGTGCCGCAGAAATCGCCCACCAATGACACGGTGATCAGGGCGCCGATCTCCGTAGGGGAAACGCCATCCTGGCTCAGCGACACCGCCAGGACCACCCCCAACATGCCATAGGCAAACTGGCGGATCCCGCGGGCGATCGTGATCAGCAGGGCGTCCCGCGCGGAAACCGCGGGATCAACAGCGGAGCCAACAGGCGGCGCGTGTTCCACCACCGCGTTCTCATCTCACTTGGATAATCAGACGGATCGGACCGATCGGACCGATCTGGGAACCTATCACGGACGCAGGGCGGCCACCAGCCGATCCAGCGAGCGTGCCTCCTCCAGTTCCCACACGGAATCGATCACCTGCTGGGCTTGGGCGGCCGACAATACGCCCTCGGCGCAGCCACGGAACTTGTCCTCCAACTGGCTTCGGCTCATGGGCTTGAGCGGATGGCCAATCGCTACGTCGGCCTCGCCGAACAAGACGCGGCCGTCGGTCAACTCGACCGTGACCTTGGCCCGTACATGCTCGAAGCCCAGGGCCTCCAGCTCGGGATCGACCTCCACCTGTACCCGTTCCTCCATGGCTTGAATGGCCGGATCGGCAACCGTCTCGTTCGTGAACTCACGGAGGCCCGCCCGGCGACGAACCACGGCCACCGCCATGCAGAATTGCAGGCTGAACTTGGCCTCAAGCTCGGTGGTAGGACGGGGATAGATCAAGGCATTGGGGACGTTACTGTTCGTGCCGACCCGGACTCGCGCGACATCAGCCGGCGCCAGATCGTGGCTCTTCACCAAATCCAGAATCACATCCTGGGCCGGGTGCGAGAGCGAACCGGAGGGATACGGCTTGATCGATACTCCAGGTTCCCGGAGAAAGAACGGCGTGCCCAGCTTCCCCACGATCTTGTCTGGATCGTAGCCGCCGCCGGCGGCGGCGAAGAAGCCCCTTTTGGCCTCCAGGATCGTGGGGGCGGCGGTCATGCCGTCGCCCGCCAGGAGGCAGGCCAGGACGCCGTTATAGGCCGCTCGTCCGGAGTGGAAGGGTTTGGTCATGGTGCCGAAGTTTTCGCGCAGGCCGCCCGCCAGGCTGCCGGCCAGACCAAAGGCGCGCGCCAGGGTGTCCGCGTCGAACCCTAGCAACTTCCCCACCGCCGCCGCCGAGCCGAAACCGCCCATGGTCGCCGTGCTGTGGAAGCCCTCCTGATAGTGGCGGGGCGAGATGGCGTCTGCCAGCCTGCACGCCACCTCGATGCCCAGCACGTAGGCCAGCAGGAGATCCGGCCCGGAGGCGCCGCGCTCCTCGGCGACGCCAAGGGCGCCAAAGAGCACCGGCACCGTGGGGTGGGTGAGCAGGCCGTAGACGCTGGTGGGAGTGGTGGACAATTGTGTATCGTCGTAATCGAGGGCATGGCCGGAGGTGCCGTTCAGCCAGGCCGCGATTTCTGGTTGCAGCCGTAGCTCCGTCCCCACCGCCGTGGCGGCGCCGGAGGTCGTCGTGCGCTCGACATACCGGCGAAGGATGCGCGTACCCTCCGCGTCAACGCCGGACAGCGCCACTCCCAGGCCATCAAGAATATGCTCCTTGGCGATGGCGCGCACCGGCGCCGGAACCGCCTCAAGCTGGGTCTCGCGGACAAAATCAACCACCGCGGCCGTAGTAGACATCGTGAATCCTTCCCACTCTAGCGGGTTATGCGGACGGGCCAAGAATATGTACTTACTGTTACATGGTGCCGGACGCCGTGTCAAGGATATTCGCCGCGAGTGACGACCTCATCTCCGATCACGCGCGCACTCGTGGAGGAGCATCCGCTCTCCCCTCGTCACTCTCGCTTACTCTGGATCATCCGTTCGGATCCAGACTCGGGGAGAGAACCTCTGGCGAGCCTGAACGCACCTGGCCCACGTTGACAGCCCTAGTAACAGCTGCTATAGTGCACTCTATCTTACAGCGGCCAGAAGGAATAGTCGCGCTTCTGGCGAGGAACGATTCCCGCCGCGCCCGCGATCAGGGTCGGGGAGGGGAGGACGTAGGTGGCGCAGTCTCTTCCGGTGCCGGGAGCACGGCCGGCGTACGCGCCGCGGCGAAAGTCCCCCGCACGCACGGCGCGCGCCGCCGGCCGTGGGGTGCAATATATCTTGCTGCTCCTCGTTACGGCGGTCATGTCCCTTCCCCTGGTGTGGATGGTGCTCAATGCCTTTAAGCCTGATACGGAGACCTCGGGCTATCCACCCACCTTTTTCCCGGTCCATCCTACCCTGGATAACTTCAGCAATCTGTTTAAGATCAGCCCATTCGGCACCTTTTACGTGAATAGCCTGATCGCGTCGGGAACGGCGGCGGTCCTGACCATCATCGTTTCCTCGTTGGCCGCCTACGCGATTACCCGATTCCGTTATCGGATCTTCGAGTTCATGGCCGGTCTCGGCCTGATCGCCTACATGCTGCCGTCCATTCTGGTCGTGGTGCCGGTGGTGGAGATCGCCCAGCATTTGGGCGCCACTGATTCGGTGCCGGCCATTTCGGTCCTCTATACCGCCTATTTCACCCCCTTTGGCTTGTGGCTGCTCCGTTCCTACTTCGCGGGCATTCCCATCGAGTTGGAGGAGGCGGCAATGGTGGACGGCTCGACCCGCTTCGGGGCCTTCCGTCGGGTGGTTCTGCCTCAGGCGGTTCCCGGGATCATCGCGACCGCCATTTTCACCTTTTCCGTGGCCTGGAATGAATACCTCTATGCCTCGGTGCTGCTCTATTCCCCGCAACACCAGACGCTCAGCGCCGGCATGGCGGTGTTCCTGATCGGGCAATTGGATTCGTATTCCTGGGGCGTATTGATGGCGGGAGGCACCCTGATGACGGTGCCGGTGATCATCATGTTCATCTTCTTGCAACGCCATCTTACCGCTGGGTGGGGAGGTGGTGCGGTCAAGGGATAGATGAGGATCTTTGGCAGTGTGGCGTCATCATCACTGGTATTTCGTGAGAGGATGATCGCGGTGGACGAGAGCAAACAGGTGCTCGACCAGACGAGCACATCAAGTGACAGCGATTTGTCGCGCCGAACCCTTCTGAAGACGGCGACCGGCGTGGCGGCCGGTGTCCTGGGGGCGAGTCTGGTCGGACGAACCGGCACCGCCTTCGCCAGCCGGCCGCGCGCCGGCGGCTTCGTGCAGATTCCCTTCTATACCACCGAGGACGATCCCAATACGCAAGCCGTGCATACGGCGGCGGCGGAGGCATTCTCCGGCGCCAATCCCGGCGTGACCATCGCCTTTAACTACATCTCCAACGCGGATCGCGACCAGCGAATCTTGACTGGCCTTTCGGTGGGCCAGGATCTCGGCATTTTCGAGGTGGGCGGCGCCTATCGGGCTGAGTTCGCCCAGGGTGGCTATCTCTATCCGATGGATAGCGTGATTAAGGCTATCGGGGCCAACCAGATCGCCGCCGGCAGCCGGATGGTGATTGGCGGCCACGACTACGTCTTCCCCTATGGGGGAGGACTGATCGGCCAGTGGATGCGAACCGATGTCCTGCAGCGGCTCGGGGTCGGCACGCCCAAGACGTTTGATGACGTGGTGGCCGTGGCCAAGGGGGCCAAGAAATTTGGCATGTTCGGCATCGGTTTGCCGGTCGGCACCCCGACCGCGGTGGAGTATGCCTTTCCCGCCTTCCTGTATGCCCAGGGCGGCGACTTCTTCGACCCACAGGGGAACGTGGTGTTCGATTCACCGGCGGCCCTGCAGGCAATCGAGAACTACGCCGAGCTTTTGCAGTACGCGCCTCCAGGGAACGTGAACTGGTCATTCCCCCAGTTTATTCAAGCGTATCTTTCCACCAGGGTGGCCATGGTTGGCTATCCCGGACGACTGGGAGTGAGCGTAGTCAGCAAGGCGCCCCAGCTCGCCCCGAAGACCACCGTGGCCTTCCCGGCGTTTGGACCACAACACGTGGCGCAGTGGCGCTGGAGCTACGTAGCGATCGACAAGAGGACCAAGCACCCCGATATCGCGCTGAAGTTTATCCAGTACCTGTTCACCAACCAGGCGGGCTTTGGCACGCAGTACGCGGACAGCGTGCCCGGCCAGCTCATCCCCTCGATCAAGAGTGTCCGCGACACCTGGCTGGCTAAATCCACCTCGCCTTATATGAAGGCGCACGGCTCGTGGGTCAGATCGCTGATCAGCGGGCTTCCCTACGGCTACGATATTTCCCTGGGGATGGGGGCGATGGCCGGCGGAACCTTGAAATACACCAACAACCCACCGCCTCCCTGGGCGGGGCGCGCCTTCGGGGTGAGTGGGATTGATGGTGAGATGATCGGGCGGATCGCCCTCAACGGTCAGTCGCCCAAGGCGGCTCAGCAGTGGGCCGTCCAGCAGTTACAGCAGATCGCCAAGGATTGGAAATCGCAGCATCCCTCGTGGCGTCCACCCACCTAAAGCCCTGCCGGCCGAGGCGGCGGCAACCCCAGCGATCCGCCGCCTCGTAGTTCTCGACGGAGAGAGAAGTGAGTGTGAGCACAACCTCCGGCGTGCCCGCCGCGACCGACGCCCCCAGCGCCGGTGCTCCGGCGATCCAGCGACGCCGAAAGGGCATAAGCGACCGCACCCTGGGCATTCTGATGATCTTGCCGGCGGCGGTGCTCATCATTACCTATCTGGCTATCCCTCTGGCTACCTCGGTAGGGCTTAGCCTCTTTCAGGAAGATACGATCACCCATGCGAGTGTCTGGGTGGGCCTGGGTAATTTCACCTGGCTGGCCCAAAACTCGCTGTTCTGGGATTCCCTGGGCCGGTCGATTTACTGGACGGCGGGGAACGCGATCATCCAGATCGTGGGCGGGGTTGGGGTGGCCCTCCTTCTCCATGCCGAGCTCCGGGGGCGGACGATCGCCCGCGGGATCATGCTGTTCCCCTTCGTCATTCCCGCCGTGGTGGCGGCATTGATCTGGAACTACATGCTCAACGATCTGGTGGGCGTGGTTGACTACATCCTCCAGTCGCTCAACATCATCTCGCAGCCGCTGGGCGCCATGAGCACCCCCGGCAAGGCCATGAACACGATCATCTTGATTTCCTCCTGGAAATACATGCCCTTCATGATCGTGATGTTCCTGTCCCGCTTGCAAACCCTGCCCCTGGAGCTGTCCGAGGCCGCGCGCATGGACGGCTGTGGACCGCTCGGCGTCTTTACCCGCATTACCCTCCCCTGGCTGATGCCGGTGATCATGGTGGCCCTACTGCTCCGTATAATCTGGAGCTTCAACGAGTTTGACATGCCTTTCCTGCTGACCCAGGGAGGGCCGCTGAATTCCACCATGACCCTGCCTCTGCTGATTCGCTATCTTGCCTTTGACTATCTCGACGTGGGGAAAGCGGCGGCGGTCGCCCTGGTGATGATTGGCATCTTGCTGGCCCTATCAAGATTGCAGTCCGCCCTCTACCAGCGGGCCGAGTCTCGCTTGCAGTAAGGGGGCGCTCAGCGAATCAGGCGCGATCCGGCGCGGCGTTGCTTGGGGAGCCGGAGCGGCTTTGTCGCGGCCTGGATCGAAGGATCCGTTTTGGCCGTCGCCGCCTCGTCCTCCGCCTGGACGGCGAACACCCGTTCCTCGAACGCTTCCAACAGCGCCTCGCATCGGTCAATCCAGTGCTGGGCTACGTCTCGCTTGGCGGCGCCATACCAATCGCGCTCCACCACGCGGTCGAACCACCGGCGGATCTTGTCCAGGTCGTGGCGAATCTCCTCCGCCTCGGCATAGGTGAAGTTCTGGCGGAAGGTCTCGAACTCGATTTCCTTGCTGAAATTGACCTCGCAGTTTTCGATAATCTCCTCGTATTGCGCATTGCTGAGCGAGAGAAAACCCTCGACGATCTTCTCCTCCTCCTTCGGCGGCAGGGCGCGGATCGGAAGCAGGTGGTAGTCGCCGCCAAGGGCGGTGATGCGGGCGGTCACCTTTTCCACATGGATACGCATTGGCGCCAGGCTGGGGAGAATACACACACTCTGCTGCAAGTAGAGGGCACCGAGGCGTTTGAGTTCGCGCCACACCCCCACGCGGGCAGCCGACGGTTGGCTAGGTACCTGGTAGATCAGCAAATTATAGTGGTGGCGCGGACGCTCCATCATTTCCCGGCCCTTCTCCGTGTGAGGCTCTACGCGGGCTGAACGGCGCCCGGCTGATCTTCAAAGGATCCAGGATGCCTCCGCGCGGCGTGTATACGTTTTTTCTACAACATATGCTACAGTGTGTCAACTGATGCAGCCTCGACCTGGGTGGTTCCTTTCGCCACGGACGGTCCCGCGGCTCCTCGGATCATCCCGGCTTGAAAATCCTTGAAGACTGTAACAAGAATAACTATACTAGGCGTAGGGTAATCAGCGTCGCGTACATCCCGATCGAGGAAGGGATTAGGAATCGATGAGTGGAGTCTTTCTCTTCGTAGCCAGCTTTCTGGCTTCGACCGTGGAAATGGTGGAGGCATTGACCATCGTGCTGGCCGCCGGCGTGACCCGCGGCTGGCGTTCGTCGCTTATTGGAGTTGCGGTGGCCCTGGTGGCCCTGGCCCTGATCTGCGGCATCCTTGGGCCGGCCCTTACCGCGATCCCGATCAGTGTCTTGCGCTTGGTGGTTGGCGGCCTCTTGCTGATCTTCGGGTTGCAATGGCTGCGCAAGGCAATCTTGCGGGCCAGCGGCTATAAGGCGTTGCATGATGAAGCGGCCATCTACCAGCGCCAGACCGAGGTGGCGCGCTCTCAAGGCGTGACGGCGGGCGGCATGGATTGGTACGCTTTCACCCTCTGCTTCAAGGGCGTGCTTCTCGAAGGGCTGGAAGTGGCGTTCATCGTGGTGACCTTCGGGGCCACCGCCCATCAGGTGGGACTGGCGGCGTTGGGGGCGGTCGCGGCTCTCATTCTCGTCCTCGCGGTTGGAGTGGCCGTCCACGCGCCGCTCAGCAAAGTGCCGGAAAATACACTCAAGTTTGCCGTGGGGTTGCTCTTGACCTCCTTCGGCACCTTCTGGTCAGCCGAGGGCGCGGGCGCCGATTGGCCGGGCTCCGATGCCGCGATCATTGGCGTCCTGGTCTTCTATATCCTGATCTCGTTTGCTCTGGTCCAGGCATTGATCCGCCATCGCACCCAACCCGTCCGCGTGGCCGCGGCCTGAGGAGAATACCATGTCTATCAAGAGTTTTGCCCTCTTCTGGTACGACTTTGTCATTGGCGACGATTGGCGGATTGCCGGCGCCGTGGTGGCCGCGCTCATCGTGACCGCCCTGCTGGTGCATGGTCATGTGGCCGCGTGGTGGCTCCTGCCCCTGGTAGTCGCCTCTTTTCTCGGGCTCAGCATGTGGCAGGTGGCGCGAAAGTAGGCCGGCATCCGAGAGAAGGCGCGACCGGGCTAGCCCGGTCGAACCAACTCTCTTAGGTCGAGCCGATCTCCACCAAGGTCATCGCGCCCTCGCCGGGGACAAGGGCGACATGCTCGGCCCTGGTGATGCCTTGCAGATCATCCGCCATCGCCTGGAGGAGCGGCGCGGTGTCCGCCGGCGCCGCGACGATCAGCCGGGCCAGCGGCGCGCCCACGCTCAGGCTCCGTTCCGCCTTCCACCGCCGAACCGTTTCCACCATCGCGCGCATTGCCGCGCCGGCCCGCTCGGCCTCCAGATCCGGGGGATACCATCGGCGATCCGGCCAGGCGGCGCGGTGAATGGACGGGGCACCGTCCAGTTCGGCGAAGTCCCTGAGATAGATCTCCTCGGTCACGAAGGGGAGGACGGGTGCCAGAAGCTTGAGCACGGCAAGGAGGGCCGCGCGCAGGCTGACGAATCGGGCGGCGTTCCAGAGCTTGGTGACCAGCCGCTTCCCCTGGTGGAAGGCATCCTCGGACATCATTGTATCGGCGCCCACGCGAACGCCGGCCGTCCAATAGCGGACGGCGTCGGCGGAGTAGCGCTCGAGCACCGCCAGCGGATCCTCGCTGGCCTTCAGTTATCGCTTTTCCCATGGAATGGCCAGGTTCTGGCGATCAGCATTCGCGGACGTAAGGTTGCCCTGATGCTTTCAGATCAGTACCGAGCACTCGCTGGTGGACCAGCGGAGCGTGACCTCGCTTCCCGGTTCGGGCGGGGCGGCCTGAATCGGCGTCCGGGCCACAATCGTGCTATGGTCGGCCAGGGCCACCGTGTAGATCATGGCGGCGCCGGCGTAGACGGCCTCTACCAGGCGGCCGCGGACCAGGTTGTCGTGCAGGGTGCCCTTGGCGCCCGGCGGCGCGAGCCCCACCCGCTCCGGGCGGACGAACACGCAGGCCGGGAGACCGGCGGAGAGCGAGGTGCGGCAGCGCACGGCGATCGTCCCCGCCGGGGTGCCGATCGCCGCGACCCCGCCGGTCCAGCCGAGTACCTTGCCCTCCAGGAAATTGGCCTCGCCAATGAAATCGGCCACGAACCGGGACGCCGGGGTTTCGTAGATCTCCTGGGCGCTTCCCAGTTGCAAGATCTGGCCGCCGCTCATCACGGCGATTCGGTCGCTCATGGTCAGAGCCTCCTCTTGATCGTGGGTCACGTAGACAAAGGTGATCCCCACGGTTCGATTGAGGGTCCGTAATTCGGTCTGCATGGCTCGCCGCGGTTTCAGATCGAGGGCGCCCAGCGGTTCGTCAAGGAGGAGCACGGCGGGGCGATTAACCAGGGCGCGGGCCAGGGCCACTCGCTGCTGCTGGCCGCCGGAAAGTTGGCTGGGCCGCCGCCCTCCCAGGCCCTCGAGACGGACCATCGCCAGGGCATCGGCGACCCGGCGCTTCACATCTGGGCGCCGCAAGCGCTTCATCCTCAAGCCAAAGCCCACGTTCTCGGCCACGTTCATGTGCGGGAAGAGGGCGTAGTTCTGGAACACCGTGTTCACGTTGCGGCGGTTGGGAGGCAATCCGGCCACCGGCTGGCCCGCGATCAGGATCTCACCGGCGCTCGGTTGCTCGAACCCGGCCACTAGCCGCAAGGTGGTGGTCTTCCCGCAGCCTGACGGCCCGAGAAGGGTGAGAAACTCACCCCTCTGGACCGCCAGGGAGACCCCATCCACCGCCTTGACGGCGCCGAAGCGCTTCTGGACGTTCCTCAGCTCAATCGATGACTCGCTCATTCTTCTCTCAACACCAACTGAGCCGCCAGAACCAGAACCACGGAAATACCGATCACCAGGGTGGCGGCGGCGTTCAACTCCGGACTGATCGTGCCCCGGCGCAATCGCGACCAGATTTCCAGGGGCAGGGTGTTGTCGCGTCCAGCCAGGAAAAAGCTCACCACCACTTCGTCAAAAGAGAGGGCGGCCGCCAGCAGGGCGCCGGAGATCACTGCCGTCCGAATGGTAGGCAGGGTGACATGCCAGAAGGCGCGGAACGGCCCGGCACCCAGATCGCGCGCCGCCTCCGCCAATCGCGGCGGGACGCGGACCAGGCGGGCACGCACGCTATTGAAGACCAGGACAATACAAAAGGTAATGTGGCCAATGATGATCGTGGTGAGCGACCGCTGATAATTGACATCGGTAAAGAGGGTGAGCATGGCGATCCCGGTGACGATGCCCGGCAGGACGATGGGCAGAGTGACCGCGAAGCTGAAGATGCCCTTGCCGGGGATCCGGAGCCGGTGAAAGCCGAGGGCGGCGGCGGTGCCCAGCACCACCGAGACCGCCACCGCGATCCCGGTCACATGCACGCTGTTGGCAATCGATTGAGTGAGCTGATGGTCGTTGATCAGCGTGCGGTAGGCACCCAGGGAGAAGGAGGTGATCGGCCAGGAGTTGACCAGGCCGCCGTTGAACGAATAAAAGATGACCACCACCATTGGCAGATAGAGGAAAGCGTAGACCAGGATGCCGGCGCCTCCGAGCGCCCGGTCCCAGGCGGACTTCGCTGCCCCCACGGGTGCGCTCACCGGGCCTCCAGGGCGCCGGTGCGTCCGGCCAGGATCAGGAAACAGGCCAGGACGGCCAGGACCAGCATGCTGAGGGCCGAACCCAGGGGCCAATTGAGCGTCTCGCCGAACTGGCTGAAAATCAGGTTCCCGATCAGGTTGCTATCGGGGCCACCCAGCAGGCTGGGGGTGATGTAGTCACCCATGGTGAGGCTGAAGGTGGCGATTGACCCGGCGATAATCCCCGGCAGGACCAGCGGGAGGACGACATGGACGAAGGTGCGCGGGCCATTGGCCCCCAGGTCCCGCGAGGCTTCCAGGAGGGCGGGGGGGATCTTTTCCAGGGCCGTATACAACGGCAGGACCATGAAGGGCAGCCACACATGGGTGAAGGTGATATACATGGCGGTGTTGCTGAACAGGAAGGCATCGGAGGGATGCGCGAGGACATGCGCCCAGATCAGGAAGCTATTGAGCACCCCGTCGTGGCCCAGAATGGTCCGCCAGGCATAGGCGCGGACCAGATAGCTGCTCCACAGGGGGATGATCACCAGCAACAGGCCCCGACTCTTCCGTTTGACCCGGTAGGCGATAAAAGCGGCCAGAGGGAAGGCGAGGACGATATCGGTGATCGTCACCAGGGCGGCCAGCTTCACCGTCTTCCACAACACATCGCGGTAGACCGGATCGGCGCCGATATCGCTATATCGACCCAGGGTAAAGCTCTGGCTGGTGATCCCATTGACCGGGTCGTAGGTCCAGAAGCTCTGCACCAGCAGGAGGATCAGGGGGATTAGATAGAAGACAGCGAGCCACAGCACGGAGGGGCCAAGCAGCGGGGCGGCCGTCGCCGCCGATCGCGACCGTTCCCCTCGTTCGCGGCCCGGCCGGCGCGAGGACAAAGCACGGAAGCCGGCCAGCGGACTACCCCCTCGGATGAATTGATCAGTCCAGGCACGACTTGAACGCGCCTCGGGTTGCATGCATTGTGTCGTACAAGATCTCGGTGCGTCAAGGGAGAACGGCGCCCGTCAATCGCCGACCTCGGATGACTTTAAGAATCGTAGCCGAGCCCCAAACGATCCAGGGCGCGGAGCCAGGCATTGCGGCGACCCTGGCGCCGATCCGCCTGATCGAGGGACCAGCGCGTGAGCTGGATCCCGAGATAGCGGAGCGGTTCGGGGGGAAAGGGGACGGGCTTGCTCTTGACGAACTGGAGCGCGGTCAATTCGGTTTCCCGTCCCGAGAGCAGATCGAGCAGGACCGTCGCCCCGAAGCGACTCGCCCCCACCCCCAGACCGGTATAGCCGGCGGCGTAGGCGGCCCGGCCGGCCATCGCCCGCCCCCAGAACACACAGAATCGGCCGCACGTATCGATCGCCCCGCCCCAGGCGTGGGTAAAGCGGAGCCCCTCCAGTTGGGGAAAGGTGGTGAAGAAATGCCCGGCCAGTTTGAGGAACGACTCAGGGCGGTTGTCGAGTTCATCCCGGAGGCCATTATGAAAATGATAGATGGCGTCATAGCCGCCCCAGAGAATGCGATTATCCGCCGTGAGGCGGTAATAGTGGAATTGGTTCCCGTTATCGCCAAGTCCCTGGCGATGTTTCCAGCCAATGGAGGCCATCTGGCTTTGACTGAGCGGCTCGGTCACCAGAACGTAGTCATACACCGGGACGATGTAGTGCGCGATGCGCCGTAGCAGCGGTGAGAACGCATTGGTGGCCAGCGCCGCCTTCCGTGCTTTCACCTGTCCGTACGGCGTGGTCAGGCGAACGACGTGCCCGTCCCGTTCCATGGCGCTCACGGGGGACTGTTCGTGGATGCGTACCCCCAACGAGAGGCAGGCTTCCTTGAGACCCCAGGCGAGGCGGGCAGGGTGCAGGACGGCGGCGCCATTGCGGGTCCAGACGCCACCCAGATAGGTGGGCGAGGCCACCTCGGCCCGCACCTGTTCCTGGTTAAGCAGCACCGCGTCCTCGCCGTAACGGGCTGCCGTTGCCATCCCGGCCCGGAGATCCGCCATCTGGTAGGGCTCCAGGGCCACGTTCAGGGTGCCGGTGGGCTCAAAGTCACAGTCGATCCGGTAGCGGGCGAGGGCATCCTGAAGGGCCTGGAAGTTCTCGTGGCCCAGTTGCTCCAGGCGCTCGATTTCGTTGGGGAAACGCTCCAGCCCGTTGGCCAGCCCATGGGTGAGGCTGGCCAGGCAGAAGCCGCCGTTCCGTCCAGTCGCGGCCCACCCGATCTCGCGCGATTCAATCAGCACCACATCCAGCTGGGGATCGCGTTCCTTAGCCTGGAGGGCCGTCCACAACCCGGTAAAGCCGCCGCCGACCACCGCGAGATCGCAGGCGGTAGGTTGGACCAGGGCCTGGCATGGTTCGGGGCGCCTGGGGTCGTCGAGCCAATAGGGGGTGTACCGGGTCGCCGCGAAGGCGCGGCGTACATCCCGCACGGTCAGTTCCCGCGGACGCGGCTAAGCGCCTCGCGAACCCAGTCCCGCCGGACCGCCGGCATCATTCCGTAGTTATAGAACGAGACCCCGCGCGCTCCCACGGCAACGCAGTGGGCCACCTTGGCGGTCAACTCCTCCAGCGAGTCGCAATCGGGGATGCAGGCGCGCAAGCCGATCTCCAGGGGCAGGTCGGTAGGGATGGCGGCCCGGTAGGCGTCCATCTCGGCCGTGAACCGATCCAGGCCGGCGAAGTAGCCCAGGACGGAGAGCCCGTCGCAGGTTCCCTCGGCGGGCGGGACGCTCATCCCTAGATGCCAGGCCAGATCGAGGACCGGCGAATGGGCCGGAGCGCCCACGGCGGACGCTTCTTGCAGGTATACCGGCGTTGTGCTCACCGCCTGGACGGCCTGGCGAACCTCCCGCAGCAGGGTGTTCGTGGACAGTCGCCGCAACAGTATATACCGCCCAAGCTCGCCATCAAGCTGGCCGCGCCAGTACTCAGCCAGCCAGGCGGCTTCGTCGCTCTCGCCGCCGCCCTCGGTCAGGCGGGCCTGGATGTCATCGGCCACGTAGCGCCGTACCCGAGCCCCGTCCACCCCATGTTCGCGGGCCAGGGCCAGACAGGCGGGGCAGAAACACAGGCCCAGCAGGATTTGCAGGGCAGGGGTGACCCGCACCTGCTGCATTTCGTGGTGGAAGCCATGGACGAACGGCATGTGGTGCGCGGCCTCCAGTTGAATCGCCTTCAGCGGATAGCGGCGGGCCAGATCGCCGGCCAGCGCGCGCGTGTAGGCGCGGGCCGCCGGCTGGGCAGGGCAGAGATAGGTAATCGACGGGTCGCCAAAGGCGTTCACCGGCGCGTACTCCGGGTAGGCACTGCCCAGGCGGGTATTGTGCAAGCACACCGTCCAGGCGATGATCTCCAGCCCAGCTTTCGCCGAAGATTGACATAACTCCGCCAACACGTCCTGTTCGAGCGCGAGTTTGCCGACATGCGGCTGGATAGGGGAATCGGCGAAGGCGGCGAGGTCAGGTTGGAAATAGACCGACCCATCCTCGGGGTAGTAGACTTTGCGGCGCGGATTATGGGGCAGGATCAGTTTGGCCGCGTGGTAGCTGACGGCCAGGCTTATTGTGTCCACCCCAAGCTGTTCGCGCGCGTTGCGGCAGAACGTCTCGACGGACTCGTCGACCACGTCCCAGGGATAGGCGTAGACCGAAGTATGGAAGGGATTCATTACTGGCGCAGCGCCCCTTCCATCAGGCCCTTCATGAACCACTTTTGCAGGATGACAAAGAACACAATGGGAGCGGAAATCATCACGCTAAAGACGGCGGCAATCCGCGGCCATTCCCAGATACCGGTGCCGGCGGCCGCCTGAAACATGGCGATCGTGAGGGTCTGCGAATTAATCGTGCTGGTGAGGGTGAACACAAGCAGGAACTCGCCCCACATGGCGATGAAGTTGAGCATGGCGACCACGATCAGTCCGTTCGCGCAGAGTGGCATGGCGATTTGGATGAAGGTGCGGAGTGGGTTGCAGCCGTCCACGCGCGCCGCCTCCAGCAATTCCTTGGGCAGGGCTCGGAAGACGCCGGTCATGATAAAGGTACTGACCACCAGATTGATCGCGATATAGGGCAAGATCAGCCCGATCAGCGTATCCAGCAGATTCAGCTGGGCGGTGACCTGGTAGATACCGATCACCGAGGTGATCTGGGTGGGGAAGAACAGCGAGGCGGCCAGGACGGTGAGCAGGATGCGGCGGCCAGGAAAGCTCAGCCAGACCAGCGCGTAGCCGGCCAGACTGGAGACCACCATGACCCCAATCAGGCCGCCGGTGGTCACGATCACGCTGTTGATGAAGTAATGCGGCAGGTCGGGGATATTGTTAAAGGCGTAGCTGTAGGCATCAAGGGTGGGATGAACCGGGAAAAACCTGATCGGGACATCGTAGGCTTCGCTGACCGGCTTGAGCGACATACTGATCACCCAGATGATCGGCAGAAGCGCGACAATGCAGAAAAAGATCAAGACCAGATGGCGGACCGCCACGTCAGCCGGCAGGCGACGGCGGCCGCGGGGAGCGCGATTCTCGATGCCGTGTGTCTGGAGCTTCGTTTCAACCGACATCAGCGGCTCTCCGGATCGGGGCGCAGGAAATAGTAGAGGACCAGGGCGAAGGCCAGCATGATGATTGCCCCGAGCCAGCCAATCGCCGCCGCGTGTCCCATCGGCATGGCATTCTGGAACGCCAGGTTATACATATACACGGTCCAGGGATGGAAGGGATCATGCCCCATAATCAGATATTCCACCAGCACGCCCATGGCGGTGCTCAGACGCAAAATGAGGATAATCAGCAGCATAGGCTTGAGCAACGGCAGGCTAATCCGCCAGGCGATCTGCCGCTCCGACGCCCCATCGATCCGGGCCGCTTCGTAGAGATCGTTCGAGATACCGGAGAGGCCGACCATGAAGAAGATCGTGTGATAGCCCAGGCCCCACCACCACTCCATGAAGGCGATACAGGGTATTACCCAGGCATCACTTCCCAACCAGGTTGGGGGATTGTTCCAGCTCCCCAGATGCAAGCCGCCGATCAGGATCAAGTTTAATAAGCCCTGGGTCGGCCCATAGATCCAATTCCAGAGGATGAAGACCAGCGGGCCGGGGATCAGGGCGGGGATGTACAGGAGCGTTCGGTACACCCCCGCTAGCCTGGGATTGCGCACTCGATCCAGGAGAATCGCCAATAGTACGGGAAACAGCACGCCGCCAGGAATGAAGATGGCGGTAAACTCGGCCGCCTGCGCAATGCCCTGCCAAAAAATTGGATCCTGCAGAGCATGCGTATAGTTGCGCAGTCCCACGAAAGCCGTGCCGTCGGGATAGAGATTGCGAAAATTGGTGAAGCTGAGCCAGAGGACGCGCAGGATGGGATACAGCTGGTAGAGGAGTAAGAACGCCACCAAGGGCAGAATGAACAGGTAGCCTGTACTGTTGCGGCGCATGAAGCGGCGCAGGGCCAGGCCACGTCCGATTGCTTGGTTTCGGGTCGTGGGCGACATCTTACTCATGAGGTCTCAGGCGCGGAGACCGGCCGTGGCCGGGCCGAGCGGCGCACCCCTTTCTGCTCACTGCTGGTCCGACAATCGAGACCGATGGACCGCCGGGGGACGGGTCACCGTGACCCGTCCCCCGGCGACCACCCTCACCCTCCGGTCTGCTGCTGGACCTGGGTATTGAAATCGGACTGCGTTTTGGCCAGAGCTTCCTCCGCCGTTCCCTTCCCCTTGAGAAAGTCCAGGAAGGGGTTGATCATCACCCCGGCCATGCCGAGCGAGAAGCCGTAGACCGAATTCGGAATGGCCTTGCTCAGGGGAAGTTGAGCGAAAGCGGCGTCGATCCAGTTCGGCGCCTTGCCCCTGATCATGGGGTAGATGGACTTGAAGGGCGGGATCTGACCGGAGAGGACCACTTCCTTGGTCCAGAAACGCTCATCACCGAGCAAGGTGGTCAGCCAGTGCGCCACGGCCTGCTTGTTGCTTCCATACTTGAACAGGCCGGCGCCCGTATCCCAGAACAAGGAGCCGCCGGCGCCGCCCGCCGCGGGCTTGGGCAAGCGCCCGAGCCCCATCTCGTCAATGGTAAAGCCATGGCCCCAGAACGGCACCGAATGGACCACGGAGTTGGCGTATTTGAACATCATGGCGACCCGGCTGCCCTTCATCGCGATTTCGTCGATCGTGCCGGCGTTGACCGTGGTGCCGGGGGAAAAGAAATCCTTCGGCACGTAGGGCATGATGCCCTTGAGGATTTTATACGCCTGCGCGTACGCGGGATGGGTGAAGTTTGGATTGCCGTCCTTGGTATAGACGTCCAGGCTAATGCTGTGGACCACCGGCATGACCGAGCGCCAGGGATGCCAGTCGAAGGTCGCGCCGGAAACCGTGCCGTGATTGAGCTTGGCGGCGCTGATGCGGCGAGCGGTATCGGTGAATGCCTCCCAGGTGGTGGGCACCTGGGTGATCCCCGCCGCCTTGAACATACTCTTCCGATACTCCAGACTGCAAAGATCCAGCAGCATTGGCCAGTCGTACATCTTCCCGTTGATCGTGCCTTCCTGCTGAACCGACATCGGCATGTCGTTCTTCACGCTGGCCGGCATATAGGGATCCCAGGGCTCGATAGCATTGACCGCCTGCAACGCCGCCAGATCCAGGAAGGGGGTCATGCCGACATAGACGTCCCAGGACGACGTTTTCCGGCGCGCTTCCAGGACGAACTTCTGGGTGCTGAAGTTCGTGACCGGGGCCACGGTGATCCGCACTTGCAGGTCTTTATTCTTGGCGTTGTATTCCTTGGTCAGGGTGGTAATCTGCGGGTTGAAATCCAGCACCCAGGAGTAGAAGCCCAGGTTCGCCACGCCCGCGCGGGCGGGACGTGCTGCTTCCGCGTGTTCGATATCGGCCTTGGCGGTGCTGGGGTTATAGGCGCGGAGGAAGGCGCCGATCGCCGTGGCGCCCAGGCCCACTTGCGCGGCGCGCTTCACGAACTTGGCCCGCGTGGTCCGCCCGGCGCATAGCTGATAAAACTCCTCGTATACCGGTTCGAGGTCGAATTCCTGATCCATGTGACGATCTCCTCTTGCGAGCAAAGAAGTAAAGAAACAGTGCAAGGGTAGAAACGCGCGGTCCACCTCCGTTGGCGAATCCAGCATCAACAAAGACCAAAAACCCGTATATCGTTACCCTCCCTCTGGACACCGAGCCAAACTCATTGCTGGATCCGACCACTGTCTGGGTCCGATGGCCCGCGACATTGGCGCCATCGTAGCATTGGGCCTGATCTGCTGTCAAAGGGAATCCGGGACTGGCCATCCCTGGTCAAAACGAGCGGTTCCTGGGAGAATTGGCGAATGCGATGATGCAAGGAGGTTCCTGATGGCCGGCGCGACCACTACCGCGAACCCAACGTCTATCTACCAGAGCCTGGGCGTGCGGACCTTCATCAACGCCGCCGGCTCCTATACCCGCCTCGGCGGCTCGCGCATGCCCGCGCCCGTGGTGGAGGCCATGCGCGCGGCGGCGGCCGGTTTCGTGGAAATCGATGTCTTACAAGCGCGGGTGGGCGAGCGGATCGCTGCCCTCACCCACAACCAGGCGGCCTACGTTACTTGCGGGGCCGCCGCCGGACTGTTCATCGCCACGGCGGCCTGCATGACCGGCCCGGATCAGACGCGGGCCCGTCAACTGCCCGACCCGCGGGGGCTGCCCACCCGTGTGGTAGTCCAGCGCGCCCACCGGAATCCCTACGATTATGCCGTGCGTACCCTGCCAGTCGAACTGGTGGAGGTCGGCTTCCCCAACCTGATCGCTCCGCCCGCTGAGTGGGAACTGGCGCAAGCGTTGACGCAGCCGACCGCCGCCGTGCTTTACGTGGTGGGCGGTTGGATTCCACCCGGCGCCCTCTCGCTCGAACAGGTACTCGCCCTCGCTCACGCGCGGGGAGTGCCGGTGATCGTGGACGCGGCGGCCCAGTTGCCGCCCAGGGAAAACCTGTGGCGTTTCACCGAGATGGGCGCCGATCTGGTGATCTTCAGCGGCGGCAAGGACCTCCGCGGCCCGCAGTCCAGCGGTATCATCCTGGGCCGGCCCGATCTGATTGCCGCCTGCGCCCTGATCGGCGCCCCACATCATGGGATTGGCCGCCCCTTGAAGGTAGGTAAGGAGGAACTGGCGGGGATCGCCGCTGCGGTAGACTGGTATATGGAACAGGACGAGGAGGCGCGCGCCCGCGGGGCGGAGGATCTGGTTGGCCGCTTGATCGAACGCCTTCACCGCTCAACCGTGGCCGTGGAACGGCGGTTTCCCAATGAGGCGGGCCAACCCATCGCCCGCGCCCTGGTGTGCTTCAAGGGCATTGATGGGGCCGCGCGCCGCGACCGGGTGGTACATCTTTTGCGGACAGGCGACCCTTCGATTGAAATCGGACCTGGCGAGGAGCCCGACCACTTCTATGTTAATCCGATGACCGTGGAAGCGGGTGAGGAGGAGATTCTGCTGGATCGCCTTGCTGACGCACTAAGGGACGGGGAGTGAGCGATGGCGGGACAGCTTGAGGGGAAGGTGGCGCTGATCACGGGGGCCGCGCGTGGGGTGGGTAAGGCCATCGCCGAGCGATTCGCGCGCGAGGGCGCCCAGGTGGTGATCGACGACGTGGACGACGCGGCCGGCCAGGCGACCGCCGAGGTGATCGTCGCCGCGGGCGGCAGCGCGCGCTACATCCACGCGGATATTGGCAAAGCCGAGGCGGTGGAAGCCCTGATCGCCGGCACCGTGCGGATGTTTGGTCCGGTGGACATCCTGGTCAATAACGCGCTCCCGCCCAGCCGGCATGTGGTCAACAACGATTGGGATCCCCTGATCGATGTCTGCCTGAAGGGGCCATGGCTTCTGATGCAGGCGGTCCTCCCCAGCATGATCGAGCGGCGGAGCGGCAGTATCATCAACATCAGCTCGGTGAACGGCCTGGCCGGCTTTGGCGATGAGCATGTCTATAGCGCCGCCAAGGCCGGCTTGATCGGCATGAGCCGATCGATGGCGACCCGCTATGGCCGGAAGGGTGTCCGGATCAACGTGATCTGCCCAGGCTCCATCGCCACCGATGCCTGGAATCTCATGCTGGAGCGCGATCCTGGTCTCCACGAGCGGCTGGTCGGGCTGTATCCAATTGGGCGCCTGGGCAATCCGGACGACATCGCGGGCGCCGCCCTCTACCTGGCGGGACCGGATGCCGGTTTCACCACCGGCAGCGTGATGGTGGTGGATGGGGGGATCACCGCCGGGAACACAGGCTTCAGTATTTGGGATGAGGATTAGTACAACCTGGCCAAACTTGCCTGGCGGTTCCGTAGGGGCACCCCTTGTGGGTGCCCAAGCCAGCCCACACCAGGGCACCCACAAGGGGTGCCCCTACACATGCAGTGAAACCTACGCTACGCTTTGCTAGGAGGCCCACATGAGCTACGATCTGCTGATTCGAGGCGGCGAACTGATCGACCCGGCGAATGGACGCCACGGTCTCTTCGACCTGGCGGTGACTGATGGAGTGATCGCGGCGGTCGCCCCCAACCTGCCGGCGGGGGACGCGGCTCAGGTGGTGGAGGCGGCGGGCCAAATTGTCACTCCGGGGCTGATCGATCTGCACACCCACTGCTATTGGGGCGCCACCTACTGGGGGATCGAGGCCGATCCGGTGGCGGCGCGCACCGGGGTCACCACCTGGCTTGACGTGGGAAGCGCCGGCGCCTTCACCTTCCCCGGCTTCCGCCGCTATGTCGCCGAGTCCAGCCGGGCCCGCTTGTTCGCCCTGCTTAACGTCTCCACCATCGGCCTGGTAGCCCGCACCAATGAGCTGAGTAATCTGGCCTACTGTGACGAGGAGATGGGCGCGGCGATCGTGGAAGGCAACCGCGACCTGATTTTAGGAATCAAGGCCCGGATTGACCGCGACACGACCATGGGGACCGGCATCGAGCCGCTGCGCCGAGCGCGCCGGCTGGCCGACCAGGTGGATCTGCCTCTGATGGTGCACATCGGCCTGGCCCCGCCAACTCTGGCCGAGATCGCCGAATATCTCCGCCCCGGCGATATTCTCACTCACTGCTGTACCGGCCAACCCAATAGGCTGGTAGACGAAGAGGGCGCCGTGCTTCCTTTCATGCGGAGACTCTGGGAACAGGGCCTGATCCTCGATCTGGGCCACGGGACGGGGAGTTTTAGCTACGGATCGGCCGAGGCCATGCTGGCGGCCGGGATGCCGCCGGACGTGATCAGCAGCGACATTCACCAACTGGCCGCCCTGGGGCCGATGTACGATCTCCCCACCACCCTCTCGAAGTTCCTCAACCTGGGGATGCCGCTGTACGATGTGATTGCCCGCGCCACCTCCCGTCCGGCGGCCGCCATGCGCCGTCCCGATCTGGGGAGGCTGGCGGTCGGCTCGCCGGCCGACATTGCCCTGTTTCGCCTGGAGGAGGGCAAATATACCTTCCACGACATCCATATGCACGCCCGATCGGGACGCACCCGCTTGGCCAACACGGCCACCTATGTAAACGGCGCCCTTCTCCCACGGATGGCGGCCAGTCCGCCAGCCCCCTGGGTAGCACGCGATTTCCCGCCCGAGCAGCGGGCCGATTCCCTCTTTGATGTGAGAGCCGGGGAAGGGCCCCAATGAGCCTGAAGATAGATGAAAGCGCCATCGTGGATCTCCTCCGCTCCCTGGTGGCCGTGCCCAGCGTCAATCCCGGCATGGAGGCGGGTAGCGCCGGCGAGGGCGCGGTTGGTGACCTGGTGACGGAGTGGGCGCGGGCCGAGGGATTCGCCTCCGAGACCCAGGAGGTTCGCCCAGGGCGGAACAACGTGATTGTGGATCTGGGCGTGCCTGGGCGTCCTACCCTGGCCCTGGTGACCCACCTCGATACAGTACCGTTCGGCCAGATGACCGACCGGGCCCGATCGGTCGCGGTTGAGGACGGCAAAGTCTACGGACGCGGTGCCTGCGATGCCAAGGGATCGCTGGCCGCCATGCTGATCACTCTGCGCGCGCTGCGGGAGCACCGCCACGAGATGCCCGTGAACGTGGTGGTGGCGGCCATGATGGACGAGGAGCATACGTTCCAGG
This sequence comes from Chloroflexota bacterium, assembly GCA_035534995.1. Taxonomy (GTDB): domain Bacteria; phylum Chloroflexota; class UBA5177; order JANWHV01; family JANWHV01; genus JANWHV01. The sequence goes on along the minus strand of DATLQX010000281.1, from coordinate 154 downwards.
GGGTGATGGAGTATGTTCGCCGGCTCACCCCTGAGTCGCGACCGATCGCGGCGATCGTGGGGGAGCCCACCAAGCTGGAGGTGGTGATCGCCCACACGGGCGTGCTCCGCTTCCGTCTGGAAACGCTCGGGCGCGCGGCCCACACCTCGCGGCC
>DATLQX010000280.1:0-7656 GCA_035534995.1 Chloroflexota bacterium | reverse complement strand
GTGGTGAAGCCGCCGAGCACGCCAACCGCCAGAAACAGCCGAGCGGGCGAGCTGAGAAGGCCGGCCTCGTCCGCGAGCACATACACGAAACCAAGTACGGACGCGCCAAGCAGATTTACCAGGAGAACCGGGCTGGTGGCGCCCCAGGAATTCAGCCCAGCCAGTAGTACGGCACGCAAAGTTGCACCGGCGCCACCGCCAAGGAACACGATCAGCACTCTTGGCACCGACCCGCCTCCATCTATCCTACACCAGGGCTGCCACGCCCGCCCCCGCCGCCGCCGCGAGCAGGCCGGCGAGTACGGAGCCTAGCGTGCTGAGGAGCGCGTTCCGCCGGCGCCCGTCGCGGTAGAGCAGTACTCCTTCGAGGGCGTACGTACTGAATGTGGTATATCCGCCCAAAAACCCCGTGGCCAGCAAGGCGGTCGGAAGCGCAGCCTCCTGAGAGACGCGGGCCAACAGGCTCGCGAGGAGCCCAAGGGCCAGGCAGCCCGTTACATTGATCAGGAAAGTACCAAGCGGAAACTCACCACCGTAGCGGGCGTTCACCAGGCGGCCCACTCCATAACGAGAGGCCGCTCCCGCCCCGCCACCCACGAATGTTGCCCCGAGAATCTGCGCCGTCATACTGTTTCCAAACAAGGTTCCTCATTGACCACCAGGAACGCGCGTGTTACGTTCACATGCGATCAGGGGTGGATCGTTGCGCTTCTTATGGTACAGGGCGCGTCCGCGGAACGCGGGTCGGTAGCGACCCAGCATCTCAGGGGCCCAGCCATCGAAGCGCTGGATCGGCGCCGGCGGGCAAGGCCATCGGCCCGCCGAGCGAGCCATGGCGCCGCAATTTCCGGGGCCGGCGAAGGCTAGGGAGTCACAATGCAGGGTCCATTTCCACACCTGGTAACCGCGGTTCCGGGCCCTCGTTCACTGGCTCTCTGGGAGCGCGAGCGCCAGGTGATCGCTCCTGGCCTGCAAAGTGTCACTCAATGGGCACGAGTTTCCTTTTCTCACGGTGAAGGTGCCATCCTTTTTGACGTGGACGGCAACGCGCTCATCGATTTCATGGCGGGAATCGGGGTATGCAGTATCGGCCATGGCCATCCCAAGCACGCCCAGGCCATCGCCGATCAGGCAGCGAAAATTACCGCCGGCAGCTTCACCTCGGAACCGCGGGTCCAGCTTCTGGAAACCCTCCGTGAAGTCCTGCCCCGCCACCTGTCCCGTGTACAGCTCTACAGCGGAGGGGCCGAGGCAGTGGAGGCCGCGTTGCGTCTGGCACGCTGCGCCACCAGGAAATCGACGGTGGTCAGCTTCTGGGGCGGGTATCACGGCAAGACTGAAGGGACGCGGCCGCTCTCGGAAGGCGAACAAACCGGCTATGGTCTCCCGTCCCCTGGCTCGCACGCCGTTCCCTACGCCAATCCCTACCGCTGTCCTTTCGCCTGCGGCGGCAATTGTACGCGCGCCTGTACCGACTTCCTCCGCCAATCGGTGGAGCATGGTAGCAATCGCGAGGTTGCCGCGATCATCGTGGAGCCCGTACAAGGGCGGGGTGGGAATATCGTACCCCCGTCTGGTTTCCTGCGCGAGGTTCAGAAAGCCGCCCGCGACCTCAACGCGCTCCTGATCGTTGACGAAATGATCACCGGCTTCTGTAGAACCGGCCGCTTCTTCGGTTTCATGCACGAGGACGGCATCGAGCCGGACATCCTGATCATGGGGAAGGGCTTCGGCAATGGCTTCCCGATCAGCGGCGTGGCGGCCCGGGAGGAGGTTGCTCGCGCCGAACCATGGGCCAAACCAAGCGGGAACAGCTCCAGCTACGGAGGCAACGCCCTGGCATCCGCCGCCGCCCTGGCGACGATTGGCGTCCTGCGCGAGGAGCGGCTGGATCGGCACGCGGCCGAGGTTGGTACCTTCATGTTGGAGGAGCTTCGCCGAATCACCCGAGATCTGCCCTTGGTGGGCGAAGTACGGGGCAAGGGGCTGCTCCTGGGAATCGAACTGGTTCGCGACCACTCCACTCGCGCGCCTCTGGCCAGGGAGGAGATGCGGAAGCTGTTCGTCGCCCTCCTGGGGCAAGGGTTGCTGGTCATGCCCAGCGGTTCCGCGCTACGGATTAATCCGCCGCTCGTCATTACCCATGAGCAAGCGGCGAGCGGCATTGAGATTCTAGGCAGTGTGCTGGCAAGGGCGCACGAGATTCTGAAGGACACCACAAACGAATGAGCACGAAGACGTACCGCGTTGGCCTAGTTGGCTACGGCCGCATCGCTGAATCCGCCCATCTCCCCGCCTGGCAAGCCCTCCCTGGCGTGGAAATTGTGGCGATCGCCGATCCCTGCCTGGAGCGGAGGGTCGCCGCGGTGAGCGCCGCTCCCGCGGCCCGCGCCTATGAAACTTGCGCCGACATGCTCCGCCAGACTCACGTGGATTGCCTCGACATCTGCACCCCACCGCACGACCACACCCCCAGCATTCTGACCGGCTGCGCCGCCGGCGTGGGTCAGATCATCTGCGAGAAACCGCTCGCGGCCTCGATTGTAGACTACAACACCATTGCCGACGCGCAGGTTGAAAGCGGCTCCCAGGTCTATACGATCAATAGCTGGATCCAGTCCGATCTGCATCGCCTGGTCACCGCCGCCGTGGCCGAGGGAGCCATTGGTGACGTGCGCCACGTCACCCTCCGCACCCTCCGGCCGGACTGCGCCCTGGGCGTGGCCAGTTGGCAGCCTCGATGGCGAACCGATCCCAGCTATGCCGGCGGCGGCATCGTCCTCGACCATGGCTGGCACCAGCTCTACTTAATGGCCCGGTGGATAGGCGCCGACCCTACTTCCGTGCGGGCCCAGATCCGCACCGTGCAACCCGTGCACGCCCCGGTTGAGGATGAGGCGGAGCTGGACCTGTCCTTCCCGAACGCGACGGGGCGAATCGTGCTCTCCTGGGCCTCCAGCAACCGGACCAATGATGGTGAGATCGTCGGTACGCGCGGCACCATCAAAATCGAGGACAATCAGCTCTCGATTCGGTCCGATCGCGGCGAGCAAGTGCTGCTCTATGGCGAGCGGCTCTCCGACTCGTCCTATCACCCGGAATGGTTCCGGGCCCTATTCGCCAAGGTGCGCGCCGACGTGCACCGGCACGAAGGCATACGCAACCTACGGGAAGCCCAGATGCTGGTCAGCACCCTGTTCGCCGCGTACCAGCCCGCGCGCGTGACCGGGCAACCTGCCCCCATCCCGGCTCAGGAGGCAGCGGTCAGCGCCTGAACCGCTACCCTAACACCCCTACCAGCCGGAGAGCACCACCACCAGGGTGAAGGTTACCAAGCCATTAGCCAGGGCATGGATGAGAATACTCGACCACAGGGATCCCGTCCGCTCAGCCAGTAGCGCATAGACAATGCCCATATAGAACAACCACGGCAAGAGCCTGGGTTCTCCGTGCGCGGCGGCGAACGCCGCCGCGCTCAGCGACGCGGCGACCCACATGGGGAGCCGATTGCGGAGTAACTTGTAGAGAAAGCCGCGGAAGAACGTCTCCTCGACAATGGGCGTAATCACCACCAGGAGCAGAAACAGCATTACGAAGTTTCCCGGCAGGGCCGGCATTCCGCGCGTCAACAGAGTGGGCTGCGGGTTGGCGGGCAATGGCCCGAGTACCGCTGCCTCCAGGTGCATGATTACCACTCCACCCAGGGTGACGGGGATGAAGAGTGCCGCGATCTTCCCCGCGCGCCGCCAGGGAAGGCGATGGAAGCCCAAGGTGCTCCATGACGAGCCGTGGCGGGCCAACGCGTAGCGGCGGATCGCGTACAGCAGGCCGCCATAGACCACGACTCCGACCAGGAGCATCGTTCCGGCGGCGCTATACGGCCCGTAGACGGCGGACAGATGATCGAAGGTGCCCGAGCGAACCATGCCCATACCCTCGGCCACCGCGAAACCAATCGACAGGCCGAGCCGGAAGAGCACGAGAGCCAGGGCCCCACTGGCGGCTACCACGGCGGTGAAGAGCGCGATCCGACCCAGGTCGACCCAGGTCCACGGCACCGTGTCCCGCCGAGCCGCCTGAGCCCTGGGCAATGCCCTGGCGTGCGGCCAGCTCCAATGGACTCCCCGCAAGGCTGCCAAGGGATTGATTTTCAGTGCTGGAACACTCGCCACCCGCCAATTGATCATCGCGTCTACCCGATCCTCGCTACCACGCCCGCCCCTACGGGACAGCTAGGGCATCAGTATAGACAGGCAATGGCTGGCCGGTCCTTGCGTTATACACAGGGGGCGGGCGCAAATTTGTCTCGTACCGCTGAGACGGCTTCCGCGGGTCCGCCTACTGGCAAAGAGACAAGCTGGCCCTGGCCAACATACACCCGTCTTCTAAGGGAAGATATTCCTCCGGCAATCCAGCGCCTGTCGGCCTCACAACCAGCGGCCGGTAGCACACCGACCAAGTCAGCAATGACTTTGCGGGCTGCTCCCCGTCGCTGGGGTAAGTGCGGCCTCCTGCACTGCTGCGGCGCCGACAGCTATAGACATTCATAAAAAGATCTGGAATCCGGGGCAGCGGTCGCCTCTGGGCACAACTGTGCATGTCTCCAAAACATTACCTGACAGGCTATAAGAAGAGCGTGCGATCGGCAAATAGATCGCATTTCGCATTCGCTGATCGGTGATATGCGCCGATGTCTCTCATTCCCAATCGCTCGACGGTAGTGCCGGTTGCTCTATGCGCCGCCTCGTCGGCGTCACGCGCGCTGCCCCGTTCGCGGCCTGCATCGCCTATGTGGTCAGTGGCTGTAGGTAGGCCATGGTGCTCCTTGAGCACGTGGTGGGCACACCGCTGAAACCCCGGACGCAGTGAGGCCGCGCGGCAAGACGCGCTTCCGTCCGGCCGGTTGAGGACAGAGTGGGGTGGTCGTGGGGCGCATGCGATATCTCACCTTGGAGCGTTGGTCCGCAGGCAGTACCGGAGCCAGCCGCCCCTCCTGCATCCGAACCAAGCGACCCTCACCGCCAGCGACCGTCACGGGACTACCGATATACGTCGTCTTGCCTCTAGCCCCGGTGACCGGCCAGTTTTACGCAAGCCTCCCGACTCGTCCCGGTGCGGACCAGGACCGTTTCAGTGCAGGAACTCGCCAGTCTCCGAAAGGCGGAAGTCCGGGCCGGCGATGTAGCGGAGCAGATCTTCCTCGCGGGCCAGCACCTGCCGCGCCGCGGCCAGCACCTCCGGTGCGCAGGAACTCGGGATCATCACGACCCCGTTCACGTCACCATGCAGGAGATCCCCGCTTTTGATCCGCAGTCCGGAGATGGTCACCGGCTCGCCCACGCTCAGGCAGAGGGGATTCCCATGCGAAACCACCAGGCCGGACGAGAAGAGTTGGAAGTCCGCGAGGACGCGCACCTGATGGACATCGCGTAACCCATCCGTTCGTCACTATACCCGCCGCACCTAACCGCTTCATCACCGAGGTCATAATCTCCCCCGCATGGCAGGAGTGGTCCGGATGTGGTCCCACGTCCTCCATCACCACCACGGCCGGTTTCGGCGCGTGCGCGAGGCGAGCGCACAGCTGGTTGAAGCCGATACCTTGACGGCCCTCGGTGGTGCTATCAATCGTGCACATGACGGCGTAGCCGGCCATCGCCGGCTGCCCCACGGGCTCAGTCCGCCAGGGGCAGGAACAGCGCGAGGGTCTCGCCCGCGCCGAGCACACGCGTATTGTGCCCTTTCCCTATCGTATCCTCGAAAAGCACCGGACTCCCCGCGCTGATCCGTCGAACCGCGCCATCACTGACCTCCACCTCGATATCCGCCCCGAATATGACGAACTGGCGGCAAGGCGGACGCCGCCAACCCGCGGCGTGCGCCTCCTCGGGGAAACGGACCAAGATCAAGGCTGTGGTCGGGATCGGCGGTGCAACCGCGAGGAGCGGAAGGCCGGGGAATACCTCCGTCGGCGCCAGTGCCACGGCCACGTCCTCCAGATGTGACTCGCCGTCCGGCCCCGTGTAGACGCGCACATAGGTCATCGCTCCTTCCCTTCGCTGCGGCAGGGTGGTCTGAGAGTCGCTGGCGGTGCGCGACCGACGCGCACCAAGCGACCAAGATGGTGTCAGGGTAGCGCATCGTACAGAGGAGGAGGGGAGCGACTCTCGGCAGGTGCGGGAAGAACAAAGGTGGGGGGTGCGAACGCCAACTCAACAAGCAGGGGACGTGTCAATCAGGCCGGCGCAAGCGACGCACCCCCCAGACCTTGGGCCGGACTTCGCTTACACCGCCAAAGACGAGGGCCGAGCACGGCAGTAAGCGGCGGCGCGGTAGATGCGGAGAGATACGGCGATGCCAAATTTGCCGATGGCCAGATCATCAATGGCTACACGGCCAGGAGCCGCTGGCGAGGCGCCGATGCCTTCCGTAAAAGAACCTAACCGATCACCATTTGGGGGCTACGGCTACGTCGCGAGAAAAGCCATGTATAGGGGTGGTTAGCCTTATCAGCTAGCACACCTCGTTCCTTGGGACCAGTGCTCCCCAATATCACCCCCCCACTCACCCTGCCGCAATCCCGCGGAAGATGCAATCGCCCTATCGAATCGTCCGACCGGTTGGGGCGCGGAATGATCCATACTAGCCCTACATCCGCGGATGGCGGTCCCAGCCGATCGGTACGGCACACTCGTAGCGGCCATTGCGGTTGGGCGCATCGGAAGTACAACGCTGGTCCGCATGACCACACGCACCAGGGGCGCGGACGGCAAGCACGTCGAGCGCCTCGAGTGAGCAACAAAAAAGCCCTCGGCACTGACTCGCACCGAGGGTACCTACACTGCTTGCCGCACATGGTCAATTCCTCCTCACGCACGGATATCCTTTGGCCTGTCCTCACCGAGCAAATAGAGTACCAGCTCGACCAGAAGCAGGATGCCGATGGTTCCCATGTCGCCCTCCACACACCGCAAGCATTTCACCCTCACTCACTTATTACTCTGCAAGCGGGAGGCAACAGCGGAAATGGCGTGCGGCGGAACCGCCGGGCTAGCTGGAAGGACCGACGATGCTCACCGGAAAGCACGGGGTGTCTCTTCGCGGATCTGGGCCATGTGCCCTTCCAGACCGATCGCTGGCCGACCTTCCTCTTTGTACTGAGTGACATGCGCCCCTCGCTCTTGCTGCGGTCAAACTGGGGCGCCATGGATTGGATCTGTCAGAGAATCCGATGGCTGACGATCGGTCAGATGCGTTATGCTGTGGTGATGATCGATGCTAGCGCGGCGTGGGAACAGCGTATAGCGGATCTGTGGGCGTCCATTGATGACTACAGCGAGGAAGCGTTCCTTGCCCGGATGTAAGAAGTCGCGGCCGAGCTGCCCACTGACAACGCGATGGCCGCGTTCGAACGCGCAGCGTCGTTGGATTCGACCGGCCATTCTGATCTGGCAGTGCCGCTGTATCGGCAGGCATTGGCGCTTGGACTGCGGGGTGAGCGTCGACGCCGGGCTGTGATCCAGATGGCCAGCTCACTGCGAAACATCGGTCGGGCACCGGAGAGCGTCGCGCTGTTGACGGCTGAGCGTGACGCCGGTTCTGATGACCTGGATGACGCAGTCGATGCCTTTCTGGCCCTGGCTCTCGTTGACACGG
>DATLQX010000279.1:0-12449 GCA_035534995.1 Chloroflexota bacterium | reverse complement strand
CGGCCGTCTGGTGACGAGCGCGGCCCTGATTCTGTTCCTTGCCTTCGCCGCCCTGGCCTCCGGCCCCGATGTCAGCCTGAAGATCATCGCCACCGGCCTGGCCGCCGGGATCATTCTGGACGCCACGATCATCCGCATGCTGTTGGTCCCAGCCCTGGTCTCGCTGCTGGGACGCTGGAACTGGTGGATGCCAGCGCCCGTGGCCCTCGCCCTCCGGGTCCAGCCGGCCCTGGCCTTCCCCGAGCCGTTGGAGGATGTGGATATCGTACGGTCGGCCTGAACCTGGCCGCGGATCGAAGAGAGGGAGGAGCGCGGCGGAAACCGCGCTCCTCCCTCTCTGAACAGGCACCCTCGCTCAGGATTAGTGCGGGAGGACCCAAATGTCTTGGCGATTCGTAGGGGCACCCATCATCCAGTGCGTACCCGGTGCCCGTACAGCTGCATGGAAATCTGCGCCAACCTGTCCTAGCCCGCCAGCGTGAAGGGCAGTGATTCGCTCACATGGAGCTTGCCGGCGGTGATGGTGAATCTGGCCACGGCAGGGCCCGGCGTGTCGTGCGCCTTTCGCGAAAACACCACATTGACAGCCATCTGCTTGAAGCCGTAGAAATCTTTCCCGGCATAGAGAGGGGAGGACTGGGGGGAACCCGCGTGCTCAAGAAGGGTGAACGTGCCCGCCGGCTTGGCCTTTATGGCGCCAACGACGCGATAGAACACGGAGAAGGCGTATGACTGGCCCATATGCACCACGGTCGTGGGGGTGAAGGTGGAACCGCTCTGGAGATAACTCTGAACCCCTACGATCTCAATGGCGGGGACGGTCTGGCCACGGCTCAGGATGGTCATATTCCAGTCACAGTTCGAGACGGGCGAGACCATGATCTTGTAGTGGCCGGCAGGGAATGTGACCGCTAGAGCCGTATGATAGGGAGCGCTCGCGAGGACCGGCACACCCGCTCCCAGGCTCACGAATCGTGGCTGTTCCATGCCGTTCAGATACCCGGTAAAGAAGCACGTCCCGGAGTTGCCCGCATCGTAGGCGGAGTTGTAGTAGGCCCAGACAGTAATCTCGTATTTCCCGCCCTGGAGGCTGAATGGGCCATTCAGGGCTCCGCCGTGTCCCATAAAGAACCGCCCGTCCGCGGCCCTACTCGGCGCCGCCGCCCGGTCAGAGGAGTGTTGCGGAAACGTGGGCGACGATCGCTGGGAAGAAGCCGCCGCTGCTCCAGGGAGTCCGACGATCGTGAGTCCGACGATTGCCGCCACGATCTGGAACCAGGGCTTGTGTATCTTCATTAATCTTCCTTTTATGGAAACGCACCGAACTGCAAAGACCAAAGGGTCGCTGTAGGATTAGAGATCCGTGCCGGGCGGCACAAGCTGGTCGATCCGTTTCAGGTGCTCGGCCGGAAGGTGAATCTCCGGCACCCGCAGCACCCCTTCCAGTTGCGCCATCACCCGCGGCCCAATGATTGGGGCCGTGATCGTCGGGTTGGCCAGGGTCCAGGCCAGGGCATACTCGGCCAGGGTCACTCCTAGCTCCTCGGCCAGGGGCAGCAGTTCCTCCACGATCCCCAGCTTCCGCTGTCCCGAGGGCGATTCGAGAGGGTCGAAGAAGCGATCCCGCGCCGCTCGTGACTCTGGAGGCGGCGCCTGACCTTTCCGGTAGTGGCCCGAAAGGTAGCCACGATGCAAGGGACTCCAGGGAATCACCCCGGTCCCATATTTCTTGCAGACCGGCAGCACATCGCGTTCGATCCCGCGGGAGAGGATGCTGTAGGGTGGTTGCTCGCAGACGAAGCGCTCCAGATGTGCGCGGTCGCTCACCCAATAACTCTCCACCAGTTCCCAAGCGGCGAAGGTGGAGGAGCCCAGATAGCGGACCTTTCCCTGGTGGACCAGATCGTCAAGGGCCCGCAAGGTCTCCTCGATGGGGGTATCGGGATCGGGGCGGTGAATCTGGTAGAGGTCAATATAGTCGGTTTGCAGGCGACGCAAGCTGGCTTCCACCTGCCGCATGATGTGACCGCGGCTGTTCCCGCGATCGTTGGGGCCTGGTCCCATCTCGCCGTGCACCTTGGTAGCCAGTACGACCTCATCTCGGCGTCCCTTGAGCGCCTTGCCCACGATCTCCTCCGAAACCCCAGTGGAATAGACATTGGCGGTATCGAGAAAGTTGATCCCGGCATCGAGAGCCCGGTGGATGATCCGGATGCAATCGTCGTGGTCGTTATTACCCCGCGGGCCGAACATCATACAGCCCAGAACGAGGGGAGAGACCTTCAGGCCAGTGGCGCCCAGGGTGCGGTATTCCATGGGTGAACCTCCAGTGGGGATGTGGAATGGGAGAAATGGCGCTCCTGAAAGTGTAGCACGAGGGCGGCTACGACTCCGGTGCGTGGCCCAGGGCCCGCAGCCAACTCACTTTGCTGAAGCCATACTTTCGCAGTATTGGGGACGAGGTTTGGGCTACCGCCTGCAGCACCGCCGCCGTGCAACCGGCCTCCCGCGCGACCGCCAGCCGGTGCGCGACTCCGGTCAGGTAGACATGGCGGCCGCGAAACTCCGGCGCCGTGAATGCCTGCCGCAGGTAAGCCACGCCGGTCGGCTCCAGGCGGAGCGTTGTATAGCCGGCGATCCTGCTATCGAGGCGGGAACAAGAGATCCGTACCTCTGGTTGGGGTCGGTTCAGGTAGCGCCGCGCGTTGGCCAATTGGCTTTCCTGAACCGCCGGCCCCCTGGAGGCGAAGAGCGCGGCGAACTCCTCCACGTTTTCCTCATGCAACGGTTCAATCACGATATCCGGATTATGGGGGAACTCCACCTCCAGGTCGGTCAGGGCAAGGCCATCCCATTCCGTGAGCACGGTGAGCCCACGTGCCAGGAGCCGCTCGGTGAGGTCGGAGGGTTGAGTGCCTGGGCCGATGAGCCAGCGGAAGCGCTGTTCGCCGTATTCCGGCCAGAGATCGTCAAGCCGTGCTTCCACCCTTGACGGCTCAATGGCGATGCGGACCACCCAGCCTGCCAGATTCGGCCCTAGCTCGGGCAAGGCGCGGATCAACAGGTCACCATGGTCGTGCACCGTCTCTTTCAGTCCTTCCCAGGCAAAGGAGAAGTCATTGAGGGTGCGTTCGGTTTCAGCCGCTAGGAAGTGATCCGAGACCGGGATTGGCGCCGGAGCGATCATCGTTTCCTGTCAAAGTTCATATTTGATGGAGGGAACACCAACTCACGCACCCGCGTGATTGTCTCCTCGGTCGCCGCCGCCACTTTCGCGTCTCGCTCCTCGCCAAAGCTGACTAGCTCTTCGTCCAGGAAGCTCGTGGCCATCGGATGGGAGGCATGGTGGGCGCGTAGCGCCAGGAAGGCGGATGGGAGTTCGTGAGGCAGCGCCTGCTCCACCATGGCGGCGAAGAGCATGGCCCAGGCACGCGGCACCACGCTGTACAGGTCATAGCCGCCGCCGCCGGTGGCCAGCCAGCGCCCGCCGCAGACCTCGTGCGCCAGTCGGTGGAACGCTCGGCCCAGGACAGGCCAGATCGCGGTGCTACAGGCAAGGTGGGTGATCGGGTCCAGCCAATGACTGTCGCAGCCACACTGGGTCACGATCAAGTCAGGCCGGAAGGCACGGGCCAGCGGCAGTATAACTTCCTCCACCACGCGCAAGAATGGTACGTCGGTAGTATAGGGTTCCAGGGGCACGTTCACGCTGGTCCCATACGCGGCGCCCTCGCCCAACTCCTCCACGAAGCCGGTACCGGGAAACAGATACAGGCCCGATTCATGCATGGAGATGGTCAGCACCCTGGGGTCGCGATAAAATGCCTCCTGCACGCCATCCCCATGGTGGGCATCGACGTCGATGTAGACCACGCGAGCGCCAAAGCGATCGGTCGCGGCCCGGATCGCCACTGCTGGGTCGTTATAGACGCAGAATCCCGCCGCGCGGTCGTGATGCGCGTGATGCAGGCCACCGGCGGGGACGAAGGCATGGAGGGCCCGTCCCTCCATCACCTCCTCCATCCCCACCACCGTGCCGCCGGCCACCAGCGCCGACGCCTCGTGCATCTGGGGAAAGGAAGGATTGTCGCCGGAGCCGAAGCCGTGGCGTGCCGCCCGCCGCTCCCCACCGGGCGAGGCGTCTCCGCTCGGGCTGAGCGCTTGCACCGTCTCGATGTACGCGGCGGAGTGGACGGCGCCCAGTTCGACCTCACTGGCGGGCCGGGGCGGAATCAGCCGGACGCCCGGCGTCTCAAGCAGCCCGGAGGCGCGAATCAACTCTACCGCCAACTCCACCCGGATCGGTTGCAAGGGATGGGAAGGGCCGAAGGTATAGGGGGTACGGCGATACTCCTCGCCAAAGATCAAGGCCACCGGATCGGGCATTGGTCCCTCTCGGTTGATCGGTTAACTGGTTGCCGCCGGTTCGGGGTCAGGCCGAATAGGCTTCGTCGAGATATGCATCGTGATTTTCCGAGACATCGATCTTCCCCTCGCAATCCACGAACCGGCCAATCACCGCCGAGGCTTGCTGCTTGGCCTGGTCCTCGGTGAGCTGGATTTGTATAAGCATCGTGCCCCGTCCCCGCGACCTATCACACATGCTGTAATGATAACATCTTGGATCGCGGATGATTTCGACGCGCCGCTGCCGGAGGACGTCCTGGAGACCTTCGAGCGCCCGATCTACCCGTAGAGCGCCACCGCCAGCCCCACCACCGCCGCCAACACCGCCGCCAGCCAGAAACGCTGCACGATCTGGGTTTCCGGCCAGCCAAGCTGCTCGAAATGGTGGTGGAGCGGGGACATCTTGAAGATCCGCTTGCCGCCCGTGCGTTTGAAATAGCTTACCTGGATGATCACCGAAAGCGCCTCGGCCGCGAAGACCGCCCCGATCGGGATCAGGGCCACGATCTGGCCGGTGATCATGGCCAGACCGCCCAACAGCGATCCCAGGGCCAGCGAGCCGGCATCGCCCATGAAGAGGCGAGCGGGGTGGACGTTGTACCAGAGGAAGCCGGCCAGGGCGCCGATTGCCAGAAGGCAGAAGGCACCAATCGTGCTCTGGCCCTGGCTGAAGGCGATCACCGCGAAGGCGGCGAGCGCGATGCAGTTCGTCCCGGCCGCCAAGCCGTCCAGTCCGTCGGTCAGGTTCACCGCGTGGCCGGTGGCGATGATCGCCAGGACGGCCAGCGGGGCGACCGCCCAGGCAGCGGAGAGGGAGCCCAGACCGGGGATATGCTGCGGCGGCAGACCGGGACCAATGCTCTCCAGAATCACCGCCCCCGCCGCGATCCCCGCCTGCCAGGCCAGCTTGGGACGGGCCCGCAGTCCGCCTTTGCGGAAGCGGGCCGAGCTGAGAAGATCGTCGTAGGCGCCTAGAGCGGCGGCGGCCAGGAGCACCGCGGTCAGTACGGCCACGCTGGGATCGTGCTCGGCCAGAAAGCTCTGGGCCAGCAGCGCGATGATCCCCACGAAAATCAGGCCGCCCATGCTGGGGGTGCCGGCCTTGCTCTGGTGGCTGGCCGGCCCCTCGGCCCGGATCTGCTTTCCCGCCCCCAGCCAGACCAGGCCGCGGATCAGGCTAGGAATCGCGGCCACCCCAATCGCCGCCGCGGCGAGACAGAGCCCGGCGCCTCCGACCAAGGCAAGATCAGGCCGCATGGGTTGATCCCCGTCGCACTCGTTTGGTCCGATCCCTTGACTGCGGTCGAGGATCGGCTGCGCTCCAGGCAAGCAATGCAGGTTGACCGTCTACTATGTAGGAGGGAGCAGCCAACCGACCACCTCCTCGAGGGCCATTCCTCGCGAGCCTTTCACCAACACCGTATCTCCTTCGCGCAGCAAGCCCGCCAGCGCGGGGCGGAGCGCCGCCTTGTCCGCGAACCACTCCGCGCCGGCACCGGCGGTGGCCGCTATCTCCCGTGCCTGAGAACCGATCGCGATCACCAGGTCGGCGCGCACGCCGGCATAGGCTCCGATCGCCCGATGGCTCTCCGCCGCGATCTCGCCCATCTCCAGCATATCGGCCAGAATGGCTACGCGGCGCGATCCCGGTTGAGCCGCCAGGAGATCGAGGGCGGCCCGCATCGAGAGCGGCGAGGCATTGTAGCTGTCGTCGATGATCAGCCGGCCGTCACGTCCGGGAAGGAACTTCTGCCGTGCCGCCTGGGCCGGAATGGTTTCCAGAAGGGAAGGGATCTCATCTATCGGGATTCCCGCCGTCTCCAGCACCGCCGCCGCCGCCAGAAGGGCATGAGCATGATGGGCGCCGGGGAGAGCGGTCCGGATGGGGGTGCGCCGTCCCTCGTGGACCAGGGTGAGCCGGATCCCGTCCGAGCGCGCCTCGACCTCGACCGCCCGCCAGTCGGCCCCCTCGGCATAGCCGAAGGTGCGGATCGGCCCCGGTGCCTGGGTGCGCATGGCCAGGGTCCGCGGGTCGTCGTGATTCAGAATCGAGATTCCACCAGGGGGAAGGGTAGTGATCATCTCCGCCTTGGCCTCGGCGATCCGCTCGATGGTGCCGGCGCGGGCCAGATGCACGGCCTCGACGTTGAGCACCACCCCCACGTTCTGGCGGGCGATCCGGGCCAGGAAGGCGATGTCTCCCACGTCATAGATGCCCATTTCCAGAACGGCTGCCCGGTGCTCGCCGCTCAGGGAGAGCAGGGTCAAGGGTAGGCCAACCTCATTGTTGAAGCTTCGAGGACTGGCCAGGACCGGCAGTCGGCGGCCCAGAGCGGCGGCGATCACGTCCTTGGCCGTGGTCTTTCCCACGCTGCCGGTGATCCCGATTACCAGGAGATCGGGGAACTGCCCGCGCCACCAGGCGGCGAAGCCTTGCAGGGCAATCAGCGGATCAGGAACTACCCAGCTCACCACGGATGAAGCGCCCGGGCCGGGCGGGCTGCCGGAGATGACCGCGCGCGCCCCGCGGGCGATCGCGTCGGGGATGAAGAGGCGGCCGTCCGCGTGCTCACCGGGTAGGGCCACGAAAAAGGCCCCCGGCCCGGCGGCGCGCGAATCGTTGACTGCTGGACCGATGGGCGCGCTCCAGTCGGATTGTCCCTCCGGGCCATGGAGGAGTCCGACCCCGCTCTCCGCGACGTAACGACGGAGGGCGTCCAGGGTCAGGCGTGAGGCAGGCATGTGGGTCGGTCCACGAGGTTCAGGGTGAGTCCGGCCCGTGGCAGGCGGTGGTGGGCTGGATCGGGTTGGTCGCGGGGGGGATCTTATAGTAGTCGAAGAGCTTCTGCAGGATGTCCTTGACCACCGGCGACGCCGTCTCGGAGCCCCACTGGAGGTAGGGCCGGTCGATTTTGACCAGGATGGCGAACTGCGGATCCTCATACGGGGCATAGGCGGCGGTGCTGGCGATGGTCTGGTTGTTGCTATAGGTACCAAATTGAGGGATTGACGCGGTCCCAGTCTTCGCCGCCACGTCGTACCCAGGGACCAGGGCCAGGCATGCCTCGCCGCCGATCGCCTGATGCACCAGAATATCGTTCATCTGTGCGTCGGTATCACTGCTGATCACCTGTCGCACCCGCTGCGGCTGAATGATCGTGGTCTTCCCATTGAGGGTGTAGGACTGGACGACGTGCGGCACCATCAGCCAACCACCGTTCGCCAGCGAGGCATAGCCGTTGAGGAGCTGTAGAGGGGTGACCGCGATCCCTTGTCCATATGCCTGGGTGTCCTGGTACGAGCGCACCCAGAGAATGCCGGATTTGTCGCCGTTTGGTTTCCGGTAGTCACCGGGAATCTCCCCCGCCAGATCGATACCCGTGAGCTGGCCAAAACCAAACCGAGCCAGATAGTCATACCAGGTGGGCGAGGGAATCATATTGCCAAATTGGGCGGCCCCGATATTGGAGGAATAATGGAGCATCTTGCTCACATTCTCCATACCGCCAAACGAGCAGGAATCCAGACACCAATTTCGGATCGTAATGCCGTCGATTTTGAGCGTGCCGGAGTCATAAACACTTGTCTGAGGATTGAAGATATGGCTGTCCAGGCCGATGGCCACCGTAAACGCCTTGAAGGTTGAGCCGGGTTCGTATTGTTGGCTGACCGCCGGATTAGTGAAGATACGAAAGCTATTGGTGGTCTTGCCGCCTTTGCCCTTGGGCTGGTTCACGATCTGCTGCCAGTGGTTGGGATCGTAGCTGGGGACGGAGGCCATGGCGAGAATAGCCCCGGTCTTCGGCTGCTCGACAATGATCGAACCGCCGGTGGCTCCGTAGAGCTTGACCGCCCGCGCCAGTTCCTGCTCGACCAGCCATTGCACGTAGCTATCGATCGTCGTATGCAAGGTGGCGCCGGGCTGGGGGGCGGCGGTGCTCCCGGTGCCTACCGGGATCGGATTCCCCTTGGTGTCGTGCCGCACATTGACATGGCCGGGAATGCCTCGGAGAAGGCTGTCATAGTATTGTTCGAGCCCATACTGGCCGGCGTCCACCGGGGTCAGGTTGCGGTAATCGTAGGTGACGTACCCGAGCACCTGAGCGGCCAGGCTCCCGTTGGGATAGGTCGGCTGATCCCTCGGCTCCAGCGAAAGACCCGAAAGCGGAGTGGTGGTGCCGGGGAAGACCAGGTTGGAGATCGTGTTCGCGGTGTCCTGGGAAATATCCACCTTGTCCGGGCAGGTATAACTGTCGTCACCGGCCAGGCACACGTAGCTATAGCCGGAGTTCAGTTGGGCCAGCAGCGCCTGATAATGGGCGAGATAGGTATCATGGGCCTTCTGGATCCGCTTCGCATCGTGGGCGTACTTTCCCGAGGGGAGGCGGACTGGGAACAACACGTCGGTGAGCAACCGCGCGGTGGTAGCCTTCTTGGTGACGTAGGGGGGCGACGCAGCCAGCTTATAGACCGTGACCGTCCCAACCAGCGGGGCACCCTTGGTGTCCACGATGATCCCACGGGGCGGCTTCTCGGTCTGGGGCGCCGCTACATCGGCGGCATAGGATTGCTGATACCGCGAGTTTCCCGCGCTCATGACCTGCAACGTGACCAGGCTTTTCGCTAGATCGCCGAAGATCAGGAACATGGCCAACAACACAAGCAGTTGCCGCCAGCCCTGGCGCGCGATACGCCGTCTCATTGCAGCAAACTGAACATACCGTCCCAGGCATCCTGCCACCAATAGGTGATCGCGGCGTTGGTCGCGGGAAGGACGACGGTGGATTCCTGGTTGGGGCTCAGCGAGGCCACGACGGGCGGCTGACCGCTCTCGTTAACAGTCACTTGCTTGAATTGCAAGGAGTTGCCCTGCACCATCCCGAGCTTGTTGGCCATCGCGACCACGTGGGTGACCGCTTGCAAACGATTTACCTGGGCCTGGAGGTCGGCAAGTTGCTGCTCCCGCGTGATCATTTGGGCATTGAGATTGGTGATGTCCTGGTTCGCGGCGACGATGCGGCTCTGTTGCCACAGGTAGAGCACGCAGGTCATTCCCGCGACCAGCACGGCCGCGATGAACAGGATTACCTGCCCGGAAGGGGCCTGGGTCTGGTCAACTTGCGTGTGAACCGTTCCGCTCGCGCGGCGCGTTCCCGTGGAGAGACTCATTGGCGCTTCATTCTCCGTTCATCCACCCCGCACAGGGTAACAGAGGCGCTCCGCCACGCGCAAGCGCGCGCTGCGAGCCCGAGGATTGGCGTGCAATTCGGCGGGGCCTGCCTGGATCGCGTGGCGCCCCACCAACCGGAGCGCGGGCTGCCGGTCGCAGGTACAGATCGGTTGGCTGGCGGGACACCTGCATATTCTTGCCTCCTCGTGGAGAAACCGTTTGACGATCCGATCCTCCAGGGAATGGAAGGCAATCACCGCGAGACGCCCTCCAGGCCGCAGCAGGCTGACCGCCCGCGGCAACGCCGCCTCCACACTCTCCAATTCGCCATTCACGGCGATGCGCAAGGCTTGAAACACCATGGTAGCGGGATGAATCCGGTCGCGCCGACCCTTCACCCGCGCGATCAGTTCGGCCAACTGGCCGGTAGTGGTGATCGGCGCCTGGGTCCGGGCCCGCGCGATCGCTGCCGCTACTTTGGCCGCCGCCGGATCCTCGCCGTAGCGACGGAAGAGGTCAGCCAATCCTCGTTCGCTCAAGTCGCGGACCAGATCGGCCGCCGACCGGCCCCGGCTCGGATCCATCCGCATGTCCAGGGGACCATCTTCCTGAAAACTAAATCCCCGGCGTCCGGTGGCCAATTGCACGCTGCTCACCCCCAGATCGAAGAGAATGCCGTCCACCCCGCCGCGCCCTTCGCGGACGGCGATGGCCTCCAGATCGCGGAAGTTCGCCTGTACCACGCGGGCCCGATCCCCGAAGGACGCCAGCCGGGCCGCCGTTCGGCTCACCGCCTCGGGGTCGGTATCAAGGGCCAGCACCGTCCCATCAGGGGTGGATCGTTCGAGTATTCCAGCCGCGTGGCCGCCGCTCCCGGCGGTGCAGTCGATGTAGCGGCCGCCCGGGCGGATCGACAGCGCCTCCAGCGTCTCCTGGTAGAGCACCGGCACATGCTCCACCCCGTTCACCGTTTCTCCTCCATGAATCCTTGCCCAGTATAACGACCGAGGCGCCGGATCGCCTAACCTCGTGGTAGAGGAGGATGTGCCTCGCGATTGTGGTCGAGGACGCATTATAGCCGATGACTCAGCTCTCATATGTCCAATCCCAGGCCCGAAAGCCGCTCGGCGATGTGCTCGCCATCGGTTTCTTCTTGCGGTCGCCGCTCTTCCCAGCGGCTCTGGCTCCAGATCTCCACCTTGCTGTACTGGCCGATCACCGCGGCGGTTTCTTCGAGGCCGGCATACTCGCGGAGGAAACCGGGGATCAGCACCCGACCCTGGCGATCAAAATCACATTCGGTGGCCCCGGAGAAGATGAAACGCTTGTAGTTCCGTACGTCGGGTTGGGTCGAGGGGAGCTTATCCAGCTTCTCGGCGAATTCACGCCACTCCTCGGCGGGATAAATGACTAAACAGCCATCCAGGCCCCGAGTAATCACGGCACCCTCGCCCAAGCGCAGGCGGAACTTTGCCGGGATGGCCAGCCGCCCCTTGCTGTCGACGCTATGCGTGTACTCGCCTAGAAACATCGTCCTCGCCCGCTGGGGTTTATCCCCATTTGGCCCCACTTATCCCCACGTTTATCCACAGTGGAGCCAGTATACCCCCCTTCGGCGGCCCTGTACCAGGGACTTGCCACCGTTCTTTGCCACGAATTTTCCGTCCCCGTTCAGGCGTGCTCCTCTGGTGACGCCGCCGCGTGGTGGGGAGAAGTGGGGCGGATGCGAGAAAACCGGAACCTCCGCGCGAGATCGGGCGGCTGGGATCAGGCCGGTTGATCCCAATGGTGACCCATGATTCCCAACGACCGCGCCCGGTTCAACCGGCTACGAGATCCTCTCCGGTGGCCGGCCAGGGGCAGCGCGCCCCATGGCGCGGACAGACGCCGCCGGGGCCGCCGAGCCGGTCCAGCAAGTCACCGGCCGCCAGACGCCGCCACGCGGTCCAGGCATCCCTGTCGATATCGATCCGCCAGGGGAGGGTAAGGCCGGCCAGAATGAGAGCCGGAATCCCCTCACCCGCTCGCCGGCCAAGGCTGGTAATCGCGCACGGGAGGTCGGTGGCCGGTACCCGTAACGCGCCATGCCATCCCTCCCAAAGAATGGGGAATCCAGTGGAACCGTCATTGGCCTGGATCTCCGCCCGCTCCAGGGTTTGGCCGTGCCAGCCGTGAGCGTCGATACGCACGCGCAAGGGCCACGGTATTCCGCCCGCGCCGGCCGCGAGATCACCGGGCGGCTGCCGGCCCCGCACCCAATCCAGGGGCCGCACGACCACTTCGCCCAGTTCCCAGGCGGTTCGCAAGAGATGACGCATGCCGTCCTCTCCCGGCCAGTCCCAGGCCAGCATCATGCGACGCGGCCCCTCATCACGGAGGATGCCGGATAGGGTCTCGCCCAGGGGATTCGGGCCGCCAAAGGGACGGAGCACCGCCTCGCCGGGCCCAGGATACTCGATGTGCCAGATGGTATGGCGATCCGGCCGTTCGGCCAGCAGGACGCGCCAGAGGCGCGAGAACCACCATCCAGCGCAGGAGGATTGAGGCGGCGGCAACATCAGCGGGCGTCCCTGGTGAGCGGATTCATGATGGGTCCAGTGTACGGGTCTGGCCGGATTTCGTGACGGGCTCCGGCAAGCAAGATTGCCTGCTACACTGGCCCTATGATGCGAGGAGGACTTGCCCGCCGCCGTTGGATCCCTATCCTCCTGGCCCTGTGCTGCCTGATGGGGCTGCCCAGCACACCGGCGCGAGGCGCCGGCAGCACGGTCCCCTACTACAATCTGCGGCATGCATTCGCCTTTGCCTATCCCTCGACCTGGATCCAGCTCCGAGTGGCGGGCGCGGATTACGCGGTGCTCTCTCCCGATCT
>DATLQX010000278.1:0-3265 GCA_035534995.1 Chloroflexota bacterium | reverse complement strand
CACGCCCTTCGCCGCCAGACCATACTTCTTGGAGACCAGGCCGCATGCCTCGGTACCGGTGGCGCCGGTGCCGAACATCCCGGCCACGCTCTTGTGAGAGAGATAGTAGCTTTCGACGCGCGACAACTGCTGTTGGGCATTGGCGCTGCCGGCAACCACGTCGTAGGTGATCCCCATATTCGCGGCCTTGATCGCCGCGATGTAGCCATCGAGACGCGGCTGCAAATTGAGCGAGCCAGGGGTGTCGATTTCGAGCATCACATGGCTGCCCTTCTTGAGCATCGGCAGCCACTTGTTGGCAATGTTCACTCCGGATTGATAGAGGCTCTGGCCGACGTACGACAGGCGCCCGCTGTCCAGGACATCGGCGTTGTAGCCGATCACCGGGATGCCGATGCTCAGGGCGTCCTTGGTGGGCTTGTTGAAAGCCTTGGCATCGACCAGGGCCACGGCGATTCCATCGGCCTTGGCCGCGATAGCGGACTGCATGGCGGCGACCATCTCGGACACGATGCTATTCTGAGAGCCCGTCCACTGGGACGTGCAGCCCATCCAGGCGCAGGCGTCCTGAATGCCGTATTGGGTGGGAGTGAAGAAAGGGTTGGTGGTCACATGATTGACGAAGACAAAATGATACGGCTTCTTCGGCAGGCTGGAGGCCGCCAGGGCTGACGGCAGATCGCCGCCGAACTCCGCGCCCAGCCCGGTGGCCAGCGCGGCGCCGCCGATCCCAAGCTTGGCGGCCAGTCCCAGCGCCTTGCGCCGGCTGACCTCGATGCTAATATGCTCCGCCTGCGCCAGTTGATCCTGGATTTTCTCGTCGGCCACGGGTGCTCTCCTTACTTTGCCGGCTGGTTCAAGCCGGCCCATACAGCGTCATCGCCATGAGAAGAGAAGGGACGAATTACGAGACGAGTGCAACCGGATGGGGCTACTCACACCTCCTTTCCGCGCCGTTATCACGGCCCTGCCTTGTGTTGCACCTACTGTACTATGATTTTATTCAGTCTGTAAACCAACTACGATGCACGCGCCCCTTACGAGACCAGGCGGATCGCCGACGCCGCGTCGATTCCGGCGAGCGTAGCGGGATCAAGGTTCAGGGACGTCGCCGGCAGCGACCGGTTTATGTCCTCCTTCCGTTCCACCCCGACAATAGCCGCCGTGATTACGGGGTTCGCCAGGACCCAGGCCAGGGAAAGTTCGGCCATGGTGCATTGCAAGCGCGCGGCGATCGGACGCAGCCGATCCACGATGGCCATATTCCGCCGCAGACCTTCGCCCGTGAAGCGGAAATCGCGGGATCGCCAATCAGTGCTGCTCAGGGTGGTCGCCGCGGTAATGTTCCCAGTGAGCAAACCGTGCTCAAGGGGACTATAGACCACCACCCCAATCCCGTGCTCGCGGCAGAATGGCAGCACCTCCGCTTCCGCCGAGCGGTCGAGAATGTTATACCGCGGTTGCACCGAGGTGAGATGACCGGCCCCTACCGCCTGCCTGAGCAGCGGCAGATTGTAGTTCGAGACCCCGATATACCGGACCTTGCCGGCCTTGACCAGATCCTCCAGGGCCCGGATGGTCTCCTCCACGGGCGCGTGGTGGTCGATGTCGGGCCAGTGATGTTGATAGAGGTCGATGTAGTCCGTATTCAGGCGCCGAAGACTATCCTCGGCTTCCTTCATGATCTTCTCGTAGACGCCATGGGTGGTGGTGTTGCCCTGTTCATCCCAGAGCAGACCGAACTTGGTGGCCAGGAACACATCCTTGCGCCTGGCTCCCAGCGCGCGGCCCACGATCTCCTCGGCGTGGCCCATCCCGTAGGCGGGCGCGGTATCGATCCAGGTGATCTCGCTGTCCAACACGGCGTGGATGGCGTCAATGGACTCCTGGTCGTCGTGCGGACCCCAGCTATTGGGCCAGGTGCCGCTCCCCATGGCCCAGGTGCCGCACCCGAGAATCGAGATCTCCGGTCCGGGTTCTCCCAGTTTACGGTGCTTCATGATTCATGGCTCCTTCCCGTATAGACCCAACTCGCGGACGCCGGCCTGGAGAAATGGCCGCGGCTGCTCATTCCCGCGCTTATGTCCCATTCACTGGTTCCATGTACCGATAAGTGGTATGGACTATAGCACTCCTGGAGACGGGGCGCAAGCAGCCGCCGGTGCCGGTGGCGCGGACGTTGTCTTGAGCCATGGCCCCTTCATCTGACGGTACTGTAGCCGAGGCGGCGTGAAAGCTCCGCCGCCGTGCTTGCCACCAGTTTGCCGATCCTCCCCCCGTTTGGGGTGATACGCTCGGCGGGACCGGATACGCTGATCGCCGCGACTGGCACGCCACGATGATCGAAGATTGGCGCACCGAAACAAGCAACCCCGTCTTCTCCCTCGGCGTTGTCAATGGCGTAGCCGCGTTCTCGGATTCGGATCAGCTCGGCCTCGAGCACTGCCCGATCGGTAATCGTGGTGTTGGTAAACCGGCGCAAATCAAGGCGGGCGATCAGCGCGCGGCGCTCATCGTCGGGGATCGCCGACATGAAAGCCTTCCCCAGCGAGGTGCAATGAAGAGGATGGCGGCTCCCGGGCGTGCCGGTCAACTTGACGGCCCGTGGCCCTAATTCCTGATGGAGGTAGACCATGGAGTCGCTATCCATGACCGCGAGCAGCGCCGTCTCCGAGGTTAGCTCCGCGAGGCGCCGAAGATACGAGGGGGCCAATCGGCTCACATCGACCCCAACCAACGCCGCCATGCCCAGTTCCACGACCTTGACCCCCAGCCGGAGACGTTGGCTGGCCGGATTCAGTTCCAGAAAGCCTTTGTCCTGGAGGGCGTCAAGGATCCGATAGGTGGCGCTCCGGCTCACTCCCAGGGCATCGGCGACAGCGGGGGCCGATGCCTCGCCCCGCGCGGCGAAGAACTCCAGGATGGCAAGGCCGCGCTCAAGCGTTCCACTGGGTACATCCCGCTTCTCGGTTTCGCCTGACCCGGCCATTGCCCCGTTCATTCCATGTCTTTCCCATATATCGAGACGCCGTGTCATTGGCTGGCATACTAGCATGCCTCGGGCGGCAGTGTAAAGGTGCTCTAGCGCCGGGACGTTCGCGCACGGGAGGTGGTCGTCCGGCTGGTATACTCGTTGCTGATAGAGAATAAGGAGCAGCCATGCCCACTGTATTGGTTACCGACAGTCTGGCGCGGCCCGGCGAGGGCGGCGGGATCGGCCTGCTGGAGGATGCCGGCCTGGAGTTGCGCTTCGAGTCGTTCCCCC
>DATLQX010000277.1:0-10710 GCA_035534995.1 Chloroflexota bacterium | reverse complement strand
TCCGCTTCCGGGACCACAACGGCAACCTGCTGCCCATCGGCGAGGAGTTGCAAGCGGCCTTGCACCTGGCTCAACGGCAGTGGCTCCTGGAGCGCGAGGCGCGGGCGACGGACGCGCGCCAGGCGGCGGAAGAAATCCGCCGGGTGGCGGAGGCCACGCGCCTCGAGCGGGAGGCCCGCGAGGCTGAAGCGCGTCGAGCGATGGAGGCAGCGCGCCTGGAGCGCGAGGCGCGAGAGGCCGAGGCTCGCCAAGCGGCGGAGGCCATGCGCCTGGAGCGCGAGGCGCGAGAGGCCGAGGCTCGCCAAGCGGCGGAGGTCGCCCGCCAGGCAGCGGAGGCCATGCGTCTGGAGCGCGAGGCGCGAGAGGCGGAAGCGCGTCGAGCGATGGAGGCCACGCGCCAGGCGGCCACGGAAGCACGGCGGGCGGACGCGGCCGAGGCGCGAGCTGCCGCGCTGGAGGCCGAACTGGCGAGGCTCCGCGAGAGTCGGCAGTCGTAGACCAGTCCAGGCATGCTCGCCCGCTCCAGGGCAAGCCCCCACCCCAGTGTAACTCTTGTCAGTTGGCGGACGATTAGAGCCAGCGACGGCGCTTATAGTAGATGATCTGGCCGACACTGAAGATCACCATGAGGGCCAGGATGATCCACCAGAGATATCCGGTGTCGTGCTCTACTTGCGGCATGTCGCGAAAGTTTTGCCCGAAGAGACCGGTGACGAAGGTGATCGGTAGGAAAATGGTGGCGAAGAGGGTGAGGCGCTGCATCACCTCATTCTGGCGGTTGGCGGTCATGGACAGATAGGCGTCCATGGCGCTGCTCATCAGATCCCGGTACGAGTCCACTACCTCGAAACTGCGGACCAGATGGTCGTAAATATCGCGGAAGTAGACGACGTACTTCGGGTCGATTACCGCATCCTCGCGGGCAATCAGCCGATTGAACTGTTCCAACTGCGGACTGATCACTTTACGCAAGGTGCTGAGCGAGTGCTTGAGGGTGAATATTTGATTGAGGGTATCCGGCGACGGGATGCTGAGTACCCGTTCCTCCACGCTTTCGATCGCGTCGTCTATGAGGTCCAACACGGGATAATAGCCATCCACCAGCCGGTCTACCACCCCATACAGCACCAGGGTGGAGCTCTTGGCAAGCTGGGCGCAGCTATGATCGGCCCCTTGAGGATCGTGCACGATGTCGCGCAGCCGTTGGTCATGGTTAGTAATCAGGAAATTCTTGCCCAGCACGATATCCAACTCCGGCGTCGCCACCTCCAGCGTGACCGGATCGAAGCCCATTCCATGCATGATCAGGACGTTGTACCCATCGAATGCCTCGAGTTTGGCCCGCTGGCCCTGCTTGAGCAAATCCTCCACCGTGAGGTCCAGAAGTCCGAAGGTACCCGCAATCTGCGCCAATTCCTCGCTGGTCGGCGCTTCCAGATCGACCCAGATCGCGGCGGTGGGGTCGGCGTGATAGGGTGGCAGTTCCGCCGGAGGGATGTTGGTCAGCCGCCTACCATCCCCGGTGTGGACGTGGGTGGTCAGCATGACCCCTACCGCGCGATGCGCAGGGCGCTGAAGGTGACCGTGGCTCCCGGCCCCGCCGCCGCCAGAGCCACCGATCGGGTCAGTCCTTTGGCCGGGCCAGCGTAGCGAAGCACCGTACCGCCGTTGATCACCACTTGGGCGTGGAGAGTGGCGTGTGTGTCGTTCACCAACACGCGGACCAGATTCATCCCGTATCCGACGCGGATCCGCGGACTGGGAGCCGGCCCCATCAGCGTGCCGGTCCCTTTCGGTCCCAGATGCACGATGCGCGCCCGCCCATCGATCCCTACCACGGCTGCCAGGCTGTAGTTTGAGCCGCGGGCAAAGACCACTCCGCCCGCGCCGGCGGACACATGCAACATCGTCTCGGCATTGAAGCTGGACGCTCCCGCCGGCGCGCTCGCGCGGGCCGTCGAGGCGAGACGCCACGGCTGGGTGGGAGCGGTGCTCAGGCGCAGCATTGATCCGTGAAACAATGGTGCTCCCGCCGACGAGGGAACCCACCCGCGATGATTATCGAGGAAATCCTCCTCCAGCCCAGGGCCCGGCGGTCCAGGGTCAACCGCGAGGCCGTCGCAGGCAATCACCGCGCCCGGCCCGGCCGCCAGTCCCACTCGCCCAGCACCGTCCGCGCCGGCCGGAAGGGAACCGGCAACCTTCCGTCCATTAATCACCACCGTATACACGCCCTTCTGGAGGGTGAGCCGTAGCTCATTGGGTGCGTTATGGCCGGTGCGCACGGCACTGCTGGAGCGCCAATTCACCAGGGGAACGGCGACTCCACTCTGGTAGCGGAGAAGCGCCCACTGGCCGGAGGCCCGCACCAGCAACGAGAGGTTCTCGGCGCTGCTTGACCCGTGATCCGCCGCCACGATCCCGTACGGGGCATCGATGGGGCCTTCGGCGAGACGCACCGTGGCCTGGAGCACGAAGCCCGCCGGCCCGGTGGCATAGGCGGATCGGGTCACCTTCAGGGGGATGGTTCCCTGGCGATCCGCCAACCACAGCAGGCCGCCTCGCACGTAGGCGTCGCCGGCGCTTGGCCAGCGGGTACTGGGTGCGGTAAAGGTATCGGAGAAGCGAATGGTCCGCGAGGCGGTAGGGGCCGGTACCGCCGCCACCAGGGGATTCATCTCATGCTGCCCCACTACCGCCGTGCCGGGACTCGTGGTACCGGCGTTTTCGTGCGCGTAGAGCACGACCGCGGCTATCAAGGCCAGCACGAGTACTACCAGCGCCACGGCGGGAACGCGCGAGCGGCCCGAGCCCGGCGATCCGGCCCCGGCGGGAGGTATGACCCCGGCGCCCTGTTGGAGGAGATGTGCCCGCATGGCTCCCGCGCTGAGGAAGCGACGGTGTGGATCCTGGGCCACCGCGTCTCCCACCGCCTCGGCGAAGCCAACGCTGACCCTTGGATTGAACATGCGGACGGGGGGGAACGGCGCCCCGCTCTCCTCCGCTCCGGCGAAGACATCACGGCCGGTGAGCAGCGAATGCAAGGTAGCGCCGACCGCGTAGAGATCATCACGGGGGGTGGCGGCAAGCCGAGGCGCCATGGCACCAGCGGCCCCTTCCTTCTTCTCGTTGTTCTTCTTTTTGCCCCGTGCCGGCTCGGCTGCCGGCGCGATCAGCTGTCCGGGAAGAGTCACCAGCGGTCGGAGGCCCAGCCTTGGGGCCAGCCCATAGCCGATCAGGCACGGTGTTCCATCGTCTTGCAGAATCAGGTGTTCGGGTAGGATCTCCCCGTGGACCACCGGTGGATGGCGGTTCTCAAGATACTCCAGCAGTTCCAGGAGGCGCACTCCCCACTGGCGTACCTGCTGTTCTCCCCATCCGCGCCCTCGCTGAAACATCGTGACTTGCAGGCTCTGGGTGGGAAGAAGCGGCATCACCACGTAGAAGCGGCCCTCCGCCTGGAAGTGGTCCAGTACCTCGGGCAGGCACGGGTGCTTGAGGTGCGCCAGGAGCCGCGCCTCGTGGCGGAAGCGTTCGCTCAGCGCCGCGCCCGCCTCGGCCGTGCGGCCCGGGGGAGCCAACAACTCCTTTACCGCGACATCGCGCTTATGCTTTTCGTCACGTCCGGTATACACGGCGCCAGTATTGGAGATAGCCAGTGGGCCGCCAATTCTATACTGACCATGCAGCAACGTACCCTCGGCCAGCGGGGCTCCTGGCTGACCACAAACCGCGCAGAATGGGCGCTCCGCCGCGGAGGGGGCGCCACAGAAGGGACAGGTGGGGGTCTCGACCACGAGCACCTCGGCGGCCGCGGCTCGCGGCTCCTCCTTGACGGGCTCCGCGGACGCCTCGTCCGCGGTGTCTGTCTGGTCAACGCGGTCACCCTGCTCCAGGCTGTCCCCTTCCTCGGGGCTCGGGGCCGGGCCGGCTCTCCCGGCATCGCCATCGATCCGGGCATCTGGCGGCTCGCTGGCGCCGGGCTCCCCTGGTTGATCGGCATCCGGATCCATGGCGGGGCCGGCTGGGGGTGGAGCCGGTGGCGGCACCTGCTCCTCGGGATTGTCGGGCGGCGTGTGATCGCCCGACGGGGCAACGGCGGGAAACTCAATCGTGGCCACTAGGCCGCTCCCGAGCGCGGGTGCATGATGTGGGCGCGGTTCCCGCTGCCGCCGGCTGCTATGACCGCCAATCTCCAGATCTCCGGCAATGGCATTCCCCGCTCCCCCTCATCATGCCCAGACATCGGGTAGGCGAGAATCCACGCTCCCGCGTCCGCCGTGTCTGGACCTTACCATGATCCTATCGGACTGCCAACCTCTGTCAAGAGGGTAGGAGTCATTCCCTCGACCTACGGTACCAGGTTAGCGGCACCGCGGGTATCGCTCTCGCCATACAGGGGAGTTCTGGCGTTCTGTGGTCGAGATTCCGGGAAAACGTCATTGACACGATAGAACACCCGTCCTACGATAGATGGACGTCGCCGACCGCTCAAGGGAGCGGGGCGACGAGTAGCAAGGAGGGCGCCGCGCATGGCATCCCACCCCATCGTCCACATTGAGATTCCGCTGCCGAACCCCGGCATCGACAGCTCCTTCTATGCCGCCGCGCTTGGTTGGAAACTGCAAACCGATCCGACCTACGACTATACCCAATTCACGGCCGAGGGCGGCCCTGGCGGCGGCTTCGTGAGCACCGCTCCTACCAGTCCGATGCCCGGGACCATTGGTAAGCCGCTCATCTATCTCGCCACCGACGACATTGACACCTCCTTGGCGGCGGTTGAAGCGCATGGGGGCGCGACGGTGCAGCCGAAGATGGAGATTCCCGGCGTGGGTTGGTTCGCGCGCTTCACCGATCCATCCGGCAACCAGTTTGCCTTCTTTACCGCCGCGCCCCGTCGGTGACCGGGGTGGCTGGTGGGTGATGGCCGCCTAGCCGCGGCCTTCTGGCCGCCTTTTCCCGGCATCCGGCTCAGGCACGATGACCAGGCTGTTCAATCCTCCGTGTTGATCGCGGGCCTTCCGAGGATTGGCGGGGTCATCGTGCCAGCGCGCCCCGTCGATCAAAAACTTGTACTGATAGTGACCGGGCGCGAGATCGTGGATGACGGCCCGCCAGAGGCCCGGCTCCACTTCCTCGGCTGCCTTCCCCGGCGCGCGCCAGCCATCCCAACTGCCAAATAGTTCAACCTTCTCCACGTCATGCTCGTGCAGGATGAAGATCACGCCGTCCCCCACGACCTGGGGCGTGACCGGGGTCTGGGCCAGCCGGCCATGCCGCTCCAGGAGGGCTAACTTGACCGCCGCCCTGGGATCCAGCGCCCCGGCCCCCTGCCGCTCAACCGAGGCGCTGGGAATGCGGCGGGCGGTGGCGATCACGATCTGACGGATGAGGGCTGGGGTGAGGCGCGGATTGGCCTGCAACATGCAGGCGACGGTTGCCGCGACCAACGGGGCGGAGAAACTGGTTCCATCCACATGTTTATAGTGTGGCGTCACCAGTTTGGCCTTATGGATCCCTTCCTCCACCTCCGGATCGCCCTCGCTTCGCCGGGCGAAGAGTGCCGCCGCTTCCGTCGCCTCCGCGGTGCCGGGGAGCAGAGGAGCGGCTAGCCAGATACTGGGCGCCACCAACTCCGGCTTGAGGGTGCCGTACACGGTCTCGCCATAATTGGAGTGCCAGAGTTCCACCTGATCTTGGTCGAACGTGTTCCGATCGTTGAGGCCGCCGACCGTAAGGGCGGCGGGCGCCGTGGCCGGCGGGACCAGCCGGCGCTCGCCATCGTTCCCCACGGCGGCTACCACGGTGATACCCTGGCGCGTCAGTGCCTCCACCGCCGCGTCGACTGGGTTGCCGTGGAGTTTCCGGGTCGGATCTCCGGCCACCGAGAGGTTAACCACCCGCACTCCGAGACCTGCCGCCTCTCGCTCTAACCAGCGGAGGGCCCGGGCGATCGAGCCGTTGCTGATATGGCCCCGTTCGTCGCGCGCCTGGATCAGGACCAGGTCGGCCTCGCACGCGAGCCCACGGTAGAGTCCCTGGCTCAGCCACCCATTCCCCGCCGCCACGCTGCTGGTCATCAATCCATGCCATTGCTCGGGCGCCCGCCGATCCCACCCCGGCCACCGGGGCCGCTCGCCGTGGCCGAACCTGAGCGCGCGGACGGGCTCCTCGGCGGCATCGACCCAGGCACGGATCCGGTTATGAGGCTGGGTCAGGTCCGGATGTGGGTAAAACCCCGAATCGATCAGGGCAATGGTGACTCCCCAGCCGGTGTATCGGGGATCGGCGCGGAGGCGGAGCGGCGTGGGCAGGGCCGCGAACGCGGTACTGGCAGTGCGAAGCCAGATCTCCTCGATGCCGGTTCGTAGGGCCGCCTGGCCCACTTCCAGGAGGGTGAAGAGGGTGGCCTCCTGCACGCACGAGGGACAGGCGCCGGCCTCGCGCCGCCATCCGGGCAGGCGTCTGGCCAGGCGGGCCAGCACCTCGGGCGCCAACCAGCGCGCGGCCTCCAGCACCTGGCGGTCGGTGGGGGCGCCGCAGAGCGGGCAGGCGGTGGTGGCGCGTGCCTCGGGGCTCATCCTGTCTAGAGTATCGGCATTCCAGGCCCTGAAACTAGGGGGAATCGCACCCTATAGCCAACCCTTCCGGCGCAGATACTCGCGGCCCAGCGCCCCGATGCTGACCACGAAACGGGTGCCGCGTAGTTCGGGATGATACTCCAGGCGCGCGTCGCGGAAGTATTGCACCAGGTAGACGCGGCCGCTGCCGTCACCATTCGCTTCGGACAACGGCGCCGAGATTGGCGGCCCGAAGAGCGCGGCGCCGTCGTGGGCCCGCCAGTAGTCCAGGAAAGGCTTTCCCAGCGAGTGCCGGGTGGCGGGGAAATACTGGCGCGTGGCCGTGTCGGCAAAAGGTGCCGTGGGAGGAAAGGAACGGCCCGCCGTGAGCAGCGAACCAAGCGGACTGATCGTCACCTGCCCGCCGATTACCGCCAACCGGGAACGCTCGAAGTATTGCACGGTCTGGCCTTGTTCAACCAGCGGCTCACTGAGCGGATAGCCGAAAATGACCAGCCCGTTATGTTTTTGCCAGAAGGCCAGGAACGGTGGGCGGAGGGTATGCATGGTCGCCGCACTGTACCATTCGCTTGCTGGACTGGGAGGCGGTACGGGATCGACGGGCAGCGTATGGCCGTAGAAAAGGGTGCCCGGAATGGCCAGGGCGCCCGCCGGCGCGCGCAGGGTGTCGGCGAACACCCGCACGCACCCAGAAGCGCCGCGCGGCGCGAAGGGCGCCTGGTAGGAGGCTCCGGCGTTGACCGGATTCCCCGCTCGGCCCCCGGTGCCGCCAAGGACCGAGAAGGTGCCGGTGAGCTGTAGCTCGGACGCGACCAACGAGATGCCGCCGCCGGCCCCGCCGGCCCCGCCCTGGCTGGGCGGAATGTCTCCGGAACTGGGGCTGCCGTAGCCGCCATCCACCCCATTCGCGCCCGCGGCCCCGTTTGTAACCGCGCGGCCGGCGAAGAGCATGCGGTTCGCCACCAGGGTGATCGCCGCGCCCCCGTAGCCTCCCTTGCCGCCTGGGCCGCCAAAGGTGTCGGCACCCGCTGCCCCAGCGGCGCCGGATCGGGGGAGATCGTGATTCGGGCCGCAGGGATCGGTGGGAGAAATAGGCGCTGCCCGCCCCATCGTATCGGTGGCCGTGATCAAGGCGCCGGGTGCGATCAGGATGGTCTGGGCCAGCAGGGTAAGCTGGTCTTCGGCCAGCACCGTGCCCTGGATGCAGACATGCGGATAGCTGTGCACGCCATGGAGGTGGATCGAGGCGCCGCTCGCCACGGTCAGGTCACCGGCGCCACAGGGCAGGCCGACGCCGAAGACCGCCGGCGTTTGCGTCGGTACCCGCGCCGGCGCGGCGCCAATCCGCTGGGTGAGTGGGGGCGGGGCGGCAGGGAGCTGCCTCTGATCGGCCGCGCTCAGCGTGGTCGCCCTCACCACGCCGGCTGTCGCCGATGAGCTGCCGGCGGGATTCTTCCCAGGGGCCGCCGAGAGGAGCGGGGTCCAGGCGGCGGAAGGGTGCGCCACTGCTATCAGCACCGTGCCGCCGGCGCCGCCCTTCCCCGCCGGTTGGCCGGGTCCGCCCGCGCCGCCCCCGGCATGGATCGTCCCCGTCAGGGTGAGATCGACCGCCTTCAAGGTGACGCTGCCCCCATGGCCGCCGTTTCCGCCGGGGTCGACATAGTTGGCGCACGGGGTCTCGTGCCCGTTCGCCCCCGCGCCCCCGTCGGCGCTGATCCGTCCCAGCACCACCGCGTCGTGAGCGAGGATCGTGATCGTGCCGCCGGGACTGCCCGCCGGCATCCCGTTACCAAAGCCGGCGCAATCAGTCATTCCATATTGCCGACCACCCGGCGATCCATCGGCACCGAGCGCGCTGGTGCTGTCGATAGTCAACTCGCCGGCCCGCAACACGGCGCCGGGGGAGAGCGAGACCACGCTGCCATGCAGGATGCAGACGTGGTCGTAGGTACCGCCGGGGAGGGTTGGCGCCCCATGGTCCACCAGCAAGTCGTGCGCGCCCAGGCAGGAAGGCGCGGCGGGAGATGAAGAGACAGGATGGTCAGCAGGGTGGCCGGTATCCGCGCGCGGGGCTCCCCGCGCGATCGCGCCGGTCGCGCCGGTTGCTGCTGGTAACCCGAGAATCGAGAGGGCGATGACGATCCCGATGATGCTTCGACGCGGGCTTCCCACCCTCCAGCTTTTCACGTTCAATCCCCTGTTTTGCTGTCCTATGGCACGGTTCCTTCTCAGACAACAATAACATGGGCGCTGATTCCCCGCCGTTACGCTCGCGTGAGCTTGCGTACCTGGGCCAACAGTCCGTTGGTGGGGTCTTCCAATTCAGCCTTGGTGACGAAGGCGTCGGCTTTGTTCAGCTTGATCGCGTAAGTGCGGGTGCCGCCGCCATCCATGCTGGTTAGCACCACCACCGGAGCAAGCGATGCATGGCTCTTACGCAAGGCCCGCAAGGTATCGAACCCGGAGAGGCCGGGCATCACCAGATCAAGCACGATGCACTCCGGCATCGTCTTGTCCACCCGTTCGATGGCGGCCGCCCCGTCCGCCGCCTCGATCACGCTAAAACCGGACTTCTCCAGTAAGCCGCGGGAAAACTCACGGGCGGCCGCGTCGTCGTCAACTACCAATATGGCCATTTCTCTTGCCTTTCCTGTTGACCGGTCCGATCCGACTGATCCGACCTATCTGTTCGATTGGGTGGTAGGCTCGTTCCCACCATGCCCGGATAAGAACCTCGCGCGCCTACGCGATCAGCTTGAGTGATTGCCATTGATCGGCGCTTACCAGATGCCATGGGTCGAGGACTGGAATCGGCCGATCGTCGAACAGGACGGCGCGGCCGAGGGCGGATACGCCCGGCGCCGGCCGCAAGGGGACGATCGGGAGGGCAACCGCCGTGGTCGTATAGCTCTCCACCGCGAGGGCGACCCCGGCATGGGTGGCGACAACTATCCGGGTTCGCGTTCCCCTGAGCGAGCCATCGTGCCACAGATCGGCCAGGTCGATCACCGGGAGCCAGGTATCCGACGCTCCGCGGGCGAGGATGCCGGCCAACCAACCAGGGCCGTCGTGGACGGCTTGCCGTTCCGCCGCCGGGGCAAAATAGGCCACCTCGGAGAGCGGCAGCGCCAGGCGCCGAATACCTACCTCCAGGACGACAAGCCGGTCCCGATAGACGTGTGCCTCAGGCATGGTGTTTCACCTCCCTCCCTCTTCTCAGGCGATATGGGCCGCGACGGGAGAGCGGCATTCCTCGCGCGCGGCGGCCAGGACGTCCTCGCCGTCAAACGGCTTGATGAAATAGCGAGAGACCCCCGCCGCCAACGCGGCCTTGCGGTGCCGCTCCTGGCCGCGGGTGGTAATCATGAAGACCGGAACCTGTCGGCCACTCGGAAGTTGCCGCAAGATGGAGAGCATTTCCAGCCCGTTCATCCGCGGCATCTCCATGTCCAGGGTGATCAAATCGGGCATGCCCACGCGCGCGATCACCGAGAGCGCCGCCTCGCCGTCCTCGGCTGTTTCGACCCTAAAGCCGCCGAGCACGAAGACATCGCTCAGGGAACGGCGCATGAACAGACTGTCATCCACGATCAAGATCAGAGGCGCGGGGCCGGCCGCCTCCAGCCCGAAGAAGCCGGGCAAGCGGGCCGGCCCGGAGGAGGAACCCACGCGCGCCGTGATACTCTCCTCGGCGAGCCGGCGCAAATCCACGATGGCATAGGGCCGTCCGCTATCGCTCACGCTGCAGCCAACAAACGCCGCGCGGTGTTGGAGATACCGCGGCAGGGCCTTGACCAGCGTATCCTCTTCACCAAGCACCTCGTCGATCAGGAAGCCCACGGTACGCTCCGCCGAGAGCCGGACTTCCACGACCACCACGCTCTCGCCGCCCAGGCGCTCCTCCAGGGACAGCGGTTGGGCTAGCCCCTGGCGAAGCAGGGTAATGGTGCGCCCATCCACCAGGGCCACCGAGCGATCGGGCAGCTTGGCGATGTTCTCCGCCCGTACCAGATGGATACCTTCAATCTGCGAGATGGGGGCCGCGACGGTGGCGCTGCCATCGCGGAGCGCCAGAGTACGCACCACCGAGAGGCTGAGGGGAAGGGTCAGCACGAATGTGGTGCCC
>DATLQX010000276.1:0-13298 GCA_035534995.1 Chloroflexota bacterium | reverse complement strand
GAGGGGGAGGCGGAGCAATCGGGGTGGCGTTTGCCGCCAGTCCGGCCGCGTGCGCGTAACTGGAGCTGGAGAGTCCCCTGAGAATGGGTGGGCTGGAGGCCATACCCAGGGCCCGAGCCAGGATCCCCGCGATCAGAAGCAGGGCGAGCACCGCGAATCGTGCCTGGCGGCTTGGTCGGGGCCCATCCGACCCGTGTTGTGCTGGTATCCCGCTCATCTCACGTCCCTTTTCCGCCAACCTCGGCGCTCCGCTCCACCTCTACTACCTGTCCACATCCTGATCGGTCGCCGCCTATCCCTTGCCGGTACAGGCGGCCGCTCCCTGGAAGGTACCCTGGCCGGCGCTGAGCGTTTTGCCGTCCGCGCTCAGAGTGCCCTGATCGGTGGTCGCGATTTGGCCGGGAGCGCTATAGGTAAGGCTGACATCAGTCCCAGTCACGGTGCCGCTGATTGTATAGGCAAGCCCATTGAACTGCATGGTCCCGGATAGCGCGCCGCCGCTCTGGCTGAAGGTGGCCTGGCCCGTGCCCTGGCCAATCTGGCTGGTGGGAGAGGCGGTAAAGCTCCAGTTTCCGCTGAGGCTCCAGGCATTGCAGGGGGCCGTATCACCGCCGGAGCCGCCGCTGCCGCTCCCGGAGCCGCCGCTGCCGCTCCCGGAGCCTGAGCCGTCGCTCGTCACGGGGGGCGTGCCGCAACGGGCGGTGCCCACCATCACCCCATCACTCCCCACGATTGAATGCTCGTCGCCGGAAATCGTCCCACTGTAGTCGCTGCTCACCTGGCCGGGCGCCGTAAGGCTGAAACGCACCACGGGCCCCTGCACCGAACCAGAGAGCGTGAAGGTGGTGCCGGAGAGTTGGAGCGTCCCGCTCAGGGCGGTGCCGCTCTGCGCCAGGGTGACAGGACCGGTGCCGGCGCCAAAGGTGGCGTACGCCGCGGCGGTGAAGGACCAGGTGCCCGCGACATCGTAGGAGCTACAGCTCACCACGGGGCCGGTGGCAAGCCCGGGGATCGCCACTCGCGCGTTGGGCTCCCGGTCGGTCCCCAGGGTTCCGGTGGCCACCACGGCCAGGGTGTGATCGGTTGCCACATAGGCGCGGGCGCTGTCGCCGGAATAGGCAACCTCATGCGGCGTATCGATGGCCCGCAGCGAGGTGTCGGCGGCCACCGGCCGCAACGACGGCAGGGCAATAGGCTGGATGCCCCCGCCCACGAAGCCGCCGGTCACCACCACGTAGCCGGGCGTCGTGGAGGGAGATTCATGGATGGCCGCGAAGGAAGGGGCCCAGATCATAGCTTGGCGCCCATTGGGGGCGATAGCCAGCCCGGTATACGCGGGGACGAACGGCAGCGCGAGGTTCGCGGTAGTCCGCCCGCTGGCCAGTGAGATGGCGTGCAGCCCGTTCCATAACACATAGAGGGTGCCGCCGTCGGGGCTAAGGGCAAGACTTCCGGTCTTAGGGGTCAAGCTGGTGCCCGTGGGGAGCTTGAAGGATCGCTTCAGGTGGCCGCCCATGAACTCCCCCACGGCGGCGTTCGCACCCTGGATATCCAGCAGATACAGGGCACGCGACGACCAGGTGACGGCGGAGGCCCAAGAGATCGTTTCCAGGGTGGTGCCGCGCCGGGTGTCAAGGAAGGTCGTCCCCAGCGTCCCAACGACCGCCAGGACCGTCCCGTCCAGCGAGAGGCTCAGCGCGTGGCCCGCGTCCTCGCGCATCCCTATAGCGCGGGGTACCGCGGCGCCCGTGAGATCAAACACATCCACATCCTGCCGGAGCCGGTTGAGGACATAGAGATACCGGTTGTCCGGTGAAAGGGTGAGCGCCGACATATCCATGTTCAGGGGCACGATCCCGAAGGGGGTCAGGCCGGGGAGGTCGAGCGAGGCGCGCAGGGTACCCCGCTGTTGATCCACGACATCGAGCGTCCTTCCCGTGGAGGTGCCGACAAAGGCGTAGCTGTCGCCCAGGGCCGCCACGCTGCTGCCGAAGGGATCGCCCAGACCGATAGCGCCGACCACCCGGACGGTCATCGAGGCGGCGCCGGCAGGTGATGGATGAGGGACGATGGTCAGGACGAGCAGGGCCATGGCGAGGAGACGGCGGGCCAATCGAACGGATCCAGAATGGCTCATGAGATGAAGCTCCCTTTCTACTTCGTGATCCTTATTCTTCCGCTGCTGTGAGATTCTCGATCATCGCGCGTATCTGGCCCCGACCCGGCTCCAGAAGACCCGCGTCCACCAGCGCGCCGACGGCCCATTCACCATAGATGGCCGCCTGCGAGACGGCGGACGGACTCGCCCGTGCCCGCGCCTGATGATCGGGAAGAGGCGCGGGCATGCTCGTGGTGCCTCTCCCGCGCTCACGGGTCGGGCCGAATTCAGCGGCCACGGCGAGCGCGTGGCCAAGCCGGCGGCACGCTTGCACGATCGGGGGCGCGGCGCCCGCCAACTGGGCGCTCAGGGCGGCGAACGTGGCCGGCAGTTCGGCGGTCATCACGATCGCTCCCTCGAGTGGCGATGGCGTGGGCATGCCGTCCCGACCTCTCGTTACCCGGACGAGGCATGCTGCCAGCACTTCCCACATGGTCACCCGTGTGTTCGGCGGCGCCTCCAACGCGGCGACGGCCATGCGGGGCAGGCTGTACAGGAGAAACGTTCCGACTTCCCGAGCTTCCTCGCGGGGCAAGACTCCCCAGGGCGCTGGGTGCGGGCCAGTGTCCTGGTCATAGAGGAGTACCTGCCCCAAGCCGGCCACCACAGCGGCGGCGGCCAGTGGATAAGCCGGCGACTCGTCACCCCACAGTCCGGCGTAAATCAAGGGAGAGAGATGAAGGTGAATAGATTGTTCGAATCGATCCAGGGAATCGATCCAGCGGGCGAGAACAGCGGCCAGCAGGCGGCGATGACGAGCGCTCGGGGCCCGCGAAAGGGCCAGCGCCTCGGCATGCATCATCACGGCCTCCTGACGGGCGGCCCATCGCCCGTCAGCGAAACCAGATAGCGCCGTATCAGTCATCGTTGCCGCTCCTACCTGGTAGGAAGGGTGATCAGGTCGCGGTACATCTCGATAAGACAAGGGGTGGAGCACGGAGATGACGAGGGCGCCATGGGCTGGTCCTCCTCGGTAACGGGATCAAGGTCGGCGCTGCCCGCCGCGGCGCGATCCCTTGCGTAGACTAGACCGCGATCATTACCCAGCCATTACCGCGCTGTTCCTGGCGGTACGCCGGCCGAGGGCCTGGATTTCCCGCCCGGCGGCCATCATTCGTATACTGCTCTTACCACCGAGCCCGCGAGTATCTGGAGATTCCCAGCGTGACGAAGTTTCCCTTGAAGGTGCGGACGCTGGGTGAGTTCGCGGTCTGGCGCGGAGACCAGCCTATTCCGCCGGCTTCCTGGTCGCGCCGGAAGGTGGCCGCGCTCTTCACCTGCCTGCTTGGCGTGCCTGGCTATCGGTTGCACCGAGAATCCTTGATCGAGACCCTGTGGCCCGAGGCGGACGCGGGCGCGGGCGCCAACAATCTGCGGGTGACCGCCCATCGACTCCGTGGAGTGTTGAACGGCCCGAAGGCGGGGGATGGGTATCTCCACGCGAGCGGCGATGTGCTGTCTCTGGCCCCGTTCGGCGACGATCGCCCGGCCCCGATCGTGGCGGAGGGCTGGTTGGACGCGGCGGCCTTCGACCACGCGGCCACGGCGGCCACGACCACCCGTGACCTGGCAGGCTGCCGGCTGGCCCGCGCCCTGTACACCGGTGACTATCTGCCCGACATGCTCTATGACGACTGGGTAATCAGCCGCCGCGAGGAACTACGCCAGCAATATCTCGTCCTGCTGGTCATTGGCGCTCGATTGAGCCTGGACCAGTCTGACCCCAGGGAGAGCGAAAACTGGCTGGCGGCAATCCTGGCGCACGATCGCTGCCATGAATGGGCGGCACGCGGCCTGATGCGCCTGTACGCGGCGGACGGGCGCCAGGGCGAAGCGTTGCAACTCTACGCGACCCTTGAGGGGGCGCTCGGCACCGATCTTGGGCAGGCGCCGGCCCCCCGAACCGCGACCCTGGCGGCGGCCATTCGCGACGGGCGACTGAGCCAGACAGCACCGGCCGAGGAAAGCGCGGCGCCGGTACGCCTTTCCCCGGTCCCGCCCGCGAACCCCGCCAGCCTGCCGGGAAACCTCCCGATCCCTCTGAACAGCTTGATTGGCCGAGTCCGCGAAGTGGCGGATGTACTGGACCTATTCGCCCGCCGTCGCTTGGTGACCCTGGTGGGTCCGGGCGGAGTGGGCAAGAGCCGCCTGGCGATCGCCGCCGCGAGCGGTCTGGCGGCCCGGTATCCTGATGGGGCCTGGTTGGTGGAATTGGGTGCCGTGGGAGGGACGAGTGAGGCGGGCACTCCCCTGCTTGGCCAGGCGGTGGCCACGGCGCTCGGCCTACGCGAGGAAGCTACGCGACCTATTCTGGCCACCCTGGTCGAGTGGCTTGCTCCCCGGCGGTTGCTGCTCGTGCTGGACAATTGCGAGCATGTGGTCGCCGCCTGCGCCAATCTGGCGCAGGCGCTGCTGCGGGCCTGCCCTGGGCTGCACATCCTGGCCGGCAGCCGCGAGCGCCTGGAGGTGGAAGGCGAGGTTGGCTATCCCGTCCCGCCGCTGGCCGTGCCCGCCTCCGTCGGGTCCAATCGGCAACCATTGGCCCCGGAGGACATACAAGCCGCGGAGTCCGTAATCCTGTTTCTGGAGCGGGCCAGGGAGCGGCGCCCCGGATTCACCCTCACGGCCGAGAACGCTCAGGCGGTAGCGCGGATCTGCCGCCGGCTAGAAGGTATCCCCCTGGCGATTGAGTTGGCGGCGGCCCGGCTCAGCGTCCTGCCGATTCCGCGGATCGAGGCACGCCTTGACGACTGCTGCCGGCTCTTGAGCGGCGGTCCCCGCACCGCGTCGGCCCGGCAACGATCGTTGCAGGGCGCCCTGGATTGGAGCTATGGCCTGCTGGCCGAGGCCGAGCAGGCGGTATTCCGGCGGCTGGCGGTTTTTGCCGGGGGCTGCACCCTCTCGGCGGTGGAGGGCGTCTGCACGGGCGACAATGTCGAGGAATGGGCGGTCCTCGATCTGGTGAGCGGGTTGGTCCACAAGTCACTGCTCACCCCAGCGGAGACGGAGGGCGAGGTGCGTTACCGCCTGCTGGAGCCAGTACGCCAGTACGCCCTGGAGCGACTGGCGACAGCCGGGGAGGAGACGGCGGTACGAGAGCGCCATCTCGCCTGGTGTCTCGACCTGGCGGCGCGGGCCGAACCGATGCTCCTCGGTCCGGAGCAGGCGGTCTGGCTCACCCTGCTGGAAACCGAGCATGACAATCTGCGGGCGGCCCTCACCTGGGCCATCCAACGATGCTCACCCCTGGCGGTTCAGTTGGCCGGCCCACTGTGGCGCTTCTGGTGGATGCGCGGCCATGCCGGTGACGGTCGGCGCTGGTTGGATGCCGCGCTGGCCTGCGACCGGGGACAGGACGCGGCGCGGGCCACCGCCCTGAACGGAGCGGGCGCCCTCGCGTATTATCAGGGAGAGTACGAGCGCGCTCGATCGCTCTATGAAAGCAGTCTCTCGTTGCGTCGAGAGTTGGGGGATACGGGGGGGGTCGCGAGCACCCTTGGCAACCTCGGTGGGGTGGCGGACAGTCAAGGAGACTACGAGCGGGCATGGGCGCTCTACGAGGAAAGTCTGGCCCTGCGCCGGAAGCTGGAGGACCGGTGGGGAATCGCCATCATGCTGAATAATCTGGGGAACCTGGCCCAACAGCGGATCGACTACGAGCGGGCCCTGATACTGCATGAGGAAAGCCTCGCCCTCCGCCGGGCCCTGGGCGATACCTGGGGGGTCTCCAACACGCTCGGCAATCTGGGGCATGTAGTCTATGACCAGGGGGACTACCCACGCGCTCGGCTTCTTCAGGAGGAAAGCCTGGCGCTCAAGCGTGAACTCGGAGATACGCCCGGGATCGCGAACGCGATCAGTAGCCTTGGTCATATAGCACGGGAGTCGGGAGACTACGAGCAGGCCCAGACTCTGCTCACGGAAAGTCTCGCCCTCTATCGCGAATTGGGAGAACAACGCGGCATCGTCGAAAGCCTGGAGGGGTTGGCGGCGGTCGCCCTTGGCCGTGGGGCCGCCGTGCGCGCCGTCCGCCTGCTCGGGTTCGCCGACACGTTGCGGATCACGATCACGGCCTCCCTGCACGGCAACGAGCGCGCCGCCTATGAGCGCCTACTCGCGGGAGCGCGCGCCGCCCTCCCCGGTGAGGTCTTCGCCGCCGCGTGGGCCGCCGGTCAAGTGATGTCGCTGGAGCAAGCGTGCGCCGCCCAATAACTCCTCGCAGCGGTCCAGCCACGCCAGGGTAGCCCGCGTACGCGCGATCCGCGCCTCTCGCAGCAGAGCCAGGAACATGTCGTCCAGGGGATCACCCGCCGGCAACGACTCCGTTTCCAGATCGCGGAGAAACTCGGTGAAGAGCACGCGCTGGCGGGTGATCAAGCCATCGGTACGGGCGGGGTCGAGGCGCTGGGCCAGGTAGAGCTTGAGCGGGAAATCCAGCAGAACATCACGGGGACGGGCTACCGGCTCATCCAGCCAGGTCAGGACCGCCGCGTGGCCGGTTTCGGTGATGTGGAAGATGTGGCGCGGTGGGTGCGCATCCTGGGCCCGCGAGTCGCCCGCGATCAGACCATCTTTCTCCAGGCGGGCCAGCAGCGCGTAGAGGTGGCTGGTCCCCAGATGGATCGTGCTGCCCAGGGGGGTAGAAGGGGCGAAGGCGTGGATCAGATCGTAGCCATGGCGCGGACCCTCGACCAGCAGCCCGAGGAGGGCGTAGCGCGCCGGCCCGGCGGCATCCACGGGGCGCCGGGTCAGCGGCACGGGACCGGGCCGTGGGCGGTCAGGGTCAGGGTGATCACGGCCTGAATGTACCGAGGAGCGATTCATGCGTCAAAAGGCGTATCATTTTGGAGGCCCTACGCTCGCGGGACGCATGGAGATCCCGCCAGACCATGGAACGCACATCCGCGATGCCGGCCAGCGTATTGGGCGGCTGGTCGACCTCTTCTCACCCCTAGCGGTGGTGACGCCAATCATCCGAGGACGCTGGAATGATCGACAAGGAGGCACCATGATACAGCAGGTCGGAGCAGAGGGCCGGATGGCTCCCCGCCACAGCTATCTCTCGCATCTGGAATGCGGCAAGTGCGCGCGGCTCTACGACGCGGACGTGCCGCGGCAGCTCTGTGAGTGCGGGTCGCCCTTGTTGGCGCGCTACGATCTGGCGAGCCTCCGCCATGCGCTCACCCCTTCCGATCTGGCCCATCGCGAAACGACGCTGTGGCGCTATCACGAATTGTTGCCGGTGCGGGATTCCGGCGCCATCGTGACGCTGGGCGAGGGGATGACCCCGCTGGTCCCGTTGTCCCGCCTGGGAAAGCATCTCGGTCTCGCCTCCCTGTACATGAAAGACGAGGGCTTGCTACCTACCGGAACCTTCAAGGCTCGCGGAGCGGCGGTCGGTATCTCGCGCGCCCTTGAGCTTGGCATCGAGACAATCGCGATGCCCACGAACGGCAACGCGGGTGCCGCCTGGGCAGTATACGCGGCCAGGGCCGGGATAGCGATGTGGATCGTCATGCCGAAGGATGCGCCGGCCATGACCACGACAGAGTGCACGGTGACGGGTGCCCACGTCTACCACGTAAACGGCCTGATCAGCGACGCGGGGCGTATCGTGGCCCGAGCAGTCCGGGCGCGCTCGTGGTTCGACGGTTCGACCTTAAAGGAGCCCTATCGGATCGAAGGGAAGAAGACGATGGGCCTGGAGATTGCCGAGCAGCTTGGCTGGGCGATGCCGGACGTCATCATCTATCCCACGGGCGGCGGGGTGGGTCTGATAGGGATCTACAAAGCGCTCCTGGAATTGCGTGAACTGGGATGGGTGTCCGGGCCGCTGCCGCGGCTGGTCGCGGTGCAGGCGAGCGGCTGCGCCCCGATCGTGCGGGCATGGCGGGCAGGCGCCGCCGAATCCGCGTTCTGGGAAGGGGCAAGCACTATAGCCTTTGGCCTTACCGTACCCAAAGCCCTGGGTGATTTCTTGGTTTTGCGGGCCCTCTATGAAACGAGCGGGTGCGCGGTGGCGGTCGACGACGCGGACCTGGTGCGCGATCAGCAGCTCACCGCCGTGCTCGAAGGCGCTTTTCCCTGCCTGGAAGGCGCCGCGACAGTCACGGCGCTTCGCCACCTGCTGGACTCGGGATGGATCGGCAGGACCGAATCGGTCGTCCTCCTCAACACCGGCGCCGGTCTTAAGTTCCCCTCGACCATTAAGGGCGCGGTACCGATTCTCGACCCGAATGATGACATCCCCGGATGCCGAACCTTGTAACCAGGTCTGTAGTATCGTGTATACGCGGCAGCGCCTTGTATGCCGCCCGCGATATGCGCGAATCGAGGAATGATGGATATCGATATCGATCATAGGTCACGATGGAGATGATGATGTCCACACCTGGAGGACGCGCCGAGACGCTCAACTGGACGCCTGCACGGGTTCCGATCCCCGGCGTCCTGGCTGGGACCACGGTTCGCCTGGAGCCCGTCGATCTCGATGCCCACGCCCATGCTCTCTCCGCCGCGGCGCGGGACCGTCGCGATCCCGCCTTGTGGGACTACATGAGTGTGGGGCCATTCACGGATGACGCCGCCTTCCGGTCGTGGCTGGAGACCGCGGCAACCTCACGCGACCCGCTCTTTTTCACGGTGATCGATCAGGCGGCCGAGGAGCCGGCGGGGATGGTCAGCTATTTGCGGATTACCCCGGCCCATGGGGTGATTGAGATCGGCAGTATCTGGTTTGGACCCACCCTCCAGCGAACCCGGCAAGCAACCGAGGCCATCTACCTCCTCGCGCGCCACGTGTTCGAGGATCTTGGCTACCGCCGCCTGGAATGGAAGTGCGACGCCCGCAACGAGCGATCGCGCCGCGCCGCCGAGCGCTTCGGGTTCCGGTATGAGGGCGTGTTCGCCCAGCACATGGTGATCAAAGGGCGAAACCGGGATACCGCGTGGTTCGCGATGCTCGATCGCGACTGGCCGGCCATTGGCGCGGCCTTCACGACCTGGCTGGGGCCGGAGAACTTCGACCCTTCCGGCCGCCAACTCCGGTCCCTGGCGGCCATCCGCGGAGCAGACAGGTAGTCGGTACTTTCTCCTCGCACGAGGAGGCGCTCGGAAGTCATGGCAACACCGCGCGGGCGAACCTCGCTAACCCATCGAGATCGTCCAGGTCCAGCCATTGCAACATCACTGTCTGAACGCCCGCCTCGGCAATGGCGCCTAACTGCGCTCGCACTTCCTCGCCCACGCCCACGAGAATGCCGGCGGCATGAAGTTCGTCGGCCGACCGAGCGCGCGCGGCCAGTTTCGCCTGCAGCTCGGCCCTGCTGTGACCGAATATCACATTGGTCATCAAGGTACGGCGTACCTGGTCCGGCGCCCGTCCGCGTCCGCGGAGTAAGTGATCGAGACGCCGGCTGAGGTCGGCGAAGGTCGCGGCGGACACGAACGGCACGTTCCATTCGTCGGCGTACTCGGCGGCCAGGGCCAGAACGCCCCGCTTCCCGCCAATGACGATGGCTGGGCCGCCCTGGCGTTGGGGCCGCGGGAGCAGGATGGCGTCTCGCAGGTGATAGTAGTCGCCCTCGAAGGTGACGGGCGTGTCGCTACGGAGAAGGCTGACCGTTACCTCAACCCCTTCCCGGTAGCGGGCCAATCGTTGGGGAATGGGAAGCAGATCGAAGCCGAAATGGTCGTGCTCGCGGTCCTGCCAGCCCGCGCCCAGGCCCAACCGCAAGCGCCCTCCCGAAAGATCATCCACGGCGCTCGCCATGCGCGCCGTATTGACCGGATGGCGGAACGAGACGGGCGAGACCATGGGGCCGAACTCGATCCGCGAGGTGTGGCCGGCCAGCCAGGTCAGCGAGGTCCACAACTCAAGCGACTCGAGATCGGGCCCCTGCGCGTTGGTCATGTGATCGGAGCGGTATAGTCCCGCGAACCCTAACTCTTCCACCGCCCGTGCGATACCTTGCCAGCGGGGCCAGGTAAGGCCGTTCTGGCCCTCGACCATGATTGCCACGTCCATGTCGTGCCCTACTCCTTT
This sequence comes from Chloroflexota bacterium, assembly GCA_035534995.1. Lineage (GTDB taxonomy): Bacteria > Chloroflexota > UBA5177 > JANWHV01 > JANWHV01 > JANWHV01. The sequence goes on along the minus strand of DATLQX010000276.1, from coordinate 3,096 downwards.
CACCGGGAAAACCCCGAGCGGGGTGGGCCGCCGACCGTGTGCTTAGGCCCATGGCTTCCAGCGTATCACAGTCGTGAGGGCCGGCAGCCCCGCCTACGTTCGGGCCGAATAGCCCTTCCGGCACTCCCCGCGTGCCCCATGCCGGGAACGGGCGTGATGTCGGCAAGGCAACCTGTCCCACCCGTGCTACATTACACTCTGGCGTGGCCCTCCCAAACTTTCCCAGAGGTTCCTGGGGGGCCAGCGCAACAATGACTGGCAAGCAGCGAGCAATCTCTCAAGGAGGCGCCTTTGCTGGTGATCGCCGGCAATCTGACAGTTGACGACACGGTACTGCCCGATGGGCGGACCGCCATGGGCGCGATTGGCGGCGACGTGCTATACACCGGACTCGGTGCCGCTCTCTGGACCCAGGACGTGGGCTTACTGAGCCGGGTTGGCGAGGACTTCCCAACCGAGCAGTTGGACCGGGTACGCGAGGCCGGTCTCGATACCGCCGGCATCGTGCCGTGCGCGGGCCCTTCCATCCGCTATTGGGTCGTCTATGAATGGGACGGGCGCCGCCACTTTATCCAGCGTACCGCCGACAATCGCCTGGACGCGCTTTCACCGGAATCGGATGATCTCCCGCCGCATTATGGGTCATCCGCGCGGGCTTTTCACGTGGCGGCAATCCCTTTTGGGCAGGTCGACCGGCTGGTGCGGGCCGCCGCTCGGCTCCCTTTTGCTCCGCTGATCACGCTCGATACCCACGAGGATTTCGTGGCGGGCTACCAGGACCGCTTGACTGACCTGCTCCCACTAGTACACGCTTTTCTGCCGAGCCGTGAAGAAGTGGCGCTCTGGTTCGGCGACGACGATCCGGAGCGCCATATTGGCGAACTCCTGGCCCTTGGCCCACGGGTGGTCGTGATCAAGCTGGGGGCGGATGGGGCGCTGGTCCAGCAATCGGATCAACCGCGCCCGCGGCATATTCCGATCGTGCCGGTCACGACGCTCGATGTAACCGGGGCGGGTGACGCCTTCTGCGGCGGCTTTGTGGCGCGATTGGCGGCGGGGGCGGATCCCTATGAGGCGGCGATGGCGGGCGCGGTGTCCGCCTCATTCGCCGTGGAGGCGTATGGCATTCACGGTCTCCTCGGGATCTCCGCGCGCGACCGCGACGAGCGGTTCGCGCGACTCCGTACAAGCGAAAGGGAACAAAACCATGGCCGGTGAGGCCGAGCGAAGCATCGACGTGGTGGTGACCGAACTGGCCCAGGTTCCGGGAATGATCCGGGCCCAGGTGCCGGCCGATTGGGCGGCCGTGCAATCGCTTCTCGACCAGATCGACGTTTCCGCCATTCCCCGCGTGGTGCTGACCGGCTGCGGCGATTCTCTCTTTGCCGGAATGGCGGCCCGGTGGGCATTCGAGCGCTATGGTGGGATACCCACGGAGGCGATCGAGGCGCTCGATTTCGCGCGCTACGCGGTCGATACCCTGCCGCCGGGTTCCCTGGTGCTCCCCATTTCCTACTCTGGTCAGGTAGGGCGCACCATCGAGGCGGCCCGGAACGCCCAGCACTTCGGCGCCACCGTGGTAGCGATCACCGGCCGGCCCGAGCGTGGGCTGGGCCGGACCGCGCCCCGGCATCTTCATGTGCGGGTGCCGAGTCTCGGTTTCTCGTTGGGAACCTCGACCTACATCGGTCTCATGCTCGCCGCCTATCTGCTGGCCGTGGGGATAGGCCGGCGTCGCGGCGTCCTCACTGATGAGCGCGTGGCGGAGCTGCTGGAGGCCCTGACGCGGGTTGGTGGGCTGGTGGAAGACGCGCTCGGGGCCGGCGAAGCCGAACTACCAGAGCACGCCGCGTGGCTCGCCCAGAGTGAGACCGTCCTCTTCCTTGGGGCCGGCCCAAACCATGCCAGTGCGCTATTCGGGGCCGCGAAACTGTTCGAGGGCGCGCAAATGCATGGGGTGACCCAGCACACCGAGGAGTGGGCGCACGCCCAGTATTTCATTAGTGGCCCGAATACGCGAACCGTACTCCTGGCCCCACGGGGACGCTCGCTGGATCGCGCGTTCGAGATCGCGACCGAGATGCACTTTATCGAGACACCGTTCCTGGTGATTACCGATGACGCCCCCGAGCGCTGGCGAGCGCTCACCCCCCGCGTCCTGGCGCTACCCTCGGGAATACGTGAAGCGTTCAGTCCCTTGCTCTTCGCGGCGCCGCTCTCACAACTCGGCTACTACCTGGCCAAGGCGCGCGGCAAGCAATCATACAATTTTCCCAGTCCCGAGCGGGAGCGCGAGCATTACCAGACCTTACACGAGAGCGCGTTCCGCGATCTGACCGTGGAAGAGAAAGCAACCCTACTCTGACGCTTTTCGCGGTCGTGCCTGCCGTCCAGTTGGGGTATATCCCAGCCGCGGACAACACGGTGCGGGGCGCCTACACGCAGGTGGCGGGTAGGCGCGTCGGACCAACGATGGCCCACCGGGCTGTGCATATCCATGCATCCCTCACTGGGCGATCGCGCCCTGTACAAGCGTCACTGCCTGGCGTGGTCGCGCAAGGGATGCGCCGATCTCGCTCGTATTGATGAGGATGCATCTGGTGCACGACCGCAGCACGCCGTACACGATACGGGGAGGCTGCAAAGGTCACGACGTGGGGAAATCGTGCCTTGATGCCGTGGCAGTGCATGGCCCGTGTGATAGGGCAACGGCTCCATCGGCATGGAGCGTTGCCGCGCCTCACTGTCGAGCGGCTGTACTGAACGGCCAGGTCAGGTGCCGGATCCCGCCCACCAGGGCGAGAGCACCTGGGCGCGCGGGTGCTCAGGCAGGCGCCTCACCGCCGCCGGCTCCACCGTGCCGGGCGCGACCGGTTTGTGCTGCGGTCCCGACCAATCTGCCGGCTGGGTCGCCCGTGCAGCCACGCCCAAGCCCGCACGCTGACCGCGCCGTAGTGGCGGTTCTCGGTGCGGTGCTCCTCTTGTTCCAACCGTGGCATGGCGGCACCTCACCTGTAAAGCTGTTGAATTGGCTTGGACCACCTGCCGGTAATTCCCGAATCCAACACGGTCGCCCTTTTCTCCTGGTCGACGACG
>DATLQX010000275.1:0-39776 GCA_035534995.1 Chloroflexota bacterium | reverse complement strand
TTACACATTTACAGTGCAAAATGACATACCGTTGCGCTCAAGATTTCTCGGCGAGGGATGCCTTGGTAGGCCGGGATGTTGCAGGAAGGAATGACTATGTGCAGTGGGGATCAGCGGCCGCAGGTGCCCTCCTCGCGTGGTAAGGCCCGCTGCATCGCCTCCTGTCTTGGTTGCCTGTGGTCCGGGGTGGAGGGCTGGGCGAACACCTTGGCCACGGTGCGTTCCACGTAGTCGGTCAGGTGCCCGGCCTTCCGTCCGGCCAGATCCGGACTGCCTGCCAGCATGGCGCCCGCCACCTCCTGGGGGCTGAGTCCTCTGGCCCGGAGGTCACTGGCCACCGCCCAGTCCAGTCGGGAGAGATCGTTGCCCAGCCGGTCGACCAGCCGTCCGGCCTGCTCGCGATAGAGGTCAGCCAGCCGCCCTTCCTGCCCCGGCTCCCGCTCCGTACCGTTGAGCAACCCGCGCACGATGCCGCGATCCAGGGTGGGTCGGGGTGGTTCGGCGGCCAGCCGTTCGGCGGCACGGGCCAGCAGGGCCGGTCCGGCCGGGGCAAGTGTGCCGCGTGCTTCACGTAAGAGGACATACGGATGCATCCCACGGTAGGGACCCTCCTGAATCACCCGGTTCGGCTTCCGGTTGGTGAATCCGGTCATCCGGCCGTGGTGCCGCCAGTGGGCGCTCTGCGGATCCCCGCCGTACTGCACGGCCAGATCACGGGCCACCGCCGTGGCCAACTCCTCCCGGATCGGTCCCAACGACACCGCGATCCACACCTGGTGATTCCCCGGACTGGTCTCGATCACCACGGCTGGGGCCACGCCGTTACGCCGCATCCGGCCAATCGCCGCCGCCGTGAGATCATCGACCAGGATCAGGCCGCTGCTGCCCGCCGGACGCAGAAAGATCTCAAAACCTCGGGCGTTACGACCCTTGAGCCAGTCCACCATGGCCACAATCTCGTCCGGTGAGCGGGTGAGCAGTTGCATGTGGGCGCTCTCGCGCTGGATCCGTTTGACCTGCTCCTCCAACGCTTCACCGCTCAGGGGATGATCGGCCGTCTGTTGCACCAGTTCCCGGACCAGGCGCTCCGCAAAGGGATTGACCAACGGGCGACCGGCTCCGCCTGCCTGAATCCGCGTCAACAGGGTCTGCTTGTCCGGAGCCCGCATGAACACGGCCGCCTCAAACGTTTGCCTGCCCATCGCCTGCAGTTGGGTCTGGACGCTGCGCAGGGTGCGATCCATCTCGACCTCCCTCCTTCCCGGCCTAGTCGTCCTGATCCGGCTGCTGCACCTGCGTACTGCTCCGCCGGCTGGTGCGACGGTCCGTCCCCGTCGCCGGGACCGGCGCCACATCCTCCTCGGCAACATGGGTCACGGTGACGACCTGACCACGGGCCCGCGGCTGCTCCGTGGCTTCCTCTTCGTCGCGCGCCCCAGGCCGCACCCCCGCTGCCGCCGCCTGCTCCTGCCACCAGGCCTGCTCGACTGCTCCCGCTTCCTCCATCTGGGTCGGCGCGGCCAGTGCCTTGGAGCGCTTTGGGCCGCCCGGCGGTATCGGCTCACCGTTCGGCAGCCGCGCATTCCCCAGCCGCTTGAGCCGCCGATCCTGATACCAGCGGCGCTGACGGAGCAGCACCGGCTGCCGATTGCCGGCCAGGACCAGCAATTGGTCCTTGCCCATCCTGGTTACCTCACCGGGAGTGAGTAAGGGCTGACTACTCTCGGAGACTCCCTCGTTCCCTGATTGGGCCAGCGCCTCGCCCCGCTTCCGGCTGGTCCCGGCACTCCGCGTCACCACGGTCGCCACGCCAGTCTGCTCGCTGAACCACTGGGCGTCATTGGCCACCATCCCGGCCAGACCCACCCTGGTCGTGCAGGCGGTGACGATCACCTGGCGATGGTCTCGGCCATAGGTTGCCGATACTTGGGCCAGATCCTGCACGGCCAGCACACAGCCCATGCGGGCGCCGCGAATCGTGGACAGCCAGCGCTGCATCTGGGGAATCGCTCCCACGTTGCCGAACTCGTCGATCAGGCACAGCACCGGTCGAGGCAGTTCCTTGCTGGGCTGCCGATAGGCAATACCCATCAGGCTGGTGAACAGTTGGGTGAAGAAGCAGGCCGACAACGGGGTGAGCAGATGGGCCATGGTGTGGTCCAGGGCCACATATAGGGCCAGGGGACGGCTGAGCGGATCGACCAGACGAGCGAAATCCAGTTCGTTGCTCCCAGTGACGGCCTGGACCCGCCAATCGGCGATAATCTGAAAGCGCAAGGGCAGGCCGGTGAAGATCGAACCCAGGAGGCGCGGGTTCTGCTGCATGCTCTTGAGGAAGTGCTCGCCCATCCGTCGCGCCTCGGCCGAGGGACTATCGTGAAAGGCCTGGACGATCGCTTCCGGCTCCTGGCCGGTCAGGAAGAGGGCAAGGTCGTTGAGCGTGGCGCCACCCTCCTGGGCCAGCACCGTGTTCAGATGCAGGGCCGCGGCAGCGATCAATTGCTTGGCGGTATCGTTCCAGAAGTCTTCCGTGGACGTGCCGGTGTTGCGTACCCAGGCATCGGCGAAGAAATGGGCGCTCAGGGCATCGGTCACCTGGGACAGCGGGTTATAGGCGATGCTCACGGTTGGGTCCAGAAAGTTGAGGATCGCTACGTCATGCCGGCGGCCGACCGCGGCATAGGTGCGTTCAATCAACTCGTTCTTGGGATCGACAATCACCAGGCTGCGTCGGCCCTGCTCCTCCAGGAGGGTGGAGATAAAGAGGGAGGCGCTCTTCCCCGAGCCGGGCGGACCGACCACCAAGGTGTTCTGGTAGGCCTCGGCCTCGGGCAGGGCCACCAGCCCCGATGCTGCCCGGCCCAGCACCAAGGGGGCCTGACCGGCGCGGGGGCGAAGACCTCGGATCTCCGACCGCGAAAGCCAACGGGCCGATCCCTTCACGGTGCTCGGCCGCAACCTACCCAGCCTCCTCCCCACCAGCGGCCGGTAGAGCAGGAGGCCCAACAGCACCGGAACGACCACTACCTCCAAGAGGACCAGCGCCTGCACGAGTTTGGCGTGCGCGGTGGGTTGATGGAGCATCCGCCAGCGGGTTGGGGACGGCACGGCCAGCCACGCCTGCCAGCTGATGAAGCCGGGAGTCGATGACGTCTTTGGCGCCTGTCCATCCGCCTGCTGCATGTGCGTGGCTGGTTTGCTCAAGCTGAGCGATCCACTCAGGTTCAGGCGAGTGAGGTCCTCCGCCGGCCAGGCCAACGCCACCCAGACCCATTGCTCCAGGGCGGTGGTTTGCCGACGGGCGCGGGCGGTGCGCGCCGTAACGGTCGCCGGGCCAGTGCCCTGGGTAAGGAAATAGCCGCCGCCGAGGAGAAGGGCAATGCCTAGAATGAGCAGCAATCGACGCTTCATGTCCGGCCTCCACATGAGCGATTCATCCCGTGCACGTAACGGGCACTGGCCTGCCGGGATTGGCACGCACTGCCGGGGGAACGGAAAGGAATACCTGGAGGCCCAGCGTCCCGCCAACCTTGGCGGTCCGCGCGTTGATCAATCCGCCGAAGCATGGTCGTCTTTCCTTTGCTACCGCGTCGCATAGTCGCGCTCTTCCCCCGGAACATTCGCATACTCCTGGGCCCGTGCGGACCGCGCCGCATCAAGGTGGGCGGCGAGGGCGCGCTCTCCACCTGGGAAGGCAGTGAGTGATCCAGGACGAGCCGCCGCCAGGGCCGCCACCAGGATCGTGACGCCGACCTCGGGGTGCTCCCGGCCCAACCGCTGTGCGGCGTGGCGTAGTACGGCATCCGCGCCCACGTGCCCGTTCCAGCGCTCCTGCTGGACCAAAGCCCGGCGCGCATCCGCCACCAGACGGGCCGGTAGGGTCTCTACGGGTTGTGCGAGAGACAACCCGTGGTCGGCTAGGCTTTCGCGCCGGCCGATGGGCAATGGGTTCCCCTCCTGCCCCCGGTTCACCCCGGCCGGCATCAGGGACAGCCGGGACGTATCCGTGGTCCCGCTTCGCTGAGGGTGGAGGTCAGCACCAGGTGCTTTACCTCGGGTGGCGAGGTGCTCACCCGCACGTCCGGCCAGTCGTGTCGCCAACCGCGGCCAGGCGAATGCCGGCCCAATGGCCGAGCCCTTCATCGTCGCCTGCAGGTGGCCCTGAGCGTCCACCAAATGGAAGGCCGCGCCATTGACCCGACCGGTCTGGGCAATGTTCCACCGTGCCTCGACCCCCAGCGTGCTCAGGGCTTGGTGGAAGCTCTCCCGACTGCCGTTCGAGTGGGCGATCGCCTGCTCCAGACGATTGGCCAGGATCTCCCTGGTCCTCGCCCTCTGCCCTGCCTCTGTACGGTCCGTGCCCTCCTCAGGATGCATGCGGTCGTGACCAAGAGGCGGGGTCGGACGGGTGGGATGAGACAGGCCGAAACGCCGCTCGATCGCTTCGGTCACCGCCTGGCCCCGCCAACGATCCTGCCAGGCCCGTACCGTGCTGCCATCGAACCGCACACGGCTCGCCGCGATGTGAATGTGATTCTCCGGGTGTTTGACCACGATATACGCCGTATCGGTGTAGCCCATTCCGGCCAGATAGTCCGCCGCCGCCGCCTGCCACTGCCCGTCGCTGAGCGTCTCGTCCGCAGGCAGCCGGAGCGAGGCATGGAATACCGGTAGTTGCACCGCTGGATTGAGGCGACCGAAGACGCCGAACTCCCGCGTCAACTCCCGCGCGTTCCTCCCGCTCATGTTGCCGCCCAGCAGGGTGGCCTCCTGCTCCCGTCCCTCCATACCCTCACGCAGCAGATAGAGGAGCAGGCCACGAAAACCCATACCAAGCGTGTGTCGAGGGATCACCGGTGCCCCCGATCACTCGCCACCAGACTCCGCCGTACGGCTTGGATCTTCAGGCCCTGCGCGTGGAGTTCCTCCAGACAGGCACTCACCACGTCCTCCAGTCTGCTCCGGCCCACCAGACCGGTCAGTCCACTGCGCGGTTGCGCGGCCAGTTCCTCCAACCGCTCCGCCAGGGCCTGCATGCGGGCGAGGTGCTCTGCCAGACGCAGCCAGGCCATACGATTGAGTTCGGGCACTACCGCCTGCGGCGGCTCTTGGGCAAACAAGGCGGCCCGCACGTAGGCGCCCATTTCTCGTGTCCCGGTCAGCGTCTTGCGGCGTTCAAGCTCGGCAAGCTCCACCGCGTTGACCCGCACGAACACCCGATGGGTGCGCAGTTCATCCTCCCGACCTGGCCGACTGCCCTTTGCCGGTACCGTTGCTCGTGCCGGATCAGTCATCGCTCGACGACCTTGCCACGGCCGAGATGGGCCGCACGCCGGACCGGTACGGAGCGGCGTGACGTACCGCGGACCAGGGGAGTGACCGGTAACCTGATCCGGCCGACGACCCGATCAGCCAAGCGCACGGTGAGCGCACGGTGAGCGCACGGTGAGCGCACAAGAGGTGCGCTCGCTCTATCTTGCTCCGCAAACAGCGATGGCCGACTCCAACGCGGTTTGTCGGCCCGGATACGGTGGCCTGACCATGCAGTGGAGCGCCTCGCGGCCCGGTGTCGAGCGATGCGCGGTCGACCGGCGCAGCGGTGTGATGCCGGTATGCCGACTGGGCAGCGGACCGCAGGGCTACCGGCCGATGAACCTGCTTGGCCGGGAGGACAAACCCACCACATGAGCGGGGGCGTGTGGTTGGCCGGACGTTGTCTATCATAGGTGACACACCCTCATCAGTGCGGCGCGCACCCATCCTGCCGGCTCCGGCAAGAAGGTATCGTGCGGCCCGGTTACCACGGCAGCGGTGCCTGCCTGCCCCTGGGTGACGGGGTGATCGCCCAGAATTCGGCGATCGCCGCCCTGGTGGCGGACACGCGATCGGGCCGTAGGTCGCGCTCGCTCAGCACCAACACACTCCATCCGGCGTCGGCCAACTGCTCCAGTTTCGCCTCGTCCTTGAGCGCTCGCACCCCGTCCTGGTTGAACCAGCCGAAGTGCGCACCGCCGTAGACCTCGATCGCCCGCTGCAAGTCCGGCCGAGCGAAATCCACCGGTCCCGGCGGCCCGCCGGGTACGCGGTATTCGCGTTCGTACCGGGTCGGTCCCGACGATGCCGAACGCGGGTCGCCCTGACCCAGGGCCGCCAGCACATCCATCACCTGCCGCTCGGGCGCCGAGGCGCGCTCGGGGGCCGCCCGCCGTCTGGCCGCCACCAACTCCAGGGCCGCGTCCTGGCCCAGCCGCTGCGCGGTGGTGTCGAAGCCGCGTTGCAGCGCTTCGGTCGGCACACGGCTCTGCATGATGCGATGCCAGTGGGCATCGTGTCGCCGTTCGGCCGGTGAGAGTGCGTCCAGCCGGGCCCGCTCCGCTGCGTCGGCGGGCGCGTTTTCCTGGCCGAGTATCGGCGCGCGATCCGCATAGGGTTGATAGCGCTCGGGCACCACGGTGGCGAGCGTCGCGTTGACGGTCCGCCACTGCTCCGGTCCTCGGGACAGGCCGGAGGCCTCCAGGGCGATACGAGAGCGGGCAAGATCGCCCCGTGCCCGGGCCAGCACGGCGTCGGCCAGGTGCGACTCGGCCGGACCCAGTCCACTGCGGTGGTCGTCCAGAATCCGTGCCACTCGCTCCTCCCACTGTCCGGCGCGCAACAGGTTGCCGGCGCTGCGAAAGCGCCCCGCCTCCACCGCCGCGGTGGCCGCCTGACGGAGTGCAACCTGGGCGGTCGGCGCGGCGCGGTCGATCGCGCCGGCGAGGGCGCTGTCCAGGCTGGGCGGCCGCGGCGCTTCCCGCTCCGGATGCTGCCCACGTGCGTCGCCATCGAGGGAACGACTCATGGCTGTACTCCAGTGCTGCGCACCTGCTTGGCAGTCGATCACTCATCGAACCCGCCGTTTCTTGAAGAACAGCCGTACGCTGGTGGTGGCGCCGCCGTTGAGCGAGAGCGCCATCGGCACCGCGGCGACCAACTCCCATCCCTGCGCACCCAACTCGTTACATTTCCAGGCAAGGTCCTGCCGACCTCCCGGGTCGTGCTCGAGAATGAAATACTGCCACACCTCCACCAAGCCCTGAACCATCCCGGTACCGTTCACAATCCGTCCTCCTCTCCTTGACCCGCCATCCGGTGGTGGTCTTCGCTTCGTGTACCCTCGTTTTGCCCTGGACCGGCCGCATATGCATCCGGGCAAAGGAGGAGCTCGGACGCCGGCACTGCTCTTTCCGGTCGGCACCTAAAATAGAGCAAGTGCGTCTCGGATGCGGGCAGTTGCTTGCCAATCGCCGATCCCTCGCGCCGCTTCACGCCGACCCGGAAGGCAGGTCCTGCCGGCAAGGCCCGAATCGCCTGCACGCTCTCCCGTAGTTCACGCAGCTTGCCGATCCGGCTCAGTGTGATTACCAACCAACCGGTCAGTAGGGCTACCGCGATTACCTGCTGAATCGGGCCGGTGACGTGGTGACCAACCAGGATAGCGTCGAGTATCCAGTTGGTGAGCCCGCCCCAGAACACCATGACCGCGATCGGGTGGGCATTGATCATCCGCATACCCTCGCTTAACACGAGGTAGGGACGGGATCCCTCGATGTGGCGACGGAAGGGTCGCCTATTGAGCAGTGCTTCGGGTGCCCTGACCGACCGGTCGGCAAGAGGGCCGGTCGGCGTGTCAAGACAGTCCGGTGTCGCGATTGCTGGGCCGGAAGCTGGTCGTGTCGCCCTATACCGGTCCCGGTTTGAAGCGAGTCTGCGATCAGGAGGGCCTGGATACGGATGTCGCACGATGACCGCCGGCGACTCGTCGCTTGGTCCGGCCCGTCGGGCCGGTTCAACCCTGCGTTCGACCATATCCAGGGTTGTGGGAGAGAGCCGCACACCACGCGTACCGGCCCGCTCCGCTGCGGCAAGTCGGCGCGGCGCATCGGCGGTCATACGATGTCGCCTGGTCATGGCCGACCTCCCAGGCGGATGGCCCGTGTGACCGCCCCCGTGGCGGCGCTCATCGCCACGCTTGAGGCCACGCCGGCCGCGCCGTCCACGATGGCCGTGGCTCCGACCAGGCGCGACCCCATTGCACCCAGCATCGTGTCCATGATGCGCGGTACGCGGAGGAGGACCAGAATGCCGGCCAGAGGGAGCGCGATGTGATAGAGCAGGTCACTCCCCATACTCCCGGTCAGAGAAGAAGATGCCGGCCCACCCACCACCAGCAACTCGCCGATCACGCAAAGCACCAGGGCGTAGCCGAAGCCCCAAAAACTGTAGGTGACGAAGTTGACGAACCACCAACGGCCGAACTGGCGGAACTCCTGGGAGATGAGGGCCACCGCACAGAGCGGCGCCACCACGATCAAGCCGCCCAGGACGAACAGCCCGCCCAACCGTTGCAGGATGATCACCGTGCAGAGCACGAGCAGGACCGTGGACGCGCCCATCACGAAGAAGAGGCCGACGCTCAGGGCAAAGCCGGGTGACGCAACCAGATCCTTGAGGGCGAAATCCACGAACCCGGCCAGGCCCTGCGCCAAGCCGTTGGCGCCGTTGTTGGTGGCGCTGGTCACCTCGCCGACCAAGCCGTTCACGATATCCACCCAGGTGTTGAGCAGTCCGGTACTGGGGTTGAGTAGCTGGAGGGCCAACAAGCCCACGGCGCCGCGGCGAAGCCCATGGGTCCCTGGGCCAAGTGTCGTCGCGCCCCAGGAGAGAGCCAGACCTCGCATCATTTCAATCACGAACAAGCTGCCCGCAATGACCAGGGCAAAGGTCCAGAATGCCGTGTACAAACCGGTCAGACCCGATCCAGGCCCGAGGAACTCCGGCGTGGTGGTGACGACCGTAATCAGGTCAGTGGCCATCTGGGCGATGAAGCCGCCGATGGCGTTGGCGATTCCGTCGATCAGGTTGCCCAGCCAGCCGAAGATGTGTGTTCCGACGTACGACCAGAGCGTATGCCAGATATCGAGCGCCTTGTCGGCCACGGCCAGGACCAACTGGGCAATCCAGCCGCCCATTTTGCCGCTGACCCAATCCTCCAGTCCGCTCAGGAAGGTGCTGAAGGCGTTTGATACCTGGGTGAAGAGCAGTCCCGGTAAGGCGGCGATTGCGCCTGCCAGGCCGCTGATCGCACTCAAGATGCCGGAGAGCGGGTCGGAGAGGCAGACCGGCCCAATGCAGGGTGCCGCAGGACGAGTGTTGGCGATCAGATGCGGCAACGCAGGCGCCACCTGTGTTGTCGTCATCTCCCTCGTGCCGGCAGCATGAACTGCCTGGTTGGGCAGTATCAGCAGACCCAGGATAACCAGGAGGACGGCCGGCGTGGTGATCAGCCGGTATCCGAGTAGTCGCGGCGTGTACATGTTCTCCCTCATTTCCCGTTACCTGACTACCAATGGGTCCGCATCCACCGAGAAGGACTCGTCGCGTCGCGCACCGGCAGGGGCTCGGGCCGGTACCGGACCATTCATCGCCTCTGCTGCTTCATCCAGCGGCAGCTTGAGTTGCACACCTGGGCCCGGAAACCGCGGAAGATGGGCAACGGGTGATTCCGGGGCAAGATCGAGGGTCTCGTCCTCCTCCAGGTGCTCGGGCACCTCCAATCCGGCGGCGCAGGCTTTGATCGCCGCCCAGACATTGCCGTCCAGGGCCTCAATCATCCGCTCGCGATAGGTGACCTCATCGGCGTTGGAGCCGAATAGGGCATGCTCCAGGGGATGGGCGATGATCTCCACCACGCCGCGTTTGGTGGTGCCCGACTGCTTGCTCTTGCGGAGGAGCAACATCTCGGTACTCACCCCCTCCACCGTGCCCAGACCGGCCAGCCGGCGCACTTCCTCCGGGGAGAGGGCGAGCACGGCCCCCAGGCGGTCCACGGCGCTGCGTCCATCGTTGTTCTTTTGATCGTCCTGACGGAAGAGGAGTTGCACACTCGCGTTGTTGAACAGGGAGGCGGCCGTGGGGTCGTCCAGGAGATCGGAGAGTTGCTGGGTGATGAACAGCAGGAACAGACCCCAATGGCGGCCCCGACGGGCCAGATGACTCAGCCACCGTTTGGCATGGTCACCCCCGGTGATCAGGTTCAGATAGCCTTCGTCGATAATCAGCAATTCCTGCTCGGCCGGATCGTGGGCGCCCGCCGCGCGATAGACCCGTCGTTGCACGCTCTCGGTAATCAGGAACATCACGAATGCCTGGAGACCTTCATCCATCCCTTCCAGGTCGAAGACCAGAAAGCGATTAGCGGTATCGATTGAGGTATGGCGATCCACGAGGGCAGCGTGTCGTCCGGCATCTTCCCCCTCGCCGACGTACGGGGCCAGTTTGACGGCCATCTGGTGGAGCCGCAGATATTCGGCCTCATCCTGCGCGTCGCGGGCTAGACGCGCTTCCTCCTCCAGCCAGGCGATCATCTCGCGCTCCAGGGGGATGGACAGCGATCCGGTTTCCTCGGTGATCTGTCGATGCCTGGCGTAGAGGGAGCGGATGCCCCGTTCCAGGGCGGCGCGCTCCAGCGCTCCCAGGTTCTCGCCCGGTTCGTCGGCCAGGAGAATTGCATGGGCATCGGCCACGAAGGCCAACTTCATCCGGGTGAGCGTGCCGTCGTAGTCCCAGAGGTTAATGGTCGGCGGCTCCGGCGCGCCCAAGCTGACCTCGCACCCACCGACCAGACGAGTCAGGCTGCGATAGTGCCCGGGCGAGTGGTCGAGAATGGTCACCCGTCCCCCGCGCAAACGCATCTGCAAACCCAGTTTCTGAGCCAGATAGGTCTTGCCCGAACCCGAGGCACCGACATCGTTCATTAGGGCGTTGGGCAGCGAGCGGTCAAACGGGTTGAGCAAGACCAATTCATGCCCCACGGCGGTGAAGCCCAGGGCTAACCCGTCCGTCATCCCGGGATTGTGGGTGAGAAAGGGGAACGCATTGCCGATTGTGGCGCTCATCGCTCGACAAGTTCGATGCGCCGTATCCAGGCAGAACGGCAGGGTACTCTGCCAGATCGGGAGTTGGTGGGGTAGGGCCTGGCCGGGCTCGCAGGCGATGTCACTGGCCAACGCCGTATAGGCGCGGGCTGCGTGTTCGTCAAGTTCCTCCTTGCTTTGGGCGAAAACGGTGACATAGAGCGACCAGCGTACGATTGCCTGACGTGGGTCCTGGGTCTCCCGGGCTATGTGTGCGGTTTCCGCCTGAGCGCTCTCCGCGTCCACGTCCAGCAGGCCGCTGACCATTGCTTGCTCGCTGTTGATTGCATGGAATGAGCGGCGTCGGCGCTTGAGGCGGTTCCGCTCGCCCTGCCGATCCAACCCTTCCAGGTGGATGGCAATCCGACAGGGACAGTCGAGTCCAACCAGGCGATCCAACCAACCCGGATCGGTCAGATCCGGGGGAGCCAGCAGGAAGAACGACCGGGCGAATATCCCGTCGATGGCCAGATAGTCGAGGTGCTCCCGAGCAGAGACGGCGGTCAGCCGACGGAGGAGCGTGCGAGCGCCTATCTGCTCGTCGGATTCAGTGGTCCGGCGACGTTGAGGCCACAGGCGCGAGAGCAGACGTCTCCAGCCGGAGCGATCCTGGTCAGGGCGTGGCATGATGTGCTCCGTTCGCGGTTTCCGGCAAGAATCGGCCGTCGCTACTGATCCTCAGGCTTTCGCCACCGCCGTCGCATTCGGCGTAGTCCACCTCGTACACATAGGCGCCCGCGTGAGGGAACGAGACGGTGACCCCGGTCGTCGCCTGGAGGTGACCCTGGTTGAAGGCGCCGACCACGGGCAGACGGAGTAGCGCCGTCCTACCGCTGTCCGGGGGATTGCTCATTGTGCCGCCCACCCGGCGGGCGCCACCGCCGATCCCCAGGTCAAAGGCGTCGTCGATCAGGATCGTGAACGGCACGGTGCCCGGATGCGAGACGTAAAAGGTGCCAGTAAAGACAGCGTCAAAGTGATCCAGCGGACCCATGCCTGCTACCTGTCCATGCTTTACCGCCGAAACGGACCGGCCGCCTGCCGAGGCTGGATACCCGGTAAAGGGACGACCACCGAAGTTGAGGGTGGGAAAAGACAGACTGAAGGCGGTAAGACTGGCCGGCAGCGTATTGAAGGAGCAGACATTGTCGGACGGGTAGAAACGGCCCGTGACCGGGGATGTCGAGATCGGCGCGGTTTCGCCAATCTTGAAGGTGTTCACCGCTACCTGACGGCCGCCCAGCATAGCGGTGAGATACACGGTAGCGGGACCGGGGCCGCCGCGGTAGTGGAACGTGGCCAACCCAGTCGTGCCGGTCCGCACCGTCTGGAGTGCGTGTCCACCAACGGTCAATACGATGGTTGCGTCGGAAATCGGCGCGCCGGATGGATCAGTGAGCGTCACCACGAGTGCGGTCGTCTTGCCCAGCGTGGACGTCGTGAGGGTCAGCACGTCGGGATTCCCCGCCACGCTTCGGGGAAGGGTGTGCTGTGGGTGAGCCCAAGGCCGCGAAAGGACCAGGCCCACGCTCAGCACGACCAGCCCGACCACGAATGGCACGACCAGGATCAGCTGCCGCCGCCTCTGCCGAGCCCCTGTCGCACGCAGCGACTGGTCGGCGGCTACCGGCGCTTCGGGTTGTTGAAGAGCAGTCAGGGGCGGACAGGGCGACCCACCGGGATGCAGGCCGTCCCAGAGCAGGTGCAGGACCTCCTCTCCCGGCATACGCCGACAACCCATCCGACGGCGCCGAAAGGTTTGCTCGATGGTGCGCGCCAGATCATCGAGGTTACGACGTGCCGCGACCAGTTGCAGTTCGGGAGAGCGCGGCGCACGACCCAGCTGTTTGAGCCGATTCGGACCGGGCGCTAGGACGATGGTGAACCGATGATCCGGCACATGGGCGCGGACCAACTGCTGCTCCCACCAGGCGCTTGAGACGGATACGAACTCTTTCAAGGCCGGGCTGTCCGGCCGAAGATCACGCTGGATCTTCTCCAGAATGGTGGCCGGCTGTAGGGGGCGGTTCTCGATCAGCACCTGGAGGTGCTGGCCGGGCGGCAAGAGTCCGACTACTCTGCTCCAGCAATCCGCGAAGAGATCCCGTTCCTCCGGTGCGCAACAGTCAAAATTGACTGCATCGACCGCGAGATACAGCCGCGGATCGCCATCGGGCAGGGTGACCAGTCCGTCCGGCTCGAAGTGTATACCGCCCAGGCCATGGAGAGGCGCACTGCGGGACCTGGGCAGCAGGGCGATACTGTCGGCGGCCACTCGCGACCACAGCCACCTCCTCTGCCGCCTGGTTCGGCGGGGCGCCGGTAGGGCGTAGCGATGTCGGCGTCGCAGGTAGCCGACAATCTGCGCTCCGAAGGGTTCGCCATTGCCGCCGGCCAGCAGCATCCCTACACAGGCAAAACCGGCCGCAACGGCGATCACCAGGAAGATGTAGAGTTCGGTGACGACGCCATTGGGATTGGGAAACCGGACCGACAGCCGGTAGGTCGCGAAGCCCGCTCCCGCCCCCAGGAGGAGCGAGAGCAATTGACCCACCGTCAGACCGGCGAACGGACGGATCGGATCGTCGAGATGTCGTGCGCTGTGTTGGCCGTGCATCGGGTGCCGTCCTCCTCGCGATGGATTAGCCGATGGCGAACACGGCGGTGGAGACGACCCGGGCCAGCGCAACAATCACCAGCGACACGATGGCGACCCGCAGGGTATGCGGCCCGTGCTGGAAGCCCATCCAGCTGGCGAAGCCGCCGATCACGATCCCGATCACGGCGACCGGCGCCCCGAACTTAAACATGTCGTCGGACAGGCCCTGCAGGATGGTCTGAATGCCGGAGAGATCGACGGTGGATGCAGCGGCGAGAAATGGTGGCATGGGTTGCTCCTTTACGCCCCCACAGGGGGGATTGTTGTGCAATCAACGAACCTGGCGAAGTGACCGGCGAGGAGGGGACGGGATCTTCGGCGCGACGGCGGGGCGCGCCCGTGCGGCGGCCGCTGCGTCCGGTGCCGATGCACCAGGCGTGGGTGGAAGATGGGGAAGGGGAAGGCGATCATGGGATTACTCCGTGGCCTCAGTTGGGCGCAGCATAATCGACCCACCCGAACCGGGCAGCCGGCGCAATCGGCCAGCCTGATCCAACGCCATCACGGCATCGGTGAGCGGCCGGTGTGAGGAGAGGCCGTGATGGACGAGCAGTTCATGCCGGGCGGGTGGCCGGCCATAGTCGGCCGTCAATTCACCAATCACTTCCAGGATGGTGGGGCGTTCGACACCCACGGAGTGGTAGCCGTTGGGACTGTCGGCGGGCTTGCTGGACACCGCCGATGCCGGTCGTCGCGTCGTACCTGCCACGAGACTCGCCATTGCCGCTCCTCCATGGGTGGCGGCGCGGGAGGCACAGCCGTCCGGGACAGGTCTAGTCCGCTCCTGTCGGATCGACGTATAGTGGATACGCGTGGAAACACGTACCCAAGCGGGTGCTTCCGGCGCCGCTTGGCGTGGCCCCGTAGGGTGCTCGAACACTCTGCGGGGCGTCATCTCTTCGAGCTTCTTGAGCCTCCAGCACCTCTCAACTGGTGGCCGGTGAACCTGATCCACCTCCTTCCTATGGATTGCTTCGCACTACGCCATGGCTGGCTTGCGGAAATCGTGACAAAGTGCTATTTTGAAATTAGCTAATAGCCCTGCCTTGGTTTTTCATTGGCCTTGATTTCACCGCAGTAAAACTGGCTTTTACGGTATTTAATCACACGGGGGGCGGCACGTCAAGTGAGCGAGGAGCAAGGATCGCTGCGCAAGCGTGCTCCGCGCGAGGCATCGCGGGACGCTGAGACATCCAGCACCGTATCGCAAGAGGCGGTCAAATGGTTTGCGAAGCGGCTAAACCAGCTTTTCGAAAGTGCGTTGACTGATTCCGGGCGACCGTACACGCTCACCGAGGTAGCGCAAGCAACCGGGTTATCTGTGTCACACTTGAGCATCCTGCGTTCAGGGAAGATAACTTCGGTACCGTCTTTTGATCGGGTTGAAGCCCTAGCCAGGTTCTTCAACGTCAACATTGACTTCTTCTCCAAGCATCCTCGTACCAGCGAAATAGACGAGGAGATGCGGCGCACACTCTCCAAGCCTCTCGTGCGCGACGTAGCATTGCGCGCCGGAAGCATGGGCATGCCAGAGCGGGCATTGGTGCTCCAAATGATGGAGCAAGCAGACTTGCTCTTGGCACGCATGCGACAAGCGGCCGGCACTGAGCATACGGAGACCGGATGACAAGGCCGGAGGACGTTGGATGGGATGTCGACAATGACTCGTCACGACCCTTGGGTTGATCCTGTGACCCAAGACCTACGCCGGTTGGGGTTTAGACCCGGAGTGCATCCCATAGAGTTCGTGATGCATATAGCGGCCCTACGCCATGAAAAGGTTGAAGTCAAACGTACGAAGACCGATCTTGGCCCTGGCGTGTTCGCTTTGTTCATAAAGGATTCTACGCTACCTAACTACGCGATCTTGGTACATCCAAACGACCCATTGATTGAAGCGCGTAGTCTATGGCATGAGGCAGCCCATTACTATCTTCGGCACCCGTTACAAAAGGTGTTGGTGGGCGCACAGGAGTTTCTTGGCCATCACAAGGGGTGGATCGTGGCCGATGAATATGATGCTGAAGCTGAGTCCTGGGGGGCACGTGCCTATCACTTCTCTCTCGGTATCGGTGTTGCTGGAGATCTGGCGAGGCAGCTCGGGCTGGAGAAGAGTGACGAGAACGATCCCTTCAGGGACTTCATGGGCTGGCGATTCTCGATGTTCCTCAAGGGGCAGAGACGCAAGCGATGCTAGGTCGGTAGGTTGTTGCGAACAAAGTACTCCCCTTGCCGATTTCAACAAACTGTCACAGGGCACTCGGGAGGTCCTGACAACCTCCGAGACCCCGGCCCTCCTGATGCTGTACCCGCGCCGGCGGTCCGTATACACGACTGTTGGTCCGGCGTCCGGACGTCCCCACTTGGGGTGGCACGCCAAAGGGCAGGCAGCGCCCAGCAGGCCAATGTGCGCTGCTTTGCCAGCCTCTTCGCGCGCTGCTGCGTCCACAAGGGACGGGCCTGCTCTTGCCGGATGCACTACCTAGCGGGAAAGTAAGGCAGGATGATACCTAACCTGATCGTCGTTGCCATTCTGGAAATGGGATCGTTATTGCTCATGGGAGCGCTGTGGTACGCCACACTGGGTCATCCGTATACCGGAAGCCGCAGCCACGTTCCGATCACGCTTGGCACCCTCGGGATTCTGCTCACTGCTCCGCTCATTCCTGACAACATTGCGGTACAGGTCCCGTGGTTAGATCCTGCCTTCGGTACAGCACGGCTGCTGGTGCAAATCGGCGTCGTGACGGCTGCATTGTGCCATTATCGGGTGATGGCCGTGATCAACAGACGTAGCGAGAGCACACAACGCTGGATCATTATCGGTGGTTTGGCCCTTCTTGTGCTCTTCGTCATCTGTTGGGCGCTTACCCATAGGGTTCATACGGCCAATCCAGTCACGCTATACTACGGAGAACGGGCGGGGCGTCCAACCATCGTGTGGTTGATGTACCTCGCCCTTGCGGCGGGTTTGTGCTATAGCGTTGCATGGGCCGGCTATGAGTACTCCTATCGAGCGATCCACAGCATCGATCAGCTGAGTCGCAGGCTAGCCATGATTGGCGCTTTAGCAACGGTGGCATTGCTCATTGTGGGTCTGCTCACTGCTCTTGAATCAACCCTACGTCACTTCGGAGAAACCGACTATACCCGGCAGATGTACGCAGCAAAACTGCCGATCATCGTGCTATCGTTCGGATTGGCCGCAATCGTGTTGAACGTTCAAGTCTTTATCCGCCCGCTCTGGATGGATCACAAGAGGATTCTGGCAGCCTATGTTGCTCCAGAGGTGGCACGGCGCCAGCAAGCCATGGTAGAGGTACTCTCATTTTGCCTCGAACAAACAGCTGACATACACAATGATGACTATAAGAATCGTGCGATTCTGAACCACTTGAAGGATCGATGCGAGAGACTACACTTATCCGAATGGGATCGAAAGGTAGCCCTGAATGCAACGGGATGGCTCACACTCAATCGGGACAATGCTCTGCAGCAGCCATTTTATGTTGATGCGGACCGTTTTAGCGATCTTCCAGGTGACGAGCAAGCCAGAATCAATGACCGGCTGCAAGCAACCGCGCTCTCCTATGTGGAGCGGAAGGTGGAATTCCTGAGTGAGGTGATGCAGGCAGGAGCCTATGTGCTGGGACACGGCAAAGGCTTCGGAAAAGACGCTCGGGCACGACAACTCTACGATATAGCGGTGCTCTGCGCCACGACGATGGCCGACCATGGGGAACTGACACCCTTGGCACAACAGTTAGAGAATCAGACCCACAGATCCCATGATACGTCCCAAATTGCCGTTGTTTCATAGGCCATGGAGGCGAACCTAGTAAATGCGCTCAGGTAGGCACGTGGTTCACCACACCAATGGCACGACGCGCCAGGTGCGCTTTGCATATGCCTGGAATGACGCACCGAACTGGTCGCGCAGGACGGACTCCTCTAGGATGATACGACGCACAAAGCCAGCAAGTGTAAGAGCAACCACAGCCAGGGTGCTCAGCCAGTTGCCGAGTCCAATACCGACACCAACCACGCTGAGCAGTGTGCCCGCGTAGCTGGGGTGGCGCAGCATTTGATACGGACCATCATCGACAAGCTGGTGATCCTCTTGGATAACAACGACGGTGCGAAAGAAGCGACCAAGCGTGCGAATAGCCCAGATGCGTAGGCCTATCCCGGCCCCAACAAGGCACCCACCGATGATCACCTGGATCCATCCACTGCCGCCGATCCGCGTGGCCGGCACGAGCCAGGCAAAGAGAAAGGCTAGGAGCACACCGGACCACAGACTGGTGACGATCACGAGACGGCTTCCGCGGTCCGCCACAGACGATATTGTGTTCTTGCGCAGGGCCATGGTCACCCAGAAGCAGGCCCACGCGAGAAAGGTTAACCAAAACAGGATTACTGGTAGCGGTTGATGTGCGGGATCAAAGTGCGTCATAACTCACGTGTAAGTATACCGGAGGTAAGCATATGTACACAGAGAACAGTCTCATCGTTCGCGCGCCAGTGCAGCGAATCTACGATCTAGCCGTGGCCATAGAGAACTGGCCACAGATTCTCCCCCATTACCGCTGGGTGACGATCCTTCGGGAGGAGGGCAATAACAGGCGTCTGGCCGAGATGGCCGCGACGCGCGACGGCATTCCGGTCAAGTGGGTCTCGATTCAGCAGCACGATCCAGAGCTGCGAATGATCTACTATTATCATGTAAGCGGGGTAACTCGTGGCATGGAGGTTGATTGGACCTTCGAGCCCCACATCGCCGGTGTCCTGGTGCGGATCAGACATTGGTTTAACCCGCCGTGGCCCAGAATTGTGGGACCATGGGCAGCCCAGCACATTGTCTGCGATCAATTCGTACATAACATCGCAGGCAAGACGCTTCGTCGTGTCAAAAACCTGGCGGAACGAGGGTAAGGCGAAACGCTCTCCGGATCGGCGCCATGGGACGGTGGATGGTGCGCGTCACCTGCCCTCAGTCGGCTGGCACGAGGCTTCCCAAGCTCCGTGTCCGCGCGTAACCCATGCGTGAACATATAGTCCACGATGTGCGACAGGACAAACCAACCTACTGTGCTTGTAGTCTGCTGATGATCATCCTCCTTACGCGGGGGTTAAATCAAGACGGTCTTTGGTGAGATCCAAACATTCGATACTATCCCGGCAGACCCAATTGAGCAGTACGCCTACGGGCTGTGGGTTCTTCTCAAACGATGACACCGCTTTCCGGTACTGTGCTTCGGTTGTGGTCGAGCGTTGGATGCGCGGAAGATTGGTCTGGAGGCCGGCCAGGTCCGCCTGCCCGATTGCAGATCGGAATGCGGTCGCGCTTCCATTTGGGCCAAGCGCGAAGAAGAAATAGTCGCCGCTCTCGACCATCGTGGTGAGCACGGTCCGCACCAACGGATGGTTGGGATTCACAAGTACGTTGTAGGTCTTGAAGCGGTAGAACGCAAAGGCAAAGTGCATCACCTCGAAGTCAGCATTGCCAAACAACGCATGGCCGAACCGAAACCCGGCGTCCGAGATGTCATGCGGGATGGCATCGTCAGGACGAATCGCCAGGAATCCGCACGCTCGACCATGTTCTTCCACCATGCCAAGCGCGAAGCCGGGTGTCTCGGCGGCGAGGAACTCGCCCATGAATCGCCGATTGACCGTAAGCCGCGGCAGCAGCGGGTAGACCTCATGCATGACGCACTCCCTCCTCGTCTTCCACACCTTTTCGTCTTCATCAAGCGCGCCCACGTGTGTCGCCGATCATACAGCTTGGTGGTACTCGGTGATAGCGAGCGCGCGCAGCGTGTGGTTACCGATATTCGTCTTGCCGCCGGCGCTTCTGCAAAGGGTCTCGTAGGGTATCGACGGTGATGCACTGGATGGCCGCCCGCCGAAAGAATGGCCGAGCTATCAGATCCTCGTGCCGGCGGCGCCACACCCGTCGCCGATCTGCTCAACTACCTCTTCGCCAGTCGCCTGTCGGCGCGAGGCAAGCCGTACACCCTTAAAGAGGTGAGTGATGCTACCGGCGGCTTGTTTTCCATTGCCTACCTGAGTCTGCTGCGGCGGGGTGGTATTGTACGTCCCAGCCCCGAGCGTCTCCGCGCCCTTGCCGCTTTCTTCAACGTGGAGAGCAGCTATTTCCTGGGCAAGGACCCTACCTGTAACCGTTCACCTGGGGTAGGCGGAGCTAGGCGGCCAGGGGCAGGGGAGCGACGAGGATCGGTGCATGTGCCGTCGTCTCAGGCAGCAACGAGGGGATAGGTCCTCCTGCGGTAGCGGCCTGGGTAGCAGCGGTGAGATAGGCAAGCACGCCACGTTCCTGCTGGCGCAGCGTGGTCACGGCGGTGAGGATGCGCGCGACGAAGCGGCTGCCTGCCGCACTCTGCGTGCCAAAGCTGCGGCGACGCCAGAGCACGGCTCGACGCAGCGCGCGCTCCGCGCTGTTGTTCGTCGGTTCGACGCCGTTGACGGTGACAAAGGTCCACAGCGCCGGCTCAATCGTGCGCAGGTTCTCGCACAGGTGCCGGGTCTTCGCGTGGCTGATCGCTAACCCCGTTTCGAGCAGCGCATGCAGTTCGGCCTGCAGTGGTGCGACCAGCAGGGTGAAGGTGGCCCGGTCGAGCGTGCCGTCCCGCACCTGATACCAGCGGGCAAAGAGGCGGTCTGCCACAGCCAGGCACGCAGTACCCAGCGCCTGGGAAGCACCGCCTCGTTCGGCCACCGCCGTGAAGTCGCGCACCAGATGCGCCCAGCAGACCTGCCGCTGCTTGGTCGCTATCCAGGCGTAGCCGCTGTAGCGGTCGGAGCCGACGATGCCGGCATAGGCCGCTCCCAGCAGGTCCTTGGCACTCGCACTGCTCCGACTGGGACGAAGCAGAAACACCGTCACCAGGGCCGTCACCGCAGTCCACAGCCAGCAGCGCCTCGTCTGCTCAGACCAGCTGGTCTCGTCCACATTGACCACCGGTTCGGTCTGCACCGCTGCCTGCGCTTCCGCCACCGGTGCGGCCAGCGCCGCACTTACCTGCGCCGTGAGCGCCGCGATGCTTCCGAGCCCCACCTCCACCTGGTAGAGCGTGGCCAGCAACTCCTGCGCGTCGCGCTGACTCACGCCACAGCGTCCCGTCAGGTACGCCACCGTGGCCGCTACGCGCGGACCAAAGCCGCCCGTCGGCATTCCTGCCGGCCAGTCCGCCGTGGTGGTCGTGCCACAGTCCGAACAGGTGAGCGTGTGACGTCGGTACTCGATGACCACCGGCCGCACCGAGGGCACCTCCGTCACCTGATGGCGGGCCGGCTGCGGGTCTACGCCCAGCAGCAGATGGCCACACTGCCGACACGCCGGCGGCGTGGCCTCCACGATCTGATCCACCTGTTCGGGTGGCACCAGCGGTCGACTCTTGCCCCGATGCCCACGCTGGCCGCCTTGCCGGCGCACCGACCGCTTGCCTTGCCGGTGCACGGGCGCGCTTGGCGGGTCGGACGAGGGTGGCTGGGACGAGTTCCGCGCGGTCTGCTGCGTGCGCTCTTCCAGCGCACGGACCCGCTCGCTCAGCGTGACCACCTGCTGCTGCAGCGCCAGCACCAGGATCCGCACGGCCTGGGGCGTCTCGGCCCAGTCGAGCGGGTCAATGCCCGGCGGTGGCGGGGGAACCTCACGCATGTCCACTACTATAAGCGATCCGCCCTCCGCTAGGCTAACCACCCACGTGAACGGTTACCCCTACCTTCGCGGATCGGCATCCGGAAATGGACGAGGCGCTCCGTCGCGCGCTCGCCGACCCACAGGTACGCGAGTTCGCGCTCCGCCTCCATGAGTTCAGTCCGACGGAGCGTACCATCGTGCTCAACCTGCTCAATCAAGCGAGGCAGCTTATCCGGAGTATGCAGGCGCGTGCAATACCGGCACCCGTGGACACGCGCCTGCCGGCGATGGTCGCAGGAGAGAGCGCGTAGCAACGGGATGCCGGCTCACGATGCGGAAGGCTTCTTCGGGGGCTCAAGGGAGAAGCCGGAGGCGTCAGGGCGCCGACCACACCGGTACGCGGGACGCCGATCGATTGCCGTCAGTCCGTTGCCTACCTCCCCTCAAGGCAACGATACCGCTTCCGGCGTCTAGAGAGGAGAGCCGGCCCACCGAAGGTGAGAGACTGGGGAAGCAGCCCCCAACAAGGCCGGCGGGACGGCGTCGGCGCTAGGCAAGCCACTGAGCGCCCTGCGGCGTCCCCTGCATCTTTACCATCCGCCGCAAGATTACCGTGTTGAACCGAGGATGCGCGGCGCGCAATCCCACAGCGCGTGGATCTTCGCGCGCAATCAACCGCCGCCAAGATCTCCTGCGACCCTAAGGGTGAACCGCTTTTTTCCCTGATGCGGAGGAAATGAGGCCTCGATGTCGCCGGCACACATGCCCGGCATCTCGGCATCCTTCCATGGCCGATGGAGGAATCGGTATCATGCTGCATCATCATCCCGCATGGTCCGTTTCATTCCAGTACCCGCTTCAGGGCAGTGGTCGACGAAGCGACCAAGGCGGCGGCGGGAGTGCGATCCAGCAGGGCTTGATAGTCTTCTGGTGGCAGCAGGTCGGCCAGATACGGAATGACTGCCGGCGGCGCGATGAAAAACTGCCGACTGGGTGTGTCCACCGCGATCACCTGGCCGCCATCGCCCAGCCCACCGGTGATGCGTGCGTCCTCGGTCAGGATCGCCACCTGATACCCGTAGTCGCGCCGGATATTCAGCCACGACTCGAGGGCGATGGCCTGGACGATCTCGACCTCCAACGCATCCCAAGCCGCGGGGTTCAGCCAATACAAGCACAACTCCGGTTCACCCATCTTCCGTCCTCCCACCTTAGGTCCGGCACTCCGGCGCCAGACGGAATCGCCGATGTTCGTTACACCGGAGTCACCTGGGGCCCTGCCCGACTCACTCCCCTCATGGTACGCGAGGCTATCCTTCCGGTGGCACGCTCCGTCCGGATGGTTGGCACATCCTCGGGCGAGTTCGTGCTGTTTGTCACGCTGGTACACGGTGGATCGCCATGCGGTAAACCGCTGCGCTGAGTGTAGTATCCTGCGTTCAGGACCGAGCAGCCTGTGCGACAATAGGCGAGGTATGAGCATCTTGAGTCGTCCCCTTTAGGTGGCGTGATTGTGCCCCATGCGGGAGGGCTGCGAACGCCTATCGCATGTCCGCCCTCGACATTCTGGTCCATTGCTTGTCACGACTTTGGGCATTCCGCAAAAGACTTCCCAGCGGGAGGAAATCATAACGATAAGAGGCTGGTCATGGGCCGCTCCCGCAAGGTCAAGGCAACGGGGAAGGAGGCACGGCGGCTCCACCGCCTACTGACGTGCTTCGTTGGCGAGTAGGCCGGCCGGGCAAAGGAGATGACGATGAAAGAGACCCCACCGGTAGCGTTGACCGGCTCGGTGAAACAGATTGCGTGGGCGGAGAAGATCCGCACAGCGACCGAGAAGAGCCTGGACTATTGGTCTACCCGCCACCACGCTTACATCGATGCCTCCTCACGACCCGAAGCGGAAAAGGCGATCGCCCACGACTTCATCAATCAGACGCTCGACAAGGTACATGCCATTCGCGACGCTCGGACCTGGATTGACTGGCGCGGCGGCCCCATCGATCGACTCTTCGTCGCGGCCTGGGGTAAGGAGTTCCCCGAGAGTGCCTTCTACTTCGAGGACTTTTAGCGAGGCGATGCTACTCCCTAGCCAAGGCGCGCTTGTTATGGTAACGTGGGGGTGTAGTGGTGATCGGTGCTTCGGCGCAGGTCTCTAACAAAATTGAGATCTCAGCCGGTGCCTTCTGAGCCCAAGCGTCACAAGGGCTCAGAGAAAAGACAAAGGGCCTATTCTGCCAGGAATAGGCCCTTTGCATTTCCCTAGGGAGGGAAATCTACTCGATCAGCGCGCGGGCGGATCGAGCAGCTTGGTGATAACAGCGAAGACTTCACGAGTGAAGTAAATCTCTGCTGCCACCAGTACGATCATCACGAGGATGACCGCACATACACGGAAGTTGTCCCCCATGGGAGGAGTCCCTTTCGCTTGTAGTGGTGATAGGCACCAGAACCGGTGTCTAGGAGCGATCTGTGCGTCACTACAGACCGTGCGAACTCCCACAACGCAGCGTAACACCCCATCCTACGAGGTAGGCGGCCAAAGCCACGCACTGTTGAGATTGTGTAAGACGTGTCTTTTGTTGGTTCTTCCCCCCCGTGCTTACCCCCACCGTGAACACGCCGCGCGGTGTGCTACAGTGGGCTTGGTGGATGAACCGCACGATATACCGGGAGATGGGCGATGCAGGAAGACTCCGCTTCAACCCTTCACACAGTGGATCGCGTCTTTACGCGGGCCCAAGCGCTGGCCGCTTTCGACCGTGCTCGCCGCGAGGATGTCATGGCGGGCGGCGTCTACGATGCCCGCGCCGCGGCGATCCAGGTCTGGTCGCTGCCCTGGGACACGCCGGAACAGCGAGTCGCCAGTTCCTTGGTCGGCAGCCTGTATATCCGGTGGGGCGCTCCCGACGACGATCACGTAGTCCTGTGGGGGATTCGCACGGAGGCGGCGCACGCGGCGGGCGAAATGGAGTCCCATGCTTCCGCCCTTTTTGCGCCTGCCTTGCGCCTGGTTCCCAATCCCTGCTGATTGCGGAACAAGCAAGACGCGGCGCTTCGCTGCGGGACCACTTTCCAGTAATCCCGGACGCGTAGCAAGATAGAGCGAGCGCTGCTCTTGTGCGCTCGTTGTGCGCTCTAACTCGGTCATCGATGGCTGGGTAAGCGTGGTGCTGAGACTGCCGCTTTCGTGCAAAGCAAGCTAGAGCGCCGGCACCTCTTCGGCGCCGGAGCAAGTGAGAGTCGGCGTTACGCTTGCCGGAAAATGGGCTGATGATTCGGCCACTTTTCCTACCCCAATCACCGCCAATTGCGCGGCAGCAAGTTAGTAGGATCGCCGCTCTTGGGCAAGTATGATAGCCGCTCTTCGTGGCCCGGCGCGGATCGTCTCCTTGGCCGCGCAGTTCCGGTATGGAGCAAGCAAGAGCGGGCGCTAGCGCTTGGTTGGTCGAGTCCGGAGTCCCGCAGTGCTTGCCAGGCCCAGCGCATGCGGTAAGAACTGCGCAGATCGGTGCGTCACGTGTGCAGAGCAAGCTAGAGCGAGAGTTACTCGCCGAGTTACTGGGGGCGGCCGCAGCGACGGGTTAATGGTCATCTCCGCGCCGACCCTCCACCGCGTGCTAAGGTGGCACTACTGGAATAAGCGGCGAGGCTCAGGGCCCGCTTTACGGCGCGCAGTGGGAGGTGAAACTGCACGAAACGGTGTGGGATGGCATCTTACCCTGTTTGCGTCCTTTCATCGTTTCCGGCCATCTCCGGTGCAGGGAACGGGCCTATTTCGTCGCTCCTAGAATAGCGCCGTGGTGTGATTGGTCGTGGATAACCAGCATATCCATGCCATAAAAAGGGCAATGGTTCTTAGAAGCACACACAACACCTATGCTTCGCGTAAAGTGTCATAAGCTCTGGTCATTCCGCGTGGGTGCCTTCCTCATCGCATGGTCGGCGGGGTCGTATCTCCACTAGACTGTGCACATGGATGGAACGGCGGTACCAAGTTCCGGCCCTGGGCCGGAACCACGGATGGAAGAGTACGGCCCTGGGCCGGTACTGACGGAACCGAACGAAGACGGTACCGGCCCAGGGCCGCTGATTTCTGCCGATAGTACCGGCCCTGTTCCGGAACTATCGGCATCTGCAGAACCAACGAAAGCAGGTACCGGCCCTGGGCCGGTACTAGTTCCGGTATCGGTCAAAGACGCGGCCGAAAGCCTCGGCATCTCTGAACGGGGGGTGCGCAAGCGGATCGCAGCTGGCACCTTGCGAGCGGAGCAGATAGACCGCGCCTGGATGGTATGGCTGGACGCTACGGAACTCGGTTCCGGCCCAGGGCCGGAACAATCGGCGGAACAGGACCGGAACTTTGACGAGGCAGGGCCGGGACCGGAACAGGGCCGGAACCGTCCGGAACCCCGGCCCAGGGCCGCCGGTTCCGTGGTTCCGCAGGCGTCCGGGCAGCTGCAGATCGTCATGCAGGAATGGCTCTTGCCGCTGGTGGAGAAGATCGGCACGCTCGAGCGCGAAGTGGGCCACGAACAAGGGCGACGTCAAGCCGCCGAAGAGGCCGCGGCCGCTGGCGCCGCGGTGATCGGGGACCTGCGCCGGCGTGCTGAGACTGCCGAGGCGGAAGCCGCCCGCTTGGCCGCTCAACTTGCTGAGCGGGATCGGGCCGTAAGCCCGCTACATGAGAGCCAGGGCGCCGAATACACGCCGCAAGGGCAGGCAGGTGACGCTACTACCCAACTCGCAAAGAAGCGCTGGTGGTGGCCGTTCTAGGCCTTATTGCGCGATTGTGTTGCTCTCGGGTGTGGATCCGTGTTCCATGCCGCGCCAAGACATGTATAGAACTCACGAATGACGCTGTAGCCCGTCCCGACTGCCCATTGTGCTAGCCCAGGCCCGAGGTAGGT
The DNA here is from genome assembly GCA_035534995.1 of Chloroflexota bacterium. GTDB lineage: Bacteria > Chloroflexota > UBA5177 > JANWHV01 > JANWHV01 > JANWHV01. The sequence goes on along the minus strand of DATLQX010000275.1, from coordinate 13,586 downwards.
GTCCGGGAACACGACTTGCACCAATGGAAAGGTACGATCTGTCTTGAACTTACCGCGCAGGTAGGTTTCCACTAACTCGGCTCTGCCGTCCAACTCATCGCCTTCAGGGCCCGTGGTGACATAGCCAAGCGACGTGTGGGTGAAGAGATTTCTCAGGTGAATAAGCATGGCTGCGTCTTGCCAGATCTTACCTTGCTTGAATCTCAGAGCCTGCTGTTTCTCTTCCTCAGCGTTGAGTGTGCCGAGAATACGTTTCATCTTTTCGGTCGTGCCCACGTTCTCTCTGACGAATGGTTCCCGAAGAGCTGCTATGCGGGCTGCGACTCCTTGCTCGACCCCCAGGATAAAGCAGTTCTCCGCCTCGAAGAGCAGCTCCATTACTGCCGCGTCGATCGCTGCCGCCACGAGAAGCACCGCTACAAGCGAGTCCCAAAGGCGTACAGGAAAGGTGTTCGTATACGCCTCGGGCGTTGTGGCATCGGCCACCTCCCTATACAGGGCTTGGCACCGATGCGCACAATTCTCCGCTGCCACCATATGGAACCCTGAATAATCGTGCCTGGATTGAAACTGATTTGAGCCAAGCGGAGGCCTTGGGGCTTTCTGTGACGGTGGTAAAACCAAGTGCCTCTTGGCATACGCCTGAAGCGCCCGATGGAGAACTTCATCCGGCGAGTCTCCGGATTGATCCGCCAGCAGGCGGAGCACTTCCGCATCGTCCGAACTCAGTTGGGGCGTACTCGTAGTTACCTGTGTCGACGTGGATTCATCCATCAAATAGCTTTCTCTTAGTGCACTAGGGCGGTGGGGATTACTGCGGCGCCGGCTGGCCGATTGCCAGCGTGAGTATGTACACGATTGCCAGCACGCTAATCCCCAGTTCCACGAATAGAGCGCAGAGGATCACACCACCGGCCCGGCTGAGCCACACCTTCCGGGCAAGGTTCCGCTCAGCTGCAAAGATACGACGTCGTACCAAGTCCCACTTTTCTGTGTCACTTCGTGCGGCTGCTTGCGCCCGAGCGGTCCAATACCTCGCGGATGCTTTCTCAGACCGGGCAAACCAGTCGCGCATCGGGATCAAACCGGGGCTTTCCACTTCTCCGCCGCCGGGCAAATGCGCCACCCCCCACACAACGAACGCCGCGAAGAGCAACACGGGTGCCGTGTAGGTCAGTACGAAAAGGGTACCGGCCGGGATGGTAAATCGCGGGGTATGGCTGACGGACTTTGCCAAGTAGGCATGGGCACTATTCGTCAAGAAAAATGAGCCGAATAAGGCCCCTGTAGTCGCCGTCGTCGCGACGATACCCGTCTTCGACAGGAGCGCATTCTGCACCTTCTCGATAAGGGCGCAGCGGTCCTTGTAATACTCTTCTTCCTCTTGAAGAGTTGGTCCCAGATCGTCCGCCTCCACGGGCGCCGTTGCCGGATCCACAACCTCGGCATCGGCGGGGGCGGGCAGTATGAGCAGCGTGAGCGGCGCTGCATCAGTGCTCTCGTCAGGCGCTTTTCCTATTGGAAGCATGGCTGTTCTCCCTTGGGTGTGAGACGTTGCCAGCCCATTGTAGAACGGGTACTAAATGCCTCCAACGGGTCTTTCGCTATTTATTCGAGATACCCAAGGCCAGGCTTCCACCGCGTGGCGCGACCATTCCAATACCTGTTGCTATGTCGCTGATAATCCAATCGACTGAACGGTGTTTCAGGCATATGATTGATCCCACTGCTATCCCTGCAGGGAAATGGGGTGAATCCGTGGCTGGGGTCGATTACACAAGGATATTGGAACGCGTCAAACTCAGCGTTCAACGTGCCCGGCTCATGTCGGATGAGGACCTTGAGGCAGCGGACCACGCGCACGAGGTGGGGACTTACCACGCCCCCACCCAACCCGGTGTAATTGGACTACGGACCGGTCCCGGCGTGTTCTTCCCTGAGGTCCCCGGTGTTCCTACCCTTGCGGCCATTATCGACGATATTTGGCTTGCCGACCGAGACTTAAGCAAAACACTGACAAGTGAGACAGTTACTCAATATTATGTATTCTTGGTGCGTACGATATTGGAGGGAAGCGAAACACTCAACCTGAGTACCATTAAAAAGCTGTTCGCAGATATGTGGCAACTTAAGATAGTAGCTTGGGGTGTTTTTCGTGCCCTTCATGGTGCAACCATCGCTGTCGACGAACCCTTAGAGTTGGGGCCCTTCACGATATACAACTGGGAAGCGCACGGCGATCGGATCGAGTTGCGTTACCCTCCACATTACCCAGGACTGCATAAGCGCCACAGACCTGGAGAGGGCGACCTATGGATTTGCACCGAGGTTGTCGCCCGTGATTCGGACCGGGCAGTGGAAATCGCAGATGAGCGTTTCGAGCAATTCGAGGCTGTCATCGCTTTTATGCTTGGATGGGACGCGCGGTGGCAAGAGATCGGCATTCTGAATTACCAACCTACAACCCGGTTAGATGTCATTGTCCTCACTGAGGAACATTACGGGGGTCACCGTGGGACTGAGCGGCGCGGCACGGGCATACCCGTTGACGTGGATGCTCCTTGGTTTAGAAATACCGATGTCGGGCATGACCTCCTCTGGAAGTACTTGCTTGAGGACTATGGGACCAAGGGGGCAGTTGATCTCCACAGCCGGGTCTTGCGGACAGTCATATGGGCGGGCAAGGCATCCAGAGACAGGGATTGCGGGAGGAAGTTGGTGCAGTTCCTCTTTGCCCTTGAGGCACTATTTTCCCAGCAGGATCACACGCAGACGCTAAGCGAGCGCCTGGCCGAGTGTGTCGCACTTTGCTTGGGTGATACCAGCGAATCGCGGAGGTCTTATGCCAAGCGGACGAAGGACCTATATGAAAAGCGCTCTGCGCTCGCTCACGGCCGTACGCAGAGCATAGTGCCGCAGGATAGACGGGACGCCCACACCTTCGTGCGGGATTGTGCCCGAGCGTTTCTCACGCGGCCGGAATTGTCGGTGCTCAAATCCATCAAAGACTTCAATGAGTGGATCTTTGCGGAGAAGTATCGCTGAAAGTGCTGCTGGCCTGTTGCTGCGACCTTCCGGATTGTTTCCGGAAGGTCGGCACAACCGCGTCACTGCCTAACGTGATCCGGGCCACGTCCGCTCGCGGATCAGTTCGTCCAAACCGCGCCGCAACGACTTCTCATCGTTCATCTCGTAGAGGGGCAGCATGATCGGCTGAGCGGTCGCGTCCGTGGCCGTCGCAAAGCTGCCGTTCGGGAAGAGCAACAGACAGCGCACCCGGCCCACTTGCCACGGCTGATGAATGAACGGCTTGGCGCCCGGCGCCGCCAGCAATGCCGCCAGCGCGTCTTCATAGCCCTGGGTGTGCTTTGTGTAGCGGGTACACATTGGCGTTTCGTGGGGGACGAACCACGCGCCGTATGGGTTCCAGTCGTCTAACAGAGCGCCTGAGCAGGGCTCCCAGGTAAGACCGGAGATCGTGAAACTGGACCGTTCCTTATCCTGCTCGTCGATGCACGCCGATCGGGCGATGGGGCCGAGGACCTGGATCTGATCGCCTACTTGGCGGACCAGGTAGGGCTCTTCCTTCAGGGTTTGGGCGAGCATGGCGATGCCGGGATGGAGGCCCGCACGGCAGGCACAATTCCACCAGTGGGCAACGGCTTCAACCAAGATAGCATTGCTTACACGTGGCTTGGCAGTGGCTTGGGCTTCGGCAGTCATGGCGTATACTCCTTCTCTAGAGGGGCGGCCTTGTTACACCAACTCCACCCCTCGGCTTTATCTCTGTACTGCTACTGAGCGGCCGTCAGTCGCGCGGCAAGGCCGCCATCGCGTATTCGGTGCTGCACCTCATCCGGCATCCAACACATGCCGTCACGGAGCGCGTGCCGGGCATTCTTGTAGAGACTCCAACCAACCGCCTGCAGGGCGCGATAGACGTCGTGTCGCGGATTGTCCAAGTCGCCGGGCAGGTTATTCTCAAGGGCAATAATCATTCTGGTCGCGCCGAGCCGCTCCTCATCGGACACAGCGCCCTCGGCGTACTGTCGAGCCACCCACAGCGCCGTCGATGGGCGCGGATCGTCGGGTAGGTACTCGGCGCAGATAGGGAGAAACGTCTCCTCAGAGCGTGTTTTGAAAGGGGTGATAAGCTGAGGAGTGGGCGGAGGAAGCGAACACAGGAGGCGGGATGAAGAAGGCACGGCGGCCGTATGCGACGGACATGAGTGATGCGGAATGGGCGGTACTGGGGCCCTTGGTCCAGGCGCCCAAGCTCGGAGGGCGGCCTGTTCGCCACGACCGACGGGCGATCTCTGCAACGGGATCCGCTACGGGCTGCGGTCGGGCTGCGCATGGCGGTTGCTGCCCCATGACCTGCCACCCTGGCAGACGGTGTACGGCTACTTCTGGACCTGGCGGCGAGACGGCACCTGGGAGCGTATACATGACCTGCCGCGGGGGGCGGTACGGGAGCAAGCAGGGCGGGATCCGCAGCCCAGCGCCGGCATCGTGGACAGTCAAAGCGTCCGGATGACGGACCAGCCAAGGGGAGCGGGGCTACGACGCGGGCAAGAAGATCACGGGGCGTAAGCGGCACCTGCTGGTGGACACCCTGGGGCTGATTCTGGTGGTGGTGGTGCTGGCCGCCCAGATCCAGGACCATGATGGAGCCATCATGGTCTTGCGCCGCGCCAAGCGGCGCTTCGGGCGGCTCCGGCTGGTCTGGGCGGACGGCGGCTATCGGGGGCAGTTGGTGCGCTGGACGGCGGCGACCTGCGGCTGGGTGCTCCAGATCGTCAAGCGCAACGATGCCCAGCGGGGGTTCGTGGTGCTGCCCAAGCGGTGGATCGTGGACATCACCCAAGCACACTACCCCTGAGACGACATACTCGACATATGCTGGTCCCTGGCCCATCATTGGGCTAGCGGGGTTGCTGAGCATGGTGCAGGTGACGGAGAAGCTCCAGGCAGCCCACGCCACAGCCGCAGAGGAAGGTGGAGGGTCATGGATGAGCAGTCGCCCCGCGCCGGTCCCCCCCGACCGGCGAGGAGGAGGAGGAGCGCAGTCGCTGGGCCCAAATCCCGCCGATCAATCGGCGGCGTCTGGTGTGGGTGCTCAGCCAGTTGCTGGAACGGCAACTGAGCATACGCCGTCCCCCCAGGCAGGAGGAGAGCGATGAGTCAGACGCCCGAGCCGAATAGCCGGTGGGCGAGCCGCAGGGTAGAGACGGTGCTGCGTTCGGAGAAGGTCGCCGCGCGGCATCACGATCGCCTCGCGGTGGTCTACGTGCGCCAGTCCACCATGCAGCAGGTGCTCGACCACCAGGAGTCCACCCGCTTGCAATACGGCTTGGCACAGCGTGCGCAGGCGCTCGGCTGGGTTCCAGAGCGCGTGTTGGTCATCGACGATGATCTGGGCAAATCGGGCACCAGCACGGCGGCGCGTCTGGGATTCCAGCGCTTGGTCTCCGAGGTGAGTCTGGATCACGTGGGCATCATCCTTGGGATCGAGATGTCCCGTCTAGCCCGCTCCAACACGGATTGGCATCAGTTACTCGAGTTGTGCGCCCTCTTCCATACCCTGATCGCGGATCTGGATGGGGTCTACGATCCGGCGCAATACAACGATCGGCTCTTGCTCGGGCTGAAAGGGACGATGTCGGAAGCGGAGTTGCACATCCTCAAGCAACGCATGCACGCCGGGCGCTTGAGCAAAGCACGCCGTGGCGCCTTAACCTTTGCGCTGCCCATCGGCTACGTCTGGCGTGGTCCCGGCGAGGTGAGCTTTGATCCCGACGAGCAGGTGCAAACAATCGTCCGCCTCATCTTCGAGAAGTTTGCGGAACTCGGTACCCTGGGCAGCGTCCTGCGCTACCTGGCCCAGCACGATATCCGGCTGGGCGTGCGCGTGCGGGAAGGGCCCGGCAAGGGAACCCTGGTCTGGCGCCGTCCCAACCGCATGACGCTGCAAAACCTCCTCAAGCACCCGCTCTACGCCGGAGCCTATGTCTACGGCCGGCGGCAGGCGGACCCGCGGCGCCAACGGCCGGGTCATCCGGGCACCGGCCGGGTCGTGCAGGAGGCAGCCAATTGGCTCGCGTTCGTGCCGGATCACTGTCCGGCCTACATCAGCTGGGAGCAGTACGAGGCGAACCTCGTCCGCCTGGCCGCCAATCGGGCGCGTGCCGAGGCGATGGGCGCCGTGCGGGATGGGCCTGCGCTGCTCGCCGGGCTGCTGGTCTGTGCCCACTGCGGGGCTCGCTTCATCGTGCACTACCAGGGGGCACCAAGCCACCATACCTATGAATGCGCCCGGGGGCGCGGCAACTATGGGGAGGCCCTCTGCCAGCATGTCCCAGGGGTGTGCGTGGACCGGTTTGTGACCGAACAGGTCCTCGTGGCCCTGACGCCGGCCGCACTGGAGGTGTCGCTAGCGGCCACCGAGCGCCTGGAGCAAGAACGCACGGCGCTCGCCCACCTCTGGCAACAACGCCGGGAGCGGGCCGCTTACGAAACTGCCCGCGCCGCCCGTCAGTACCATGCCGTCGATCCGGAACACCGCCTGGTGGCCCGGAGCCTGGAGCATGCCTGGGAGGAGACGCTGGCCGCACAGCAACACCTGGAGGAGGAGTATCATCGCTTCGTCCGGCAGCAGCCCCGTCTGCTCACCGCTGAGGAACGGAGCGCCATCCAGCAGTTGGCGGCGGATATCCCTGCCCTGTGGGCGGCCTCGACGACCACGGCTGCGGACCGAAAGGAGATCATCCGCCAGGTGGTGGAGCAGGTCGTCGTCGCGGTGCAGGGCCGGAGTGAACGGGTGCAGGTGTGCATCCATTGGATCGGCGGCGGCACGACGGAGGGTACCGTGATCCGCCCGATCGCCCACCTGGCCGACCTGAGCTACTATCCGCAGGTGTGTGCACGGGTCCGTACGCTGACGGCCGAGAACATCGCGGCATCGCGCATCGCCACGCACCTCAACGCGGCGGGCTACCGCCCCGCGCGGGGCGGGGCAGTATTCGGGGCGCCGAGCATCCGGCTGCTGCAGCACTGCTTGGGCCTGCGGCTAGGGCGGGGGCACGCGCAACGGCGGGATGGGTTGGCAGCGGACGAGTGGTGGCCCGCCGATCTCCTACGGGCGGTGCCGCTCTCGCGCTCGACCCTCCACACCTGGGTGCGCCGCGGCTGGGTCCAGGCCCGCCGCGAAGTCGGGCCGCTGCAGCGATGGATTATCTGGGCCGATGCTGCCGAACTGGAGCGGCTACGACGGCATCACCAGCGCTCGCAGAGCGTTGAGGCCCGGCAGCGCTGGACGACACCGACGGGTACCGCCTCGACGCAGGCAACGACGTCAGTCATTGAGCATAGTGAAGAAAGGACAGGCTGATGACGCATCAAGATGCTATCCCACTGTGTCCCACGGGCAGTGTGGATGGGTTATCGAGCGCACCTTTGGTTGGTTGAACAAGTGGCGACGCTTGAGCAAGGACTATGAGGTGCTCCCACAGACCAGCGAGGCGCTAATCCAGGTGGCGATGATCACCCTGATGGTGCAGCGCCTGGCCCGCCCACGACGCGCCGTTCACCAGGCTGCCCAGGCGCGCCCGCGCCCGCTCAGCGCTCCCACCACCCGGGCCGCCTAGCTTTCAAAACACGCTCTCAGCGATGTCGCAGTGGTAGAGCCGGGCCCGTCGCGGATCTGCGGTGGCCAACAGGGTATTAAAGCGTTTCCAGGCTTGGAGATCGGGATTCCGCCGATCGTGCCAGCCCCGCTCGGCGGCGACCCGACGGTGGGCCGTGGTCCAGTCTTTCATGCGGGGCCACCCGCCCATACCGATGTACGGAGCGCCGGCGGCCGTAGCGGGAATGATTGCCGTAGTCATTGGTCTACCCTTTCCGGTTGGCGGGGGGCCGGGCCTACCGACTCCCCTGTAGGCGGTGACTATTGGGCGTGCTCCATATCGATGCGCCCCAGTTCGACTCGTTCGCGCTCCGCTTCGAGGTCTGGGTCGCCCACAGTCCAAGACACTGCGGGCTTACCTTCGGCGAGGCGTTGCTCGGCGACTCGGTAGGAGTGGAGCCAGTGGCGGGCTTCCTGGGCGAAGCGGAGCGCGTCTTTCGTCGCTATCTCGCAAATCACCACTTCCCAATAGCCCTCGCCGAGGTTGCCCCACTTGCTGAGGTCGCCGGGAATGTCCGCGGCGTTGCTCCGCGCCTCGGCCAGGGCAGCGCCCGCCGCGTGGTGAAGTTCGCGGATCTGGGTGGCATAGGCGCCCAGGGTAACTCGGGTCGCCTCAGCCGCCGTCGCCTCAATGCAGCGCACGAGGGCTTCCAACTCGGGAAGGTCGGTAGTGGGCAGCGTCGGCGTAGACGTGATCGCAGTCATGCGCGTACCTCCGTGTGAACTGACGGGGCGGCCAGGGCGGCGAGGAACACACGGCCGTCCGGCTGAAAGACGACGGTGCCCATCTTGCCCAACTTGTGCAACTGCTTGATGAAAAGGGACGGGTTGGCGTCGGACTGCCCAAACAGCAAGGGCAGGGTCGGCGGCTCGCCTTGCTCCTGCCAGAGCCGTTCGATGGTGTTGACGATCCGGGTACGGGCCACCAGGGCAGGAACCGGCTTTTCGACCGGCGCCGCGGCGGTATCGTCTGTCGGTCCGGAATTGGCCGGCAGCTCCTCGGCCGGCTCCGGCTTGTGGGCAAGTACCCGGCACTGCGTGGGATAGGACAACCCTTAATCGGTATTGAACGTCATGGGCTCCCCCGGCAGGCGAAAGAGGCCGCGGCGGTACAGGGCGACCCGCGCGCTGAACTCGATCAGGTCGCCCAAGTGCAAGTCGAGATCCATCATGCGCTTACCCAGCATCAGCCAGATATGGTCCGCGAGGGCCTCGCCTTCGATACCGGAGACCTGGCCCAGGAGGATGGTCGGCTGCCGGACTCCGGCCCAGCCGATGCACCGCGAGAACTTCAAGACCGTTGCCCGCACGGTGAGGCGTTGCCCATCAAGGGCGGCGAGTGTTTCACGCATGGTCTATCTCCACGGCTTCAAGCAGAATGACGGCCAGGCCCTCGGTATCGCGGCAGCCGGTGATCTCCGCCAGCTCGTCTATCACGTCGCGTACGGGGCGATCATCGAAATCGAGAATGCTCCACCGGTGGAGGCGGGCGAGCCCATCCTCTGAGGTTTCCAGTTCGGTCGCCACCTCGGCCGGGGTGAGATCCCAGCGCCGCTGGTAGCGGGTAATCGCGTCGGAGATCCGGAGCGTTCGGTTTATGCTTTTCATCGCTGTACCGCCTACCTGGCGCTTCGGCCGTAATTGGTGATTGCCCGTTCGATGCCCGCGACGTGCTTGGAATAGTGGGCGAGCATCTCACCGGACGGATCGGTCACTTCCCGCACCCAATAGAGCGTGTGAGCCAGCATTGGGCACTTCCGCTTCCAGAGTGGGAAGCCAAGTGCGCTACAGGCAGCCCACGCCTTGCCCTGGGGCTCGCGGACATTCATCATGCGGACGCCGGTTTCCAGGCGGTCACACGCGGCCGCCATCAGCAGTCGCGCCGCCTGGCGCTCTTTGTCGGTGGCCTTCCCCTCGGCGAAGCGTTCGGCCACGTCTAGGGCGGCGTGAGGAAGGCGATCCCAGGGGTACACGGCTTCCCAGGCCGGGAGGGTTTCGGCGCCCACCTCGGCCGCATAGAGGCGGGCAATCCGGGGATCAACCGTGGCAATGAGATAGCGGAGCCGGTCATAGGCGATGTCCAACAAGGACGGAATGTTCCGACGGCGTACCCAACCCTGCTGCGCGGCACGGGCCCGGCGCTGGCTGGAGGATTCGCGGACGATGGACAACCCGCCGGTGTACTGTGGAGTGCTGATTGCTGCGCTCATGGTTTCATTCCTTTGTGTCGCGCGATAAAGGCGTTACGTCGGCGAGCGGCCGTCTTCTGTTGGCTGGCATGCTCACACCGGATGCGGAAGCGTTCCCAAGAGATGGCCCGCAGGCCCTCGCGGCATCTGGCCAGGACGGCGACGACTTCATAATCGGAATCCGCGAGTTTGACCAAATGCTCGACGGCATCGGCCAGGGCCTGAGGTGTCAGGTCCACCATGGTGGTAGTGGGTTGCATGGCTTTTCCCTCTGGTACGCCCAGGGCCGGTACCTGCTACGCGACCAACCCAGCGAAGGGATCGGCGGAGGGAATCGGCTTGCAGGCGTAGACGCCGTGCTTGCGGGCGAACATCGCGCAGACGGCATGCTTGCAGAGGCGGCCGTTCAGTCCAGCCGCGCAATTGCAGCGCACGTCCTTGATGCCGGCACCGGTGATAGTGATCTCGTAGGGGCGCAGCTTCCAACCGCCCGAGACCGAGGCGACGCCCAGCATAAGGGGATTCACGCGGAAGACGACGATCTTTTCCGCCTTGGCCCGCTCATAGGCACGGACAATAGCGCGTACTGCGGTTTTGCTGACGCGGGGTTCGGTTTGGGCTGGTACCAAGACTATGGACCTCCGGGTTCGTGAGCGGCTCCCCTCTCTCCGTCAAAAGTCTGGGGAGCCGTTCGGCGTTTCAGCAGAGCCGATTCACTCTGACTATAGGTAATATTTATTACCGTGGATAGCTTGTCAACCCCTGCTACTAGTAATCTGCTTAACGGTAATTTATACTACCGTCAGGAGATACTATGGGAGATGAGAAAGAGATTGACTTCGACGCGCTTATCGATCTAGCTGAGGCTGCCAAGGTCGCCGGGTTGTCGACTGCAACGATGCGCCTCTATGTCGCAACCGGCAAGCTGAAAACAGTGACTCAGGGCAGGTCCATACGGCGCCCTAATGAGGAAGGGAAACACGCCCGAGGCGTATCCCACACGCCCCAGCACTTTACGACGCGGCGATGGTTGCATGAGTATCTGATGACCCGCAAACCGCGCTTTGGCGTGCCGCCCAAGTTGCCGGAAGGCTACGTAGTACCGGGGTCATCACCAGAAAGAAAGAACACCCCTCAAGAGACCGATGAGGCAACGGAGAAGGAGCAATCGTGAGTGATGGCGTACTAGACGACAGCGTGCCGCATTTGCGTTTGGTCGTTCAGCGGCTTGAGATGCGTACCATCAGCGGCGGCCGAGGCGCCGAACCGCTCAGCATAAACCACATGGTAATGCTGGGTTGGAGAGGGGAAAACGACCGGGCCATGGTTTCGTTCGGAAGGCGAAAGGGAGTCGAAGGGCAGCCTCCGCCAACGAATAACCAAGCCTTAGGACTCGTCTATCTTGCCGAAAGGCAACTGCTTGATAGTTGGAGAGATCTCGGCGCGCTGACCGACCAGGCAGACCCGCGGTATGCCTTCCTGCTGACCGGCACCGAGGATCCTAACCCAGCGGGTTCCGTGTGAAATTGGAGCGACCATGACAGGTACAAGCCACGCGACGGATGGCCTCACTGAACGGGAACTCTACGCCATAGCCTTTGCTGGTAAGTGCCCTTATTGTGGTGGGCCACTCGAAGGGTGGACGCTGCGACGCTGGCGGAATATGACCGGTGAACCCAAACTCTATTGTCACTACGCCTGTTGGAGTGTGGAAACCGATCAGCGGTCGGCATTACTGAAAGTCCGAAGCAGGTTGCCGGACGGGTTGGACATGGTGCTTACCTGGGATGAGGACGCGTCCTGAAGTGGCAAGGAAACCGTGGCCTCGCCTGTCTGAATCCCTGAGCGGTCCCACCGACCTAAGGCCTGCCAATCGTGCGCCGGCGTCTGCGATCTCACGCGCTGGGTGGAGTGTGACGACGCCGACCAACGAACCGCCGCGGTGGTTGTGCTCTGCCCGCCTTGTAGCGATCGGCTGATTGAGCCGCACCCGCGCCTGTACATCGACCTTCACGACTTCGCGCCGGCGCCGGGCTCTATGCCCCTGTGTACTGACTGTCTACACAGGAAGGGTGTGTCCTGTACCCATCCGACCGTTGCCCTGAACGGTGGCCCCGGACTTCGCATCACCTCGGCCGAGCCGCGTACCGTTTTGAGGCGTGACAATCAATAGACCGGAAACGCACGCTAAGACCCTCTTCCCAGAGAGAACCGGCAATGGGCGGCATTCCAGGCAGCAGCTCGTGATGTGATGGGCGACGTGAGTCGGTCAATTTGCCAGACATCACGCTCTCTCTGGCAACAGAACCCGTGATTAGCGTACGTTTCCGGTCCATTGATTGTCACGCCTCAGCCCGCGCCTTGCCGACCTCGACCGTCTCCCTCATGGGACGCTGATTGAACTAGCAGTCCAATCCCTCTCCTACCAGCGGCCGCCCACCGCGAAAGGGACCACCTTCATTGCGGTAAGCGACGAGTCGGGCCTTGGCAACGTCGTGGTCCCGCTTTCGGTGTATGACCGGGATCGCGCGGCAATCCGCGGGGAGGTGTTGTTGTGGGTGCGGGGTATCGTGGAGCGACGGGGAACCGCGACGACCATACGGGCTCGGGCGGTGCGGCCGTTGGCCACCCTGCTCACGGGAAGCGAGCAACGAGAGGTTCGGAAGAAACGACCGCAACCCATCGAACCGCCGCGCCCAGGGGAGGCACACATTCGGCCGTAGACCTCGCGACCGTGGCATCATCCAGGGCACATGGGCCACGGCTTTGAGAGCCCGCGTGACGCGGCGCCTGGCGGCGGCACGAGGCAGGTCGAGGTGGGCGAACATGGGTAGCGGCATTGTCAGGGTAACGTAGGAAGAGCAAGAAGCGAGAGGATAGGGACGGCTTCTTCTGCGATGGTGTCCGCGTGATCAGGCTGCAACCTCGCTCAGTTCATCCCACGTAGCGCGGCGCATCGCCATAATCGCGCGCTAGTCCGGCGCGGGGAGCAAATGACGACCAGGGCAGAAGAATTGACGGATTGGCCCGAACGGCTCCAAGAAGCCCTGCGTATGGGCTGGCGACTTGAACCGACGCCGGGCTCGTTCACGCCGGCGAGTGGGTTGGTGGCTGTTTTCCCCGCCGTTGTTTAAGCCCTTGTGGGCCCGATGCTCCGCCTGGGGAAACACCCTCTTGATGGCCGGTACATTGCCGGTCAACTTATCCGTGACGACCACCCGTGGCCCGGTGGGCAACCGATCCGGCAGACGGCCCAGGAGTGCTTCCACCGCAGCCTGGTTGCGCCGTGCCTGCAGAACAACGTCCAGCACCATGCCGTCCGCGTCGACTGCTCGCCAGAGGTACTAGGTCCGTCCACCGAAGCGCAAATGCATTTCGTCCAAGTGCCGGTGGTCGCGAGGGGAGGGCCGCGTCGCCGGATTTCCGCCGCGAAGCGCGGCCCGAACTTGAGGCACCACTGCCGGATCGTCTCGTAGGAAACCACAATCCCACGCCGGGCGAGCATCTCTTCCACGTCCCGGTAACTCACGGTGAACCGGTAATACGGGTAGACTGCGTGGCTGATGATCGCGGGCGGAAAGCGATGACGACAGTAGCACGAGCGATCGCTCACCGGTATTTCCTTTCACGGCAGCCTCATCGTACGCCACTTTGCCCTTAAGTTGACAGTACCCGAGTCAATGCATATGCGCGAAGCATGTACCGGTGAGGAG
>DATLQX010000274.1:0-2296 GCA_035534995.1 Chloroflexota bacterium | reverse complement strand
GAGATAGTTTATGTTAAGCCAGACCGGGCCGCGCCACATGGTGGTGGGGCTATAGGTCGGATCATCAAGCGCGACCGTGGGCACGGGGAACCGCGGCCAGAATCGCGCTTCGTCGGTGAGCACCGCGACAAGTTTGTCCGCGATGGGTGCCGGGAGCCGGCCAGTGATCAGGGGCAGAAGGTTGAACGGCGTGCATACTGGGATCCGCCGCCCGTGCCGGGTGGCCCAAAACAGACCGGCATCCTGGTCCCAGCGCAGGGCGATCAGGTGCTGGACCATTCGCTCCGCCCGCGCGGTCCACTCCTCAATATCCTCGACCTTGCCGATCACCCGCGCGATCTCCGCCATGGTGTCGCATTGGAGGACCAGGTAGGCGGCCAGTTCGGGCGCCTCGACCGGCGGCCCCGCATCCCATAGGGGACTATCGTCAAGACCGGAGCAATAAGGATGCAGGTATTCGCACAACCCATTGTGATCGGTGTCGCAGACCGTGAACCACCAGTGCAAGAAGCGGGCCGCCGGCTCATACATATCCCTCAAGAAGGCAGGATCGGGCGAGGTTTCGTGCAGCTTCCAGACCGCCCAGGCCAGAAGGGGCGGCTTGGTCATGGCGGTCTCGCCTATCCGTCGGGTCCGCCCGCCGCGCTTCAGCCGCATGGTGCGAGCCCGTTCCCCGTCCGGGAGGTCGGTGGTGTGGGCAAGGACGCCGAGATCGTGCACCACGTCGGGGATCGCTCCATCCGCGCCTTGATGGTCTAGAAGCACGCGGATTTGATCGCGCGCCAGTTCCGCGCCCATATGGCGGAGGGCGATCGCGTGGAAGTAGGAGTCCCAGTGCCAGATTCCCACGTAGCCTTGCTTGGAGGGCGCCACCGCTTCACGCCGCGGGTCGCTGTCGGGACGGATCAGGTTCACCGCAAGCACCCACCAGGCATAGTAATACTGGCCCCGATACGCGGGATCCACCACTGGAGCGGCGGCAAACCAGTCATGCCAGCGCCGGGCCGCCGCCGCCGCGGTCGGCGCGAACGCGGGGACGGTGCGCACCGGAGCATGAATCGGCTCTCCTCGCTCCACCCGGATGGATAGTGCCTCCTCTACGTCCCCATCCGTGGTTATATGGAGTTCGTACTCCCCATCTGGCAGCGGCACCAATTCATTGCGCGCCAGATCGGCGTCGGTCGTATATACGAGACGGCAGGGCGAGGGAGCCGAACGGGAAAGGACGCCCCCGCTGGCGTCCGTCCTTCCTTCGGTCATCGCCAAGCGCAGCGTCATGGTGGTTTGCCCGGGCGGCAGGGAGACGAGCAGAGTATCCGGATCAGCGAAGGTGAGGGCATACGACGGGCCTTCCGTCTCGCACACGATCCGATGTGGATAGGTGGTCCACCGGCACTCCAGGGGCGTGGCCGCCTGATTGGTAAACCGCCAGGCGGTAATCACGGGACGCGCGGCTGGATCGGTCTCGTATTCGGCCAGGCCAAGCCAGAGCGTATGGGAATCCCGTCGATAGAGGAGCAAACGCGATCCGCGGTCGGTGAAAGGGATACGATCGAGAGTAATGCGATTCCGTGACAGTTCGAGGAACGGAGAATCTACCATCGTACTTTAGCCATGCTAATGAGCGGCGCCGGTATCCTCGCGCACCACCAGAACCCCGAAAGGCTCCAGGCGGACCGTCCCACCGATCCGGCACGCGGCCAGAAGGTCATCACCGGGTCTGGGAAGAGTAACATTGACCGGCCCGAGGGTGTGGTTGAGGAGGAACAGGTACGAGCCGCCGGCCCCGCATCGCCGAACCGCCTCCACCCCGGTGGGTGCGTCCAGCACGGGCGCCACTCCCCCCTCATCACACACGCGCTCCAGCAAACGGGCCATGTACGCGGGCTCGGGTCGGGTGCCGAGATAATAAGCGGACCCGCCGCCAAAGTGATGGCGAGTGACCGCCGGGCGCCCGGCGTAAAAGTCGCCGCCAAAGCTCGCCATCGCCTCGGCGCCCTCCAGGTCGATCAGGTCGGTCCAGAGGTCGCAGGCAAAGGTTTCGTTCCCACTGATCAGGCTATTCGTCTGACCGGGCACGAACGGATTGAACTCTTGCATGCTCAGGCCAAGCAGGCGACGCAGGGTCGCGGGATAGCCGCCCAGCAAGATCTGTTCATCCTGATCGACCATGCCGCTGAAGAACGACATCACCAGGATGCCGCCGGCGCTCACGAATCGCTCCAGATTCTCCGCCACTCCCGGCCGGAGCAGATAGAGGTTTGGCGCCAGCACCACCCGATACCGTGAGAGATCC
>DATLQX010000273.1:0-5353 GCA_035534995.1 Chloroflexota bacterium | reverse complement strand
TCAGCGTGGCTGCTCCCGCTTCCGGGCCGCTCCCCGCGGCGGCCACTGCTTCGACTCGATCCGGCTACGGAGGAACCCGGCGGGTTGCTCCAGTCCCTTCCCCGCCTCCCCACGCACGTAGGCAACCCAGCCGCGAAGGCGCTGGATCTCTTCCGGATCGTCGCTATGGAAGCGAGCCACCAGATCGGCGGTGAAATAAGCGGCCAGCGCCTCGTCGAGGGAAAAGGCGCCCAGTTCGCGATGGACCGCCTCAAGATCGCGGCGGAGGGCGCCATGATAGGCGCGCTTCCGCTCCTCCACCGCCGTCCACTCCTCGTCGCCCAGGCCCAGGAATTGCTCGGCCGAATAGAAGCATTCGCTGCTGACCCGAAGGCCCCAGTTGGCCTCGGTGGCCAGGATGTCGCGACGGACCAGGTCACGGATCGGGACCACGCGGGCGCCCTCGCCCTGTTCGGGTTCCAGCAGCACCTCGTCCTCGGCCAACGGGTAGGCGAGAATATCCCGATCGGATTCGAGAACACCACCAAGCGGTTGGTGGGGATGGGTTACGAGGGCGGTGTTTCTTGTCGATCCTTCCTTGATCTGATCCTTTGGGTTCTCCGGCAAGTCCAGCCCGGTATCGCCCGAGGGCCGGCCCGGTTCACGGGAGGGCGTCCCCGGACCCGCCCTGGAACCATCCTCGTGTCCCTGGCGACCGGGCCGGTCTTCCCCACGACCACCCCGGTCCAGGCTGACCCCGGCCAGTTCTCCCGTGGACCCCCCTAGTTCCCTCACGATACCGGGGAGTGTCGGCAGGGACTCCCCTGGTATCACCAGAGGTGATGGGGGTTCCGGTGGGGACGAGGGGATGAGGCGTTCCAGGAGGCGGGCCCAATCGTCCCGACTCTTGAGGGGCGCCTTCTTCCGCCGGAGCGGCTCCCAGCCCTGAGGGAGCAAGGCCAGCACTCGCTCAATCGCCTCGCCGGCGGCGGCTCCCCGTTGTTGGTGGGCGCTCGCGAGGGCGGCTAGACCTTCCTCGATCGGCAAGGGCTCCAGCAAATAATAGACATTATTGCTGTTGCCGCCGTCCTCCCGTTCGGTGCGGCGAACATAGATAAGCTGAAGATCGGTCAGGAGGGTGATGGCGCGGACCACCGTCCCCTTCCCTTTTCCCCAATGGCGGGCCAAACGGGCCAGCGATGGCCAGCAATATTGGCTCTTATTAGCCATGCACGAAAGCGAGCTATAGATGGTGAAGGTATCGGCGCCCAGGAGCGGTCCATAGTCGTCGATGATCGTATCGTGGACCCAAAAGCGCTCGTTGGTCCGCAAATCGCGCACCACGATCCCCGCCTCCGCCAACGGCGCCTCGTCATCCGGATCGACGTCCACCGGCCCGGCTCCGCGCAGGCTCGCCGGAAGCCGCGCACGATCACTCATACCTGTTCCCTCCCCAACCTCGACGAGATACCGGTCGGGTTCTCGGAGATCCCTTCCGTTCGCGTGAGGCTTGACACAGACCAGGGAGCAGCCATAAGATAGGACACAGAGAGAAACCTCCCACCGTTACTTCCCGTAGCGGCAGGCCGGAATCTCGAAGTCCGTACCTTCTGGTGATGCACCCAGAGTTCCAATCCTTAGGCATCACTGGACAGATAAACTGCTCATTCAGGAAACCTCCGAGCATTCGCGGTGCATCGGGGGTTTTTTGTTGGCTCCTGCCTGGCGGGCAGGGAGACCATGAGCAGGCGGCAATTATGGCCGCGCGGTCTCACGGTCGGATATGCCCTACGGCGAGCGGCCGTGCGGATGATCCACCATAGTCATCTTTCGTGCTACTCCTTTATGGTTCAGCCGGGAAGTATTGGGCGGGCTCAGGCGACATGATGCACGCGGCTAACCCGTTTCTCAGCGCCCCGCAGGGTGATCACCTCGTCCATTTCCCTGGCTACCACCCCCACGTCCATGAACAGGAAGGCCGACTGCCCATCCAGGGCCCGGACCGCTTCCTGGCGATGGCGATAGACAAAGACATCGCCGTTCAGGCCGACCAGGCTCAACTCGCGCAGGGGATCGCTGCTATACTCTTGCAGCTTCCCCACCGCTTTCCGAATCATTTGCAGGGTCACGCCCTGGTCCTTCAGCCGCGTCACCACGCGGATGCGGACCAGATCATCGAAGCTGTACCGGCGTTTAATGCCGGCATGGCCGCTGGGTTGAAGGAAGCCCTCCCAGGCCCAGTGGTCGAGTTGGCGAGCACTCGCCCCGGTCAACCGGCACACCTGCCCCGTGGTGAATTGATCCATCCCCCTGCCCTTCTTTCCCCGCGTCGCCGGATCCCTCACACAACATGCATGTTGTGATCGATTATAGGGATCAGTATACTGCCCGTCAAACACTTATGCACGGCCCCATTGCGGTATCCTGATTGCCTAAAGGACCGGGGTTTTCCCCCATAGGCAAGGAGTAGGGAACGATGGCCGCGCCTGATCTATCTTCCGCCCAACCGGCACGGGTGATTGCCGATCTCCGGGAGCTGGCTGCCTTGACCGGGGGACCGGACGGGGCCCGCCGCGTCTGCTGGACGGCGGAGTGGCAAAAAGCCCGCGCCTGGGAACAGGGCAAACTGGCCGAGATTCCTTCCTGCCGGGTGGAGATCGACGAGGCGGGCAACCTGTGGGCCACCCTGCCGGGGGCCAGCCCCGACGTGGTGGTGGTGGGCTCGCATATCGATTCCGTCCCCCACGGCGGCTGGCTCGATGGTTGCCTGGGGGTGACCGCCGCCATTGAGGTGTTGCGCCAGTACGCGGGGACCGTCCCGCCCGTAACCCTGCGCCTGGTCGATTGGGCCGACGAGGAAGGGGCGCGCTTTGGCCGGAGCCTTCTCGGTTCCACCGCCGCTGTCGGCAGGCTGGTGGCGGACGAGGTGCGGGGGCTGAAGGACCGCGATGGGATCGCCCTTCCCGATGCCCTGGCCTCCTGCGGGATCGATCTTGACCGCATGGGCCAGGCGACAGGGCAGCTTGCCCAGGTGAGGGCCTGTCTGGAACTGCACATCGAGCAGGGGCCGGTGCTGGAACAGATGGGCCTGCCGCTTGGCGCCGTGCTGGGCACGGTCGGGGTGGAACGCCATGCCCTGCGCTTCGCCGGCAGCACCAGCCACGCCGGATCCACCCCCATGCATCTGCGCCGCGATGCCTTTCTCTCCGCCGCCCGTCTGGCCCTGGAGGCGCGAGAGATCGCCAAAAAACATGGCGGGGTGACCACCACTGGATCCGCCGTGTGCGAGCCGGGGATCGTGACGGCGATCGCCGGAGTCTGCACCCTGTTGGTGGACCAACGGGCGCTCGACGCCGGATCCCTGGCCGCCATGTGGGCCGAGGTGCGGGAGGCGGCCGTCCGGATCGCGGCGGAGGAAGGGACGACCGTCAGTTGGGAGCCGCTCTTTCAGATCGAGCCGATCCCCTTCCATCCTACCCTGATTGGCTTCGCCGAGGAATCGATCCGCGAGGTAGCGGGAGCCGTGCATTCGCTGCCCAGCGGTCCCTTGCACGATACGCCCAACCTGGCTCGCCTGTGTCCGGCCACCATGATGTTCTGCTCCAGCATCAACGGGATCAGCCACAGTCCGCTCGAGGATACGCCGGAGGAGCACCTGGTTCTGGCGGTGGAGGCCTTTAGCCGTCTGGCCCACAAGACAATCGCCTGGGTCGCGTCGAGCTAGTGGGTCATGCCGCGGAGAGCTGGGTTACCACGCGATCCCCCGACTGAGGTCGGGTGGTAGCGGACGGCGACTGCGGTCGGTGGAGTCTCAAACCATGCGGCCTGATTGCGCGCTAGGGGGAATGGGCACGAGGCAGCCAATTCGGCCCGCACCTACGGGTGCGAGGCTAAAGATTCCAAACGTTCGTTTGCTTGATAGGTGAGTGATGTGACAAGCATCGTTCGGTCAATCGACCCCTCGACCATAGGCGCGGTAATCGAGGCAAACATCAATGCCTACCTGCTCTCGTTCGCTGAACTGCCCGACGCTGTCCCGCATCACGATCCCCAGTGCGTATGGGTCGATTCTGGGATTGCCGATGCCACCTTCAATTCGGTGGTGTACGCGCGGTTCAATCCAGAGGATGTGGACGCGGACATCGAAACCGCCCTCGATCACTTCCGGCAACGCTCGCTACCTTTCACCTGGCACATCGGTCCCGGCAGCGAACCAGCCGCCCTGGGCTCCCGCCTCCTGGCCCACGGCCTGTCTCACAGCGAGGACGAGCCGGGGATGGCGGTCGAGCTTGGCCAGGCACGGGATGACTTCGCGATTCCCGCCGGCCTGGTGATCACGCCGGTGCGCGACGAGGATGATCTTCGAGCGTGGGTTGACGTGTGGCTGTTCCCCGTTCCTCCCGAGATCCGCGAACTCTCTTTCGAGGCCCTGCGGCTGCGCGGACTTGGTGAGGATTGTCCCTGGCAATTCTACCAGGGCTGGCAGGACGGCACGCCCGTGGCGACCGCCGAGTTGTTTATCGGCGAGGGGGTGGCGGGCGTCCAGTACGTGGTCACCCTGCCGGAGCTACGGCGCCAGGGGATCGGTGCCGCCATGACCCAGCACGTACTGCGGGAGGCGCGCGCGGGCGGCCACAAGATAGCGGTGCTGACCGCCTCGCCGGACGGGATCGGGATCTACCGCCGGCTCGGCTTCCAGGACTGCTGCTGGTTTCGCCGCTACGAGTGGGATCCGCCAGACCCGTCCCGTCCTTTTGGTCCGTAGTGCAACATCAGGCGGCTGCGTGTGATCGGTTGTAGGGGCACCCCTCGTGGGTGCCCTCAAGCGGCCTGCCAGAGGGTACCCACGAGGGGTGCCCCTACACATCACCGTCAACCATGCATTCTGACACAACAATAGGGAGACCAGCATTATGCTGTCCGCCTACCGCACCGCTCCGCACATCGACGTGGGGGAAACCCAACGGCGGGCCTGCGACATGCTGGTGGGCAGTCTGGAAACCGGCATCCGGCCGGCCCTGGCGTGGGCGCCCATCCCGGCGCTCTTCCCCGGCGATCGCACCAGTACCGAGGACGAGCCGGCCAAGACCCTCTATGCCGGCCTCTCCGAGCTCAACGCCCGCGCCGGGATCATGGACGCCTCCCTCCTGGTCGGCTACGCGTGGGCGGACGAGCCACGGGCCGGTGCCAGCGCCGTCCTGACCGGAACCGACCTTGCCGCCTTGCACAGTGAGACGGCGGAACTGGCGCGGCGGTATTGGGACGCTCGCGCGGACTTCACCTTTGGCTCGCGCACCGGCTCCATCGCGGAGTGCGTCGAATGGGCGAGGCAGGCGCGAAGCCGCCCGGTGATCCTGGCCGATTCCGGCGACAA
>DATLQX010000272.1:0-12731 GCA_035534995.1 Chloroflexota bacterium | reverse complement strand
CCTGCCAGGAATTGGCAAGATCAGTACGCTATACTGGGCGCAAAGGCGGAGATGATGGGCTGCACGCATGAGTGACGGAGGGCCGCTGGCGTTGTCGCGCGCGGAGGCGCGCGGCCTGATGCTGGCCGCGCAGGGATTGCTGAAGACTCCCGCGGGAGTGCCGGGACCGTTGGCCCTCCAGCGGCAAATCGAGCGCCTGGGCGCGGTGCAAATCGATACGATCTCCGTGGTGGAACGGAGCCAATATCTGGTTCTGTGGAGCCGCCTCGGTCCCTACGATCCTGCCCATCTGGATGCCCTGCTCTCGCCGCGGCGGGCGGTCATGGAATATTGGAGCCACGCTGCCTCCATCGTGCCCATGGCCGACTATCGCTATTACCGCCCTGACATGCTCCGCCGTGGGGCGCATCTCTGGACTGGCGACCAGGAATGGGCCGACGAGCATCCCGAGGTGCTGCGCGAGACCCTGGCCGCGATCCAGACCCGCGGACCCCTCGCTTCCGCCGACTTCGAGCGCGACCCCAGTCGCGGGCGAACCGGGCCCTGGGACTGGCATGGCCCCAAGGATAGCCGCCGGGCCCTGGAGATTCTCTGGACTACTGGCGAGTTGATGATCGCGGGGAGGCGTGGCGGCCAGAAGCTCTACGATCTGCGCGAGCGGGTGCTGGCCAGAGCCTTCCGTGACGGGGCGCCGGCCGATAACGCCTTGCCGGACCCGGAAGAGCGGCGTCGCTACCTCGCCCTCCGCACCGTGCGCGCGCTCGGGGTGATTACTCCCTCCTGGCTCTGGGACTATTTCCGGCTCCCCGCTCCTCCGGGCAGCACGAAGCGGGCGGGCGGACTGGCGATTCTGCAAAGCTTTGTTGAGCAGGGCCTGGTCCGTCCCGCCACGATCGAGGGGATCGAGGAGCCGGCCTTCGTCGATGCCGCCCTTCCCCTGACCGCGGTCCGGCCCCGCCGCACGGTCTTGCTCTCGCCCTTCGATAGCCTGATCTGGCACCGATCCCGCGCCCGCGGCCTGTTTGACTACGATGTGTGCTTCGAGGCCTACGTCCCGCCGCCCAAGCGGCGCTACGGCTACTACTGCCTGGCGATCCTCCATCGAGGGCGGCTGGTCGGGCGCATCGATCCGAAAATGGACCGCGCCGGCCGCCGGCTGATCGCCCGCGGCCTGCATCTGGAGCCGGGAGTGAGGTTGGACGAGAGCTTGCTGACCGGACTGGCCGGAACCCTGCGCGACCTGGCCCGCTTCCTCGGCGGGGACACCGTGGCGGTGGGCGCGAACCATCACGGGCACGCGGAACTGGGGCAGGCGATCTCCGCGTTCCTGTGAGCGATGAGCGGCCCCAGCCGGTATCGTGTGTTACTATATCTGTTCATGAGCACCGAGCCGCTGCCCATTGACGAGCCAACCACCTGGCCGCTCAGCCTGCGGGTGGCGGCTGAGATTTGCCGAGGGCTTGCGGCGCCGGCCCTCATTTGCTGGGGCCCTGAGTACCGCCTGATGGCCTACAACGAGGCATTCGCCCGGCCATTGGGGCCGGCGCGTCCCCGGCTTGGCGATCCCTACGAAATGTTGTGGCCGGCGGTCTGGCCCCGGATGAAGCCGCGTTTCGAGAGGGTGGCGCGCACCGGGGAGAGCGCCACCTATGACGACCTCCCGGCGCGGTATGCCGCCGGCACCGTGCAGCAGTACGACCTCACCTGCGCGCGGCTGCTGGATGACCACGGGGAGCCGGCAGGCGTGTTGATGACCTTGCAAGATCGAACGCCCCAGCTTGTCGAGCAACGGCACCGGGAACGCTTGCTGCGCCTCATGACCGCCGCCGGCCGATCACTTGATCTGGAGGCGGTGATTACGCTCCTGCTGGATAGCCTGCGAGAAACGGTGGCCGCCGATAGTATGAGCCTCTATCTGCGCGAGGATCGCATGGTTCGTCTGATGGGGACGCGCGGCGAGCAGCCCCCGGATAGATCGGGAATTCCCATCGACGATGATCGCCTACCGGCGCGCGCGATACGTGAGGGGCGTACGATAGCGGTGGAAGATACATTAGCCCCGGAAAACGCGGTGGGTGGCTCCGCCCCTTTTATGAGCCAGGGAAAGATGCGCAGTATCCTGGTGGTGCCGCTCCGCGGGCGCGAGGGTACCTTTGGCGCCATTGCCTTTACGGGGCATGCTCCTCATCCCTACGGCAAGCAGGAGACACGCTATCTTGAGGAATTGGTGGAACAGGGAGGAGCGGCGCTGGAAAACGCCCTCCTCTACCGCGAATCCATCACCGCCCTCGCCCGGCTCCGCGCACTCTTTGCCCATGGTCCGGTGGGGGTGGCAATCTATGATGCGAGCGATCAGTTTGTCTGTTTGGAGCATAATCCAGGATTCCTTGACCTGGTAGGAGAGAGCTTTCGCCAGCTCGGCAGTGTCGTGGGAGTGCCCCTCCGTGATCTCTTCGACGAGCCCACCTTCGAGACCGTGCATACCATCTTTCAGGGGGTACGCCGGAGTGGGGAGGTGTTCACCCTTGACGAGTTCCCGGCCGTGCTCCTTCCCGATCCCCGGCCGCGCTACTACAAATGGCGACTGTCGCCCTTGCGTGATGAACATGGCGATCTGGCCTACCTGATGGTCTCGGCCGTGGAAATCACCGAGTTGGTGACAAGCCGCACGCGGATCGAGGATCTGGCCGCCCAGGCCCAGGCCCGCGCGAACGAATTCGAGGCGGTGATCGGCGCCATGGCCGAGGGGGTGATAGTGATCGATGCCCAGCTCCGCGTCACCCTGGTCAACGATGCCGTGCGGCGGATGCTCGGCGTGCCCGCGACGCGCGAGATCACCGCCGCCGAACTCCTTCCGGCGGTACTGCCGCATGCTCCTGGGAGCGGCCTCCCTATTGCCCGCGAGGAGTGGCCCGGCCATCGCGCCCTGGCCGGCGAAACGGTGCTCGATTCGGTGTTCGTGGTTCGGCTGGAGGGGAGTACCCGTGACACCTGGATGAGCAGTTCGGCAACGCCATTGCGTACCCCCGGCGGGGCCATCCGCGGCGCGGTCATCACCCTTCGCGATGTTACGATTAGCAAGGAACTCGATCGGGAGAAAGAGGACTTCCTCTCGGTGGCCAGCCACGAGTTGAAAACCCCGCTTACCAGCGCGATGGGCATGCTGCAACTGGCCGGCCGGCGGCTGGAGAAGGGCGAGATCGAACGGGCCCGGGCCGCCGTGCGGGAGGCGGAAACGCAGTCCGAGCGCCTGCGGCGGCTGATCGATGATCTGCTGAATCTGGGGCATATTCAGAGCGGCATTCTTACCCTGGAACGGGAGCCCCTCAACCTATCCGAGCTGACCATCGCCATCGTAGCGCGGTTCCGTCCGGCCCATCGGCGCCATTATTTCCATCTCGCTCTGCCCGAGGCGCCACTCTGGGTGTATGCCGATCCGCTGCGGGTCGAGCAGGTATTTGACAATGTGCTTGGCAACGCGGTCAAGTACTCGCCGGCGGGCGGCGAGGTGCGGATCGATCTGGAGCGAGCCGGCACATCCGTAGTGGCCCATGTGCGCGACCGCGGGATCGGCATCCCGGCGGGCGGGGGCAAGCTCTTCGAGCGCTTTTACCGGGCCGGTAACGCGAACGCCCGCAACTTCGGTGGTATGGGGGTGGGCCTGTGGATCAGTCGCCAGATTCTGGAGCAACACGGCGGCCGGATCTGGCTGGAGAGTACCAGTCCCGAAGGGAGCGTTTTCGCGATGGCGCTCCCCCTTCTGGACCGACCCGAGCAGGCGGAGACCGCGGATGCCCGCTGAGCCGGGAAGCGTCGACCCTATTGCCCCAACCATCCTCCTCGAATTGGCCCTGGAGACGGCCCGTGAGGCGGGCGCGCTCCTGCGTGAAAAGTTGGGCGCCCCGCGCGAGGTCAGCTTCAAGGCGGGGCACAACGATCTGGTGACCGATGGAGACCGAGCGGCGGAAGCACTGATCAGCGAGCGCATCCGGGCGCGCTTCCCCGATCACCGGATCCTGGCCGAGGAAGGGGCCACCGGGGCCGAGGTCTCGCCCTACCGTTGGTTGATCGATCCGGTGGATGGAACTACGAACTTCGCCCACAATGTCCCAGCCTTCGCCGTCTCGATCGGGGTAGAGCGTGAGGGCCGGCTGCAGGCGGGAGTAGTCTACAATCCCGCCGCCGACGAGCTCTTCGCCGCCGCCCTCGGGCACGGTGCCACCCTCAATGGACGGCCCATCGCGGTGACGGCGGTCGGGCAGCCCGAAGCGGCGCTCATCGGCTGCGGTGCGATCAGCTTCCGCCGGCACGGGCGGACCATCAGGGTGGGCCGGGCCTTCTGGACCATCACCCAGGGGTGCCGCACCACCGGCGCCGCCGCCCTCGATCTTTGTTATGTCGCCTGCGGCCGCTTCGAGGTCTTCTGTGGTCCCAGCCTCCGACCCTGGGACGTCGCGGCGGGCGCCCTGATCGTCCGGGAAGCGGGCGGCGCGGTGACGGACTTCGACGGGAACCCGTACCAGCTGGACCGCCGCGACATCCTGGCGAGCAACGGAGCCCTTCATTCCTTCGCCCTCCGCGTGGCCCAGGGGAAGGTCAGCGGCCGGCCCAGCCTGACCAAACGGCTGGCCGGTCTCCGCAAGCGGGGGGAGAAGGGGAAGGCAGGCTAACCCTTCAGTCCGCTCGTGGCGATGCCTTGAATAAAGGTGCGCTGCGCCAGGAGAAAGATCACGGCGGTGGGAATGGTGAACATGGCGGCGGCGGCCGTGAGGGGCCCCCAGGACGCGCCGTGCTGGCTGAAGTAGCCCAGCAAGCCCAGCGACAGGGTGAAGCGATCCGGATTGCTAATGTAGATCAGGGGATTGAGGAAGTCCGTGTAGGTATAGAGGAAGGTCAGCAAGGCGGTGGTAGCCAGGGCTGGGCGCGAGAGCGGCAGCATGATCTGGGCATAGATGCGCAACTCGGATGCCCCATCGACCTTGGCCGCCTCGGACAGTTCCACCGGGATACTGGCGAAGAATTGCCGCAAGAGGAAGATGAAGAAGGGGGCGCCGAAGAAGGCCGGCACGGTGAGCGGCAGATAACCGCTCGCCAGGTCAATCCAGCCGAGATGCCGGTAGACCAGGTAGAGCGGGATGATCGTCACCGGATACGGCAGCATCATCGTACTCAAGACCAGGCCAAACGACAGATTGCGGCCCGGCCAGCGAACACAGGCGAGGGAATACGCCGCCAGGGAGCAGGAAAGCAGGGTTCCCACCACGTTGGGGACGCAGATCAGCAGCGTATTGCCCAGGTATTGCATGTAGGGAATGATCGTGAGCGCGTCCGGGTAATTCTGGAGGTATCCCCCTCGGGGAAGCCAACTGAGCGGGTGGGCGGTAAGATCCTCGGGGCTCTTGAGCGAGGTGACGATCATCCAGAGGAAGGGGATCAGGAAGAGCGCCACCACGACGCCCACCGCGAGATAGGTAAAGGCCAGCTTCAGGCGCCGGCGCGCGACCATGCTCCGGTGGGCGCGCGCCAGGGCAGCCTTCCGCTCCGCGGATGCCCCTACCACTGCCATTGCCCGCTCCCCCTATCGCTCATAGTAGGTCCAGCGGCGTGAACCCAGCAGGAGCACCGCCGTGAAGATGGCGATCACCACGAACAACAACCAGCTCATCGCCGAGGCATAGCCCATATCGAAGTTCTGGAACGCGCTGGTATAGATATAGGTGACGTAGAACAGGAGCGACGATTGCGGGTTGCCGGAGGCGCCGCCAATCGTATACGCCTGGGTGAAGAACTGCAACGAGGCAATGACCCCGGTGATCAGATTGAACAGGGTCACCGGAGAGACCAACGGAATGGTGATGTAGCGGAGGCGGGCCCAGAAGCCGCCGCCGTCAATGTGGACCGCCTCGTAGAGTTCCCGCGGGACCCCTTGCAGGGCGGCCAGATAGATGATCATGGAGAAGCCGACCTGCCACAGATTCAGGAGGATCAAGGTCGGCTTGGACCACGCGGGGTCGTTCAGCCAGCCCGGCTGCGGCAGATGCAAGAAGCTCAGGAAGGCGTTGACGATCCCGAACTGTGGATTGAAGATCCACACCCACAGGATCGACGCCACCAGCGGCGACATCACCGCCGGCAAGAAGCAGAGGGTCCGCCAGAGCGCGATCCCCTTGACGTTGGTATTGAGCAGCATGGCCACTATAAAGGCAAAGGCCGTGGCGGCAGGCACCCCGATCACGGTCAGATACAAGGTGTTGCCGACGGCGGACTGCAGGAAGTGATCCAGACTGTCGTACTGGATGAAGAACTGGTCGGTGAACAGGTTGCGATAGTTGTCCAGGCCGATCCAGCGCGGCGATTTGAAGAGGGGATAACGGGTAAAGCTATAGTAGAAGGTCGCCACGGCCGGATAGAGCAGGAAGCCGGCGAAGCCCAGCAGCCAGGGCAATTGAAAGAGCAAGCCGGTGATCAGGGATCGTCGGGTGGCCGGGCTCAGCCGCCGCGGCCTGTCCTTCCCGCTTCCGCGACCATCCTCGGCATCCGTGCCCCGTGCCACCATCTACCCTCATCACTAAAATGCCGCCCACGCCTGGGCCCGTGGAGTATGCCGGGGCGCGCGGTGCTTTGCCGCGCGCCCCTGGAACAGGTCAGGCGCGCGGGCTCAGCTTTGTAACGCCTGGTTGAGCGCCGGCTGCGTGATTTGCTGCACGTGCGACAGGGCGGCGGAGGGCGACTCTTGCCCGTGCAGCGCCTTGTTGCCGTCGAAGTTCAGGTTGTTGAGGTATTTCGCGGTGATCGGCATCACCAGCGGATTGGCAATCCCATGCACGTTGAGCAAGACGTGCTCAAAATACTTCACGTTGGGATCGGAGCCAAAGGGACCGGTCAGATTCTTGGCCAGGGCCGACTTCAGCAGGGGATAACCAGTCAGCGTGCTGGGCAGATTTAGCTGCTCGCGTTCGCTGTTCATGTACCAATTGATGAACTTCCAGGCCAGATCGGGGTGCTTGGATCCGTTGGGAATGAGCATGACATCGCCGAATACGGCCGAGGTGTGCGCGAGCGCCGGCTGTCCATCGGGATAGGGGATATAGAAGCCGCCCAGATTCTGGCTGGTGATATGGCCGCCCTTCGGCAAGTCGGTCGGCCACCAGTCGCCATCAATCAGCATGGCGATCTTGCCCTGCACGAAGGGATCGTTCGCGCCCAGATAGGTGCCGAATCCCGATTCGAAGCGATCCAGCTTCGACGGCCCGTACTGCTTCCAGTAGTTCGCCAGCCAGGTCAGGCCCTGGACGTTACGCGGATCGGTGGCGGTGATCTTTTTCTGCGCGTCGTTGTACCAGGAGCCGCCGAAAATATTCCCCCACAGCTGGAAATAGTTGGCGCCGCCCCCGTTGATGCTGCCGTTCGGCAACAGGCCAAGCTGCTTGATGCTGCCGTCCGAGTTGTAGACAGTGAGCTTCTTGGCATCCTGAAGCAGTTGGGAGAGGGTGGTGGGCGGCTTGTTGGGGTCAAGACCCGCCTTCCTGAACAGATCCTTGTTGAACAGAACTACCAATGTGTCCTGCTCGGCGGTCATCGCGTAATAGTGACCGTTCAGATACCCCTGATTCCAGGCGGCGTTGGTGAACTTGCCAAGGTTAAAGTGGCTGGCCTTCATATAGCTGTCGAGCGGCATGATGGCGCCCTGCTGGAGCCAGTCTGGACGAATGTACCCCAGCATCACCAGGTCAGGCGGGTTACCGCCCTCGATCGAGGCCAGGATCTTCACCGGATCCTGGCTGGGGACCGCCTTGGCCGGCTGACCCGTATCGTGGACAAAATCAGCCACGATCTGGCGATCGGCGGGCGGCTGGCCGGCGAAGGCCGCGGCCGTGCCCTCGAAATAGACCTGCAGCGTAGTGGAGTCAGCCTGGCGTGAACGCGCGGATACGGCGCCGGCACTGGTAAGGAGCAAAGTGGGGATAAGCGCGAGGCGTGCAAGATGGGTCGGACGCATTGATACCACCATCCCTTCTCGGCAATGAAGCCCGCGCGGGCGCGCGAACATACTGGGGACCATGATAGCTGAGGCAAGCCCGCGCGGCACGGCGGGCCGGTTGCTGGTGACACGATACCTTCCCCGCCGAGGCGGTGTCAAACCGGGCGTACGGCCAGAGGCTCGGGCAATCAGAATGTAAGCTGGCCGCCGTCCACCACGATGGTCTCGCCCGTAATAAAGGACGCATCATCGGAGGCCAGGAAGGCAAACACCGCCGCAACCTCCTCGGGACGGCCAACGCGGCCCAGCGGGATCTTGAGGCGGGCGTAGTCCTGGAAATACACGTCGTCGGTATAGGCGCCCTCGGTCAGCGGGGTGCGGATGAAGCCGGGGCCCACGGCATTGACCCGGATGCCGTGGGGCGCCAGATCGATGGCCATGGATTTGGTCAGCAGCACCACGCCACCCTTCGACGCATTGTAATGCGCCAGTCTCTCCTCTCCCACCAGCCCATTGGTTGAGGCCATATTCACGATTGCGCCACCGCCGCCCTGCTCAACCATCAGACGAGCAACCGCCTGACCGACCAGGAACATCCCCTTGAGATTGACGGCCAATGTGCTGTCCCAACTCTTCTCGCTGATTGCCAGGAAGTCCTCGGGGGTGGAGATGCCGGCATTGCTGATCAGGACATCCAGCCGAGGAAGCCAGGCACGCGCCTGGTCCAGCATCGATTGCACCGCCGGCCCCGAACTGACGTCAACCACGCAGGTCCGGACCAGGGCGCTGATTTCCTCAAGTCTTGGCAGAATAGTTTCCAGGGCGGCGGCGTTCCGATCGGCCACCAGCACCGATGCCCCTTCAGTGAGGAACCGGCGCGCCGTGGCCAGGCCGATCCCGCTGGCCCCGCCGGTCACGAGCACCCCCTTGCCGGCAAAACGTTCCATATGTTGCCCCATCATCGCCTCTTTCTCCCGCTCAGGTCTCGCACCGGCGGCTGTCGGGGCTGCCCTTTCAGGACTCAATCGCGCTCCAGGGTCACGTGCAGCAGCGCCGGGCGGCTGGCGGGCCGGCCGGCGGCATCGAGCACATGCCGGGTGGACACCACGCTGAAGCGGAGGCGCAGACCCAATTCCAGCGCCACCGCCCTACAATCGCTCTCGATTCGTTCGGCGCTATCCTCCGGGTCCACCTCGATTTCCAGATAGGAATCATCGTGTTCGCGTAGCTCCTCCAGATGGATATGGATACTGGCGGCTTCCACCGGATCGATCTCCCGCCCGCCATAGAAGCGCCGCGTATGCCCGATTGGCTCACTCACCAGTATCCCGCTCCCCGGCCCTGACCTGGCTCATCGCTTATCCAGGATGATACGGCGCCCGGTGATTTCCTGGAAGGGCGGCAGGGTCAACTCTTATCAGCTCCAGTGCTCCAGCCGTACCCGCGCCTCATCGATCCACAAGGGAATCCGCTGGCGACGCTGCTCCAGGAAGACCACCACGGCAATCATCGCGCAGCCGAAGAGCCAACCCGGTAAGGTTGTAGAGGAAATCTCGTCGTACGTCGGTGCCGATCAGCAAGTTGCTCTGGATGCCGACGGTCCCGCCCACGGCGCCCAGCCCGGCAAGCAGAAGCAGCCAGGCGGGCAACTCACTCCAGCCCGTGGCCTGAAACTCGTAGAGAGCAAAGAAACCCGCGCCGGCCAGAAAGCAGGTCGCGCCGGCGATCAGCATACGCGGGACGGCGCGAGAGATCGTCCTATCCTGGAACGGTAGGCGCAGGAGATTAGCCAGGGCAAACCCGGCGCAGGCCAGGAGGAAGAGTATGTAGGCGATATAGAGCGGGCCAACGGCATCCAGGGATCCATGCGCGGGATAGCGGCGAATCAGATCGGTAAACGTCCCCAGTACGATCAACGCCGCCATGCCATAGGCAACCTGGATCACGAGCCGATGTCGCCGGGCATCCCAGGTTCCAGCCAGGTGGAAGCTCAGGTGCAGCCAGAGCGCGGCCGGCGCTACCGAGGCCCACCACTGCGCGCGGTCGACGGTGAGCCGGACATCACGCGGCGCCGAACCGAGCGCCTCTAACAGACCGCCAAGGCCGAACAGGGCCGCCGTGGCCAGCGCCGTCATGCCGGTGAGACGGGCCACCCGCCTCCCATCGCCGCGGGTGAGCACCTACAGACCATGCCAGAAGAAGGCCGCGAAACCCAGCACATGGACGACAAACCGGGCCGTATCGGGCGCCTCGCACACCTCTCCCGCGCTAAAAGCGCTTTACGCTAATTCCGCCCTCATGCTACACTGATGGCAACGACTCATGAACAGAAGATGAATTGCAGTCGGCAGTCCTTTCTGGTTGGTTTGTCTCTCTGCCGGTCGAAGCGGAACGGTTGCCTCCTCCCTATGGGTCCCCAGCACGCACACTGCCTGGCCGGTCGCTACCGCATACCTCACTTCCGTGGACTCGGACGCGCCGGATCGGCTTCAGGCCGGTTCGGGGGGCTGACGACCGTCCGCGCTATGGAAGGTCGCCTCTGATGGGTGCCGGCATCCCGCTGCGCGTTCTGGTGGCGGTCATTCCCGCCGCGCTTGCCTGGGCGCTGATCGATGCCGTCCCCAGTCATACCGCCCATCTGGATGTGCTGGTGGCGCTGGGCCTCTTCGTGGTGGCGCTGGCGGTGTCCCCGCTGTCGCCTGGGGCGCCGCTGGATCGCCTGGGGCGTCTGCTGCGCGAAGCGCCCATGGCCGATCTCGCGGTGGGCACTCTGGGGCTGGGGTTGGGGCTGATCCTGGGCGCCTTCCTGGGGTTTCCGCTCTCCCGCCTTCCCTACCCCGCCGGCATGTGGCTCCCCTTGATCGCCCTGGTGGTAATAACGACACTCTTTACCCAGGTGGCGATGAGCCGGCGGGCCGACCTGCGCATCCTCCTCACGGCTCGCGCGGCGCCGCTCGCCCCCGCCGCCGAGCCTACAACCCAGGTGCCCCAGCGGGTATTGCTTGATACCAGCGCCATTATCGATGGGCGGATCGCCGACATCAGCGCCACCGGCTTCATCAGCGGTGAGTTGGTAGTGCCCCGCTTCATTCTGGACGAGCTTCAGCATATCGCCGATTCCCCCGATCTCCTGCGCCGTAACCGGGGCCGGCGGGGCCTGGATATGCTCAACCGGATGAGCAAGGACTCGACCACCCCGGTCAGCGTGCTCGATCTCGATGCCAAGGACATCGCCGAGGTGGATGGAAAGCTGGTGCGGATCGCCAAGCAATGCGGCTGCGCGATCATTACCAACGACTTCAATCTCAACCGGGTGGCCGAATTGCAAGGGGTGCTGGTACTCAACGTCAATCAACTGGCCAACGCGGTGAAGCCGGTGGTGCTGCCGGGCGAGGAGATGGCGGTCCACATCATCCAGCAGGGTAAGGAGATCAACCAGGGCGTGGGGTACCTGGACGATGGGACGATGATCGTGGTCGAGGATGGTCAGCGGTTCCTCAATCGTGACGTGGATATTATCGTCACCCGCGTCCTGCAAACGGTGGCCGGCCGCATGATCTTCGCCCATCCAAAGGCACACGGGAACGGCCGCTGACCGTGGACGACCGTCCGGCGGCGGTCGGCGCTATTATCGTCGCGGCGGGCAGCAGCCGGCGCATGGGCGGTCCCGATAAGCTCTGGATCGATCTCGGCGGCCGGCCCTTGCTCGCCCGAACCATCGCCGCCATCGCCGCGTTGCCGCCCCTGGCGGAATTGGTGGTGGTGGGCAGCCCCGAAACCCTCCGTCGCGCCGCCGAACTGATTGGGGATCCACCATGGTCGCGGGTAGACCGTTGGGTAGCGGGCGGCGCCACTCGGCAGGACTCGGTGTTTTGCGGGCTGGAGGCCCTGGGACCGCACCCCATTATTCTCGTCCACGATGGGGCGCGCCCTCTGGTCCGCCGGGAAACCCTGGAACGGGGCGTGGTGGCGGCTCAAGCCCATGGGGCGGCGCTGGCGGCGATCCCGGTCACCGATACGACCAAGGTGGTGGACCAGGACGGGCGGGTGCGGAGTACCCTCGATCGGACCGCTCTCCTCGCCGCCCAGACCCCGCAGGTGTTCGCTGGACCCCTGCTCCGCCAGGCATACGAACGGATAGGAGTCGCCCGTGCCGGCTGCACGGACGACGCGGCGGTGGTGGAACTGGCGGGCCTGCCGGTCTATACCTTTCCTGGCGAGCGGGACAACCTCAAGGTGAGCACGCAGGCCGACCTGGCGCTGGTAAGGGCCCTGTGGGCGGCGCGCATGGAGGACGAGGACGAATGAGCGAACCGGTGATCTCGGAGATCCGGGTAGGGATGGGCTACGACGTACACCCCTTCGCCGAGGGCCGCCCCCTCTTTCTTGGCGGAGTAGAGTTCCCGCACGAGCGCGGTCTCGATGGGCACTCTGATGCCGATGTGCTCTTGCACGCGATCTGCGACGCCCTCCTGGGCGCGGCGGCCTTGGGCGACATTGGCCACCATTTCCCCCCCGGCGACCCCGATTACGCGGGGATCGCCAGCACCCTCTTACTGGCCCGCGTGGCGGGCCTGCTCACCGACCATGGCTGGCAGGTGGTGAATGTCGATAGCACGGTGGTGGCCGAGCGCCCCCGAATCGCCCCGCAGGCGCCCGCCATGCGCGCCCGGATCGCCGCCGCCCTCAACATCGAGCAAGAACGAGTGAGCGTGAAGGCCACCACCAACGAGGGCCTGGGCTTCATCGG
>DATLQX010000271.1:0-2161 GCA_035534995.1 Chloroflexota bacterium | reverse complement strand
GTAGGTTTCCTGGTCGGCCGGCATCACCCCATCGAGGAGGGCTTCCATGTAGCCTTTGATGCTGGTGAGCGGGGTCCGCAGTTCGTGGGCCACGTCGGCGATCAGCGCCTGCCGGTGAGCCTCGGTCTGAGCCAGGGCATCGGCCATCTTGTTGAAGCTGGCCGCCAGTTGGGTGATCTCGAAGTCATCTTGCACCGGAACTCGCTCCTCGTAATGGCCGGAGGCGATGCGGCGGCTGGCATCCATAATCTGGTGGAGGGGCCCCACGATCCGATGGGAGACAAAGAGGCTGACCGCCACGGAGGTAAAAATCGCCACCGCCATGGCGGCCACCAAGCCCTGGAACAGGCTGCGCTGGAAGCCGGGCAGGTCGGCGCCGGTGATTCTAGCCGAGAAATAGCTGGAGGAAAACAGGGCGGCGGAGAGGGCCAGAACCCCGATCCCCGCCAGCCCTACCACCAGATACGACGCGAACAGGCGCCAGGTAATCTGGCGCCACAGGCGGCGAGCAACCCTCCGGGCACCAGTCATCGCTCTCCCCCGGGATCGTCGAATTTATAGCCCACGCCCCGCACCGTTTTCACGAATAGGGGGTCCGCCGCGTCCTGCTCGATCTTTTTCCGCAACAGGCCGATATGGACATCAACCACCCGCTCATCGCCCATGAAATCGTAGCCCCACACCCGTTCGAGCAACTGGGCTCGAGTAAAGACCATGCCGGGCTTGGCGGCCAGGGTACGGAGAATCTCAAAATCGAGCGCGGTAAGGGCCACTTCCTGGCCCCGGACGGTCACCACATGGCGGCCAGTATCGATGGTGATATGAGGGAAGCGCAGGGCTTGCGGCTCCCGCTCCAACTCCGTGACTCCCCGGCGGGCCCGGCGCAGCACCGCCTTGATCCGCGCCACCATCTCCCGGCCGCTGAATGGCTTGGTCACGTAGTCGTCGGCTCCGACCGAGAGCCCGATCACCTTATCGGTTTCCTCCGAGCGGGCGGTAAGCATGATGATCGAGACATCCGACTCCTGGCGGAGCAGTCGGCACACTTCCAGGCCATCGATCTCCGGCAGCAGAAGATCGAGGACCACCAGATGCGGGCGGGTGGCGCGCGCCAACCGGAGGGCCTCGCGGCCGTCGGAGGCCGTACTTACCTCATAGCTCTCGCGTTCCAGATAGGCCTGCAAGAGGCGGACGATGCTCGCCTCGTCGTCGACAATCAGAATGCGGGTGGCCTGAGTTGGTAGGGTCTCGATGGCGTTCAAGGCGGCGCGCTCCCTATGGTGGTTGTCTCCCATTCATCGTACCAGGAGCGTGGGGTTGACACTTCTCTTCCCTGCCCACCTTTCAAGGGGTTCAGTCGAATCTCTCGGGCCATTGGCGCGAGGCGCGCAGGATCGCCACTACCTCCACATACTGCCCGCGCACTCGATAGGGTACGATGTACCCGATATCGGATAGCACCAGTTCCCGCGTTCCATCGACCCGGCCAGGACGGCCCATCCCTGGATGGCGCACGAGGTGCTCAATGGCCTCTTGCAGGCGATTGTGAACGTGAGTGGCCGCATCGGGACTGTCTTCCGCGATGTAGGTGATCATCGCGTGGAAGTCGTCGCGGGCCCGGTCAGACCAGCGGATGCGCACGGTTAGGCGTCGTGAGTCGAACGAGCGCGGGCCTCGGCGATGATATCCTGCCCCTCGGCCATCACCTCCTCATGAGAGGTTGCGCGGCCGGCGTCAAGATCGGCCAACCCCTCCTGGATGTGCGCGATTTGCCAGATCTCCTCCTGTAGGTAGCGCTCCAGGGCTACGGTGACATGATAGGTCCGCGGACGATTCGTCGCCGCGGCCAGTTTCTCCAGATTCTCACGCATCTCTTCGGGCAGTCGCAGATGCATCGTTTCAGCCGCCATGGGCCTCTCCTCCGTGAGCATGGATCCTAACATCCACATGATGGATGCCTCTGTCCACAGACAACCATACTCTTTCGGTAGTGTCAAGGGAAACGGACGGTTGCGGTGGTGCGTGCCTGGCCCAGGAATCGGTCGGAGCAGTCCGATCAGTCGGATCCGACCGATCAGACCGTGATCTCGTACACTCTCAGGGTATGGACGACGATTGCATCTTCCTCGAACAAATGATCTTCTTCGGTTACCACGGTGCC
>DATLQX010000270.1:0-5358 GCA_035534995.1 Chloroflexota bacterium | reverse complement strand
CTCTCTTAGCCGCATGGTCGGCGACAAGCGTGATGCTGTCCGCTAAAGAAGCCGCCTGAGCATCAGCCGTCATTGCCTATCCCTTCCCGCATGCAACTTCTCTTATCGGTACCTCATTCTACCGATACGCTCGTATAGGGGGCAATCGCCGCCGATGCCAATGTAAGGTAATGTCGCTGGCCGTGGTCTGGCAGTTCCTCAATGCCATGCGCGAGGAGGAGGGAGACTACGCCAAAACCTTCCTGATCGTGGCCCCTAACCTGATCGTGCTGGAGCGTCTGAAGACCGATTTCGCGGGCGGGCGGATCTTTCGAACTGATCCCCTGGTTCCACGCAGTCTCCAACTCTTCTGGGATCTCGATTGCGTAATGCGCGATGAAGGCGAACGCTCCTTCACCGAGGGGCTGCTCTTCCTGACCAACATCCAGCAGTTCCACGAGAAAAAAGAGAAAGGCCAGGATGAGCCGGCAGCGATGACCGCCGTGCTAGGCGCGAAACCGCCTGCCAGTCTGAGCCAACCGCCAAGCTTCGCCGAGCGGATCGGCGACCGCACGGGCAGCCTGCTGGTGATCAACGACGAAGCGCACCACACGCATGACGAGGGCAGCGTGTGGAATGACGTAATCCGCGCCCTGCATGACCACACCCCGCTGTCGGCGCAACTCGACTTCTCGGCCACCCCGCGCTTCGGCAAGGGCGGCCTGTTCCCCTGGATTGTGAGCGACTACCCGCTGAAGCAGGCGATCCTGGATGGGGTGGTCAAGCGCCCGGTCAAAGGGGTGGCCAACATTTCCGAGGAACACTCCGATATCGCCAGCGTGCGTTACCAGGGCTTCATCGTCGCCGCCGTGGAACGCTGGCGTGCCTATCGCGATCTGCTCACCGATGTGGGGAAGAAGCCGCTCCTGTTCGTCATGCTGAACAGCACCGGTGAGGCCGACGACGTGGCCGACTTCTTGCGGCGCAAATACCCGAGCGACCTGGGCGGCGACCAGATGCTGGTGATCCATACGGATACCAAGGGCGAGATCTCCAAGAAGGATCTCGACCTGGCGCGGCGGCTGGCGCGCGAGGCGGATGACGATCTCTCGCCCGTAAACGCCATCGTCTCGGTCCTGATGTTGCGCGAAGGCTGGGACGTCAAGAACGTGACCGTGGTGCTCGGCCTGCGCCCGTATACATCCAAGGCGAATATCCTCCCGGAGCAGACAATCGGGCGCGGATTACGCCTGATGTTCCGCGACACGGGCGCCGGCTACGTGGAGCGGGTGGATGTGATCGGCAATAAGACGTTCCTGGAGTTCGTGGAGGATCTGGAGCGAATTGAGGATCTCGAACTGGAGACCTTCGAGGTCGGCAAGGACACGCTACGGATCCAGATCATCGCGCCCCAGGCCGAGAAAGCGGCATACGATATCGCGATCCCTACCTTGAGTCCCTTGCTACTGCGCAAGCGTAGTCTAACCGATGAGATCGAGGCGCTTGACGTGCGGCGGTTCAACACGCCGCCGCTGCCTCTGAAGCCGGGTGACAAGGCCGAGCAGACCTTCCTGTATGAAGGATTCGACCTGCTCTCGCTGGAGAAGCTGATCACGGAAAACTACACGATCCCGGAGCCTCAGACTGCCGGTGAACTGATCGGCTACTACGCCAAGCGGATCGCGGAAAACCTCAAGTTGCCGTCGCAATTCTCGGTGCTGGCGCCGAAGGTGCGCGAGTTCTTCGCCGTCAAGGCGTTCGGGAGGGAGGTGGATCTCGAACAGCCCACGGTGATCAAGGCGATGAACCGGAACGCGGCGGCCTATGTGGCGCTCAAGGCGTTCGGGGAGGTACTTCGCCCACTGTTGGTCGAGCGGCAGGAGCCGTCGCTACAAGGATCGCCCCGCCGCCTCTCCAACACGCAGCCGTTCCCGTTCTCGCGCCCGTCCACCTACGAGGCGGGCAAGTGTATTTACAATCTGGTCCCGAGCGAAAACGAGTTTGAGCGCGCCTTCGCTAAGTTCTTGCAGGGCGCGCCGGATGTTCAAGCATTCGCGAAGCTGCCCGATCAGTTCGGCTTCTCCATTGAGTACACCGATACGGCCGCGAACCTGCGGCTCTACTACACCGACTTCGTGGTGCGTCTTGATGGTGGAGAGCATTGGCTGGTGGAGACCAAGGGTCAGGAAAATACGGATGTGGCCCGCAAGGACGACGCGGCTAGATTATGGTGCGAGAACGCAACCCTGCTCAGCGGAACGATCTGGCGCTACCTTAAGGTTCCCCAGAAGGCGTTCACCAGCCTCCAGCCCGCGGATTTCTCGGATCTGCTGATACTGGATGGGTAGGGAAGAGGCACGAGAGCGGCCCCGCGCCACTCATCCTGGATCGCTTGCGGAGGAAAGAGAAAGGTGCTCGTCCGCTGCTCAGTATGGGAGCGTCTTGCGATAGAACTCATGCATGGAGGCCGCGGCGGAGCACCCAGAGGGATTATCTCAGAGGCAGCAGCGTTTTGCCAGGGGGTTACAAGTACCATTTGGACTCGCGGCGGGGGTGCTATCTGCTACCCTACGCGCATATCCGTGAAAGTAGATGCATTCGCGGCTCACCGGAAGGATCGGGCATACATGAGCGAGGATGTGCCGGGGAAATCAGACAGATCGGTCGGATCGGACCGATCGGTCCGATCCGACCGATCCGACCGAACGGGACGGGGACATACGCTTCGCCCAAGTGGAGGCTACCGCACGCTGCGCTCGTTCCAGGTGACGACCGTAATCTACGACGCGACGGTCGCGTTTTGTGGCCGCTTTCTCGATTCGCGCTCGCGCACCGTGGACCAGATGGTACAGGCAGCACGCAGCGGGCGGCAAAACATCGCCGAGGGAAGTCGCGCCTCGGCGACCTCAAGCCAGACCGAATTGAGGCTGGTAAATGTCGCCCGTGCCAGCCTGGATGAGCTTTTACTCGACTATGAGGACTTCCTTCGCCAGCGCGGTTTGCCGCGATGGGCCAAAGATGACCCTCGGGCACGGGAGGTGCGGGACGTAGGAAAGAAGGTCCGCAATCGGACTGATCGGTCGGATCGGACCGATCCGACCGATCAGTCCGATGGGGCTGACTACGCTGGGTGGGTAAACCACGCGGACCCAGCGATCGCCGCCAACGCGGTGATCTGCCTGATCCATCAGGCCAACTATCTGCTCGACCGGCAGATTGCCGGCCTGGAACGCTCCTTCATCCAGGAAGGGGGATACAGCGAGAACCTGGCGGCCGCGCGACGAATGGAGCGGCGAAACCAGGGCCAACCAGATCCAGGGGATATGGTAGGCGAACCCGACCCGCCCGCCCCAGCCTGCCCAACGTGCGGCGGCCCGATGGCCCCGAGGACCGCCCATCACGGAGAAAACGCGGGATCCCGGTTCTGGGGATGTCGCGGCTACCCTGAATGCCGAGGTACCCGGCCAATCAAGGGCCAGAGATCGGGCCGATCAGTCGGATCAGTCCGATCCGACTGATCCGACTGATCCACCCGATCCACCAGAGGAGCACCATGAAATCCATCAGGGAAATCACGATCGTCGCCTACCGCCCAGATTGGCCCGACCAGTTCGCGGCCATCGCCCGCCCCCTGCGCGAGGCGCTGGGCGATCTGGCCCTTCCCCGGCAGCCGGCCCCCCCATGTCCACGTACGCCGAGCGGGAAGCGCGAACGGACGCTACGCCCTGCTCTTCCGCGACTACCTCCGCGCCCACCCACTCGCGGCGGCGGCCTATGCCCAGGCCAAGCTGGCACTGGCCCGGTACGATTCAACCAACTGGGATCTCTACTACGATGTGAAAGCCCCGTTCCGCGACGTCGTTATGGCCGGGGCGGAGGACTGGGCCGCCGCCGATCCCTGGCGATGTGAGCACTA
Organism: Chloroflexota bacterium; assembly: GCA_035534995.1. Taxonomy (GTDB): domain Bacteria; phylum Chloroflexota; class UBA5177; order JANWHV01; family JANWHV01; genus JANWHV01. Next base: position 1,463 of record DATLQX010000270.1, on the reverse strand, counting down.
GACAGAGGGCGTATACTCCACGTAGCTTCAACCGATGGGTCGGATGAAGAAGAAGGAGTATGAGGGTGCGCCGAATCGGATCGTTCTCGCTAGGTATTTTGCTAATCACCGGACTCTGGGCGGCCGGGGCACCGAGCCAGGGATTGAGGCCGGCTCTAGCCCGATCAGCGGCCATCACGCACGCGGCGCCGCGCCAATTGGTGGTGTTCAAGCGCTTTGGCGCCGCGCTCCGGGTTACTCCCTCCAGCTCCGCCTCAATCCGCCATACCCTCCCCTGTGGGAGCATGATGCAAGTGGTGGGCGTACAGGGCGGTTGGTTCCATGTGATCGCCAATGGCTCGCGGGTGCATGGCTGGATAGGCGGGGCCAGAGTGGCGGACGCCGCCAACCCGCCCGCCTTCGACTGCACCGACTCCTACACCTTCCAGGTGGGCGATCATGCCTACACCTACGTGAAGACCGGCTGCCTGAGCCTGCGCGTCAGCCCTTCCCGCATCGCAGTGTATCACTCTTGCGTGCGCAACTTCCACGACTACACGGTGACCAACGGCCCGATCGCGGTCGCGGGCGAGGATTGGTTCGGGGTCACCAGCACGAGTACCGGCGGTGGCTGGGCGCTGGCCCAATATCTCCTTCCCTACCACATGAACGGCTGACGTCCCCATACCTGATCTCAGCCGATCCGTCCCTACCACCTGGCCGCGGCCCAGAGAAGTGGGCAGGTTTCCCGTTCAGGCGAGGTGCTACTTTGAAGCCCCGGCATGGATACCGGGGCTTCAACCGGGTACAACCTAACCGGCCTACTCCTATGGGCCGCAACCGGAGGCCCTGGCCCGTCGCGGCGAGGCCCTATCCGCGACCGCGTTCACGACGAGTGGGTATTCGCGATGGCGGAGTTCGCCATGAGCAGCACGTTGGCCCGCGACCCGGCTTTGAGCGAGACGGTATAGGGGATCCCGTGTCTGCCATGCCACAGGATAGTTGAATCTCCACAACTGGCGCCGCAGGTGAAGGCGTAGAACGTGCCATGCACACCGCCGCGTAAGGTAATGGGCACTCCTCCCTGGTCCGGCACCAGCACGCCGGGGGTGTCACCGGTCCAACCGCCGGTCGCCTCGCCATACCGGCAGGCTCCGGCCCCGCCGCAGCCCTTGACGTACCCCAGATCCACGATGTACGTGGTGACGCTGAGACTATTGCCGTCGATTTCGGTATAGAGATGGGTGCCACGCGGCATCCCCACCAGCGGCAGGGCGGTAGGGAGGGCAACAGGAATCTGTACCTCCTGGAGCGCCGCCTTGACCGGCGCGTAGACCGACCCACCGCCCCCCGCCGCGTCCGCGGACGGCATTCCGGGAAAGAGGGCGGTCAACAGCAACGCTCCACTGGTCAGCGCGGCGGAAAGCAACGAAAATGAGTGACGCATGATGTGAGCAATTCCTTCTTTCAGAACTCAGGCCGTG
>DATLQX010000269.1:0-11492 GCA_035534995.1 Chloroflexota bacterium | reverse complement strand
TTTCTCCCAGACGTTCGCGCATCCTCCGGTTCGCCTCCGTGTAGCGGGCGATCGGCTGATCTGGTAGCGGTTCATCCAGCCAGGCCGAATAGAATAATTCGGTCGCCGCCAGGTGGCGGAGGGTCCGCCGGAGGCTCCAGCCGCCATTGGGCGGCAACCAGTCGAGTTGGTCCTCGGTCAGCCGGCTTGCGCGCTGGGCGACCATGGCAACCGCCAGATCGATGCGCCAGAGCCAGGCGTCGAGTTCCGCGGCATGGAGCGGCCCGCGGTCCTCATCCAGAGTGACGGCGGAACCGACCCAGCCATCCGTCGGGGTGGGGGCGACGGCTGCTCGCATCCAATCGAGCCACTGGTCGATCTGGTTCAGGTGATCGAGCGCATGGTCCAGCACGCGCCGCAGGATCTTCCGCGGCGTATAGGTATAGCCGGGTAGACTGGCCACCACTTCCGCTGCCGGATCATGGAAGTGCAGCCGTTCCAGATGGAGGCGCGCGGCGGCATGGGTCGCACGCAGATGGGCGGCAGCCTCGGTCGGCATGGGCCGGGCGGCGAGCGCCAGCCGCGCCTCCCGGTGAGCGGCCTCGCGCACCCGCTCCTCGTCCAGGCGGGCGGCGTGCGCCAGAACCTTCGCCCGTGAGGCGTCCAATTGTCGTAGCCAGTCCTGGCGTATGCCGGCAAGGGTCATGTCGTCCCTCGATTCCGCGATAGGGGGTTGTCCTGATCATGGACCAAGCGTAGCACGCGGATATTTCGGCGCCGGCCGAAGCAGAGACAAGTGTGCGGTATACACGCCCGCCTACGCCGCCCCGGTATACTGAGGGCACATCCCCGACCGTACATGGTGGTCGGGCGTCGGACGCCGCCAGTGGAATCAGGACGCGACAAGCATGCTAGAGCTCAAGTTTATTCGTGAGCATCCCGAGATCGTACGCGAGGCCGTTCGCAAGAAGCGGAGCAGCCTTCCCCTGGATGATCTGCTTGAGCTGGACCGGACGGTGATGGGCGAACGCCAGATCATCCAGGATCTCAATACCCGGCGGAACGCGCTCTCGCGCGGTTTCAAGGACGCCACGTCCGAGCAGCGCCAGGGACTCAAGGCGGAGAGCGGCCAGATTGGCGACGAGATTAGCCGGCGCGAGACGGACCTCAAGGCTCTTGAGACCCAGCTCCACGCTCTCCTTCTCCGGGTACCGAACATCCCCGATCCCTCGGTGCCCGAAGGGGATAGCGAGGAAGATAACGTGCCGGTCCGCCACTGGGGTACACCGCGAAGTTTCGACTTCACTCCCCTGGACCACGTGACCCTGATGGAGCGCCTGGATCTGCTGGATCTCGAGCGCGGGGCGCGCATAGCGGGGAGCCGGAGCTATATCCTGAAGAACGCGGGCGCCCTCCTGGAATTCGCCCTGATTCGTTTCGCCCTCGACCATGTGCGGGCCAAGGGCTTTACTCCCATGACCGTGCCGGCCCTGGCCCGTGAGTTCGCCCTGGAGGGGACCGGTCAGTTCCCCAATGGGCGAGACCAAATCTACTCGCTGCCGGCGGACGATCTCTTTTTGGTCGGGACCGCCGAGGTCAGCATGACCGGCATGTATAGCGGAGAGATTCTCCGCGAGGCGGACCTGCCGATCAAGATGGTCGCCGCTTCCCCGTGTTTTCGCCGTGAGGCGGGAAGCTACGGGCGGGACGTCCGCGGGCTGATCCGGGTCCACCAATTCACCAAGGTCGAGCAGTTCGTAATCTGCGCCAACGATCCCGAGCAGTCGTTGCACTGGCTGGAAACCCTGTTGACCAACGCCGAGGAACTTTTGCGGGCGCTGGACTTGCCGTACAGAGTGATGTTGCTCTGCACGGGCGACATGGGCGACGGCAAGGTCAAGAGCTACGACATCGAGACCTGGGTGCCGAGCGAGGGCAAGTATCGGGAGACCCACTCCGACTCGGCCCTATTCGAGTGGCAGGCCCGGCGGGCCGATCTTCGCTATCGCGACAGCGCCGGGAAGGTCCGCTACGTCCATACGCTTAACAACACCGCGCTCGCCTCGCCCCGCATTTTGGTCCCGCTCCTGGAGAATAATCAACAAGCGGACGGATCGGTGGTGATCCCGGAGGCGCTTCGGCCCTACCTGGGGATGGACAGGATCGTACCGCCGCGCTGAGCGTGGTGCTCGCCAGAGCGGCTGGAGTGCCTCAAGGCCTCCGGCTGAGGGCGGGTGTTTAGGCGCGTGCCAGGGCGACGGCTCCCAGCACGGCCAGAAGCGCGTCGTTTTCGCTCCGTGCCCGCACGGTGAGACGAAGGTGCGAGGCGAGAACCGGGTGGCCGGCATAGGTGCGCGGCACCAGACCATGGCATAGCGCCGACTCGGCGGCGCGACGGGCGGCCTCGGGCGATGGCCAGTGCGTGAGCACGAAGTTGGCGCGCGACGGCGTTACCTCCACTCCCAGACCCTGGAGCGCGGCGCTGAACCAGGCACGCTCCTCGATCAAACGCGACACATTCTCCCGCATGGACGACAGATCGCGCATTGCCGCCTCGGCGAGGAGGGCGCTGATGTAGCTGACGCTGTTCGGGGGGCGCATACGGTTCACCAGGGCGGCGGTTTCGGGGGCGCAGAGCGCGTAGCCGACGCGGGCCCCGGCCAGGGCGAACGCCTTCGAGAGAGTCCGCACCACGATCAGGCGTGGGTTCTCCGCGATCAAGGGGACGGCGCTTTCCCCGGTAAACTCAAAATACGCCTCATCCACGATCACCTGGCACTCGACGCCACGGACCAGCCGCGCCACCTCGGCGGGGGGGAGAGCCAGGCCGGTGGGATTATTCGGATTGCAGAGAAACAGAGCCTTCGCGCCCGCGGTGGCGGCGATCAGAGCGTCCACGTCGAAGGAGAGATCAGGGGTGGCCGGCACGGCGGCAACGGAGGCATCCATGATCTGGCTGACAATCCGGTACAGGGCGTAGGTGGGTGTGGGGATGACTACCCGGTCGCCGGGATTGAGAAAGGTCTTGGCCACGACATCGAGCATCTCATCGGCGCCGGCGCCGATCACCAGGTGCGCGGGCGAGAAGCCCGTATAGGCCGCCAGTTCGGCGGCCAGGGCGGCGTAGGAACCATCGAAGTACTCGTTGACAGCGGGGACACGGCGGGCCCGCTCAAGCACCGCCTCCAGGCAGGGAGGGGGGAAGGGCGAGGTATTGGTATCGAAACGGACCACCGCCGAGGGGTCCAGATGATAGCGGGCGGCGACCTCCTGGTTCGCGGCTTCCCATACATAGGGCTCCATGGCCAGGGTCGCGGGGCGGGCGAGGCGAGCGAGAGGGGAACCGGCCAGGTCGTTCATGGGTGCTCCTTCAGAGGGGTGGTTGCCTCCCAGGAATGATAGTGCCCCCGCTTCTCGGTTGGGAAGCGGGGGCACCGGCGTCGCGGGCGGTTAGCCGACGGCGACGACGTTGACGGTGGCGCCAACCGCGGCCAGCTTCTCCTTGACGGCCTCGGCCTCTTCCTTGGTCACGGCCTCCTTGATTGGCTTGGGGGCACCGTCCACCAGATCCTTTGCCTCCTTCAGGCCCAGATTGGGGAGAAGCTCGCGCACGGCCTTGATCACGTTGATCTTGTTGGGGCCGACCTCGGTCAGGTTAGCGGTGAATTCGGTCGGCTCGGCGGCGGCCTCCTCGGGCGCGGCGGCGGCGGCGGGACCGGCGGCGGCTACGGCCACCGGGGCGGCGGCCTTGACGCCAAAGCGGTCCTCCATCGCCTTCACCAGGTCGGAGACTTCCATCAGGGTCATGGATCCAATAGCGTCAAGTAATTGGTCGGTGCTCAGGGTTGCCATAGTCGTACGAACTCCTTCTTCTGTTGGGTGGAATCAGGCGGACTGCGCCTGCAATTGATCTTGACGGGCCGCGAGGGTATAGACGAGTTGCTGCACGGCGCTGTTCAGGGTGGCGGCCAACTGGGTGGCCGGCGCTTGCAGGGTACCCAGCAACTTGGCCAATTGCTCCTCGCGGGTAGCCATGGTGGTCAGCCGTTGCACCGCGTCGGCATTGAGACCACGATTGCCGAGCGTCCCGCCCGTGACCTTGACGTTCTCCTTGCGCGTAGCGCGGACCGCATCGATGACAGCCTTGGCCCCCTGCGGTTCGCTGCCATAAATGAAAGCGATGGCCGTGGGGCCGGAGAACAAGTCGTCGAGATCGGGCTTCCCGGCGTTCCGGGCCGCGATCCGCAAGAGCGTGTTCTTGGCCACTCGCAGTTCGATGTTCATGCCATTGGCGCGCAGTTTCCGGCGCAACTCGCTGATCTCGCTCACCTTGAGCTCACGGTAGTGCAGCAACACGGTGGCATTGCTTCGCTGGAGTTTGTCGGTCAACTCGGCCACGGTGGCGATTTTCGCCGCTGTAGGCATGCTCCTTACCTCCTTTCATTGAAGGGTTCGCGAGGACAATAAAAAAACCTCAGCGCGCTCGCCGAGGTTGAGGATCAAGGAAAGGAGAAACACCCTACGCACCCGGAGGGCGCCCTGGCGTTTGCACCCCCACACCTCGGTAGGCAAGTTTGAGCGCCGAATTGGCGCGCCTACGGTCTGCGGCAAGAGAGCTGGACGGCGACACGCCATCCCGTGAGCAATGGTACCGGATCGAGGAGAACGAGGTCAAACATGACCGTGCTTTTCGCCATATGGCCCTGCTTGACACCACAAAATTGGCTGGCTATACTCACTTTTGTCGTGAGCAGTCAGGACTGCCGCCGCTATTGAGGTTGGCATGAGGTTCCGCCGAGATAGCTCAGTTGGTAGAGCACTGCACTGAAAATGCAGGTGTCCGCAGTTCGAATCTGCGTCTCGGCACCGCGCGGAAGTGGCTCAGTGGTAGAGCATCTCCTTGCCAAGGAGAGGGTCGCCGGTTCGATCCCGGTCTTCCGCTCCAGAGAAAACCGGCCCCCAAGGGGGCCGGTTTTCGGCTTGTATGGTGCTGATCCTACTCGTTGTCCAGGCGGTGAATCGAGCGAACCTTCATGTCAGTGCTTCCAGAGCCGCTCGTAGAAGAAGGTGTGTACGTTGTGGGTGAAATCGGTGGCGTTTCCATGGATTTGCGGACTGTGCATCACGTACGCCACGTTGTTGATCACCGGTACCCAGGGCGCCTGCGCCATCACGTCACTGTAGAGGGTCTTATAGCCGGCGTAGCGCGCCGCGCTATCCGGCATGACCTTGAGGTGAGCGGCCATGGCATCTAGCTTCTTATCGCAGAAGAACGGCCAGTTCCAGCCGCCCTGTACGGCGGAATCGCAGCCCAGGATTGGCCCATAGAAGTCGGAGGGATCGGGGAAATCCTGCAACCATGCTTCGCCGCCCGACCATACCATGGCGGCCTTTTTCGGCGTACCGGCCTGATCGACCAGGGTGGCGGAGGCCAGCGGCACAATGCTGACCTTAATGCCGATCTGAGCCAGGTCGCTTTGGAACGATTCGGCGATTCTCGGTTGCGGGTCTACGTTGAGGACGTAGAGTTGCGTGCTGAAGCCGTTTGGATAGCCGGCCTGGGCTAACAGCTTCTTTGCCGCCGCCGGGTCATGGGCATAGCCCTTGTACGAGGGATCGTAGCCCGGCATGAGCGGGGGAAGAATCTGATCGGCGACCACTCCGCGCCCAGCCGAGAGTTGCACGACGCGCGTCTTGTCGATGGCCATGTTGACCGCTTGGCGCACCTTCACGTTATTGAACGGGGCGATCTGGGTATTCATGGTGAGGTAGGTGGTCTCGGGCTGTACGTACCGCACCAGATCGCCGGCATATTTTGGATTGTTCTTGATGGACACGAAGTCCGCGGCTGGAATTGGATCGGCCAACATATCCAACTGCCCGCTCTCCAGGCGCAAGAGCGCCACTTCGGGGGCGAGCCCAATCAGGAACGTCACTCCGTCCAGGTACGGCAACCCTTCATAAAAGTAGTGCGGGTTGCGTACAAAGACCAGCTTTTGTCCTGCTATCCACTGTTTGAGGAGGAAGGGCCCCGTCCCCACTGGGGCATGGCCGAAGTTGGCGCCCTCCTTTGCCACGACCTCCTTGGGGACGATATAGGCGAAGTTCATGGCCAGGACATTCAGGAAGGTCGTATCCGGCTGGGTGAGGGTAAATTGAATCACATAGCGGCTGAGCACCTTGATCCCGCTCGCCGTGGCCGCCTTCCCGTTGGCCATTGCCTGGGCGCCCGCGATGCTCAGGAAGAAACTTGACCCAGGACTCTTGGTTTTCGGATCCAATACACGGTTGATGCTATAGGCCACGTCAGCCGACGTAAGTTCTCTTCCGTTCTGGAAGAGGACGCCCTTGCGTAGGGTAAAGGTGTAGGTACGCCCATCCTTGCTGACCGTAGGCATGGAAGCAGCCAGACGGGGCTCCAGAGTCGTGCCCTGGTTGTAGTCGAGCAGTCCGTCAAAGACCATCTTCTCCGCCGGCCAGTTGTTCCAGTCATAGCCGATCGCCGGATCGAGGGTCGCCAGATCATTCTGGAATCCCTGGGTCAGAATCCCGCCGCGCACCGGCGTATCCGCCGCGCGGCCTTGAGCCCGCGCGGACCCGGAGGTCCTGAGGACGGAGGACGGAAGGGCGACCAAGAGGATGAGTGCGATTGCTCTCGTCAAGCGGGCCGCGGCGCGCTTGCCGGTAGTCTCTGGCGTCATAGGAGGTATGTCCTTTCAAATCCCAACCGATTGCCTGCTTCGTGGGGAGAGTCGTAGGGCGGCCGAACAGTGCCGCGCGTCTAGAGCATGGCCACCTCCTAGCTATGCACCACACGTGGGTTAAGCACCGCGTACAATACGTCGATGAAGATGTTGATAAGGACAATGATTATGGCGGAAAACAACACCGTGCCCATGATCAGGGGGATATCATCATTCTGGATCGCCTGGTAGGCCATTTGGCCCACGCCGGGCCAGCCGAACACGCTTTCCACGACCACGATTCCGCCCAAAAAGTAGGCCATGTCGAGGCCCAGTTGGGTGACGATAGGAGTGATCGCGTTCGGCAGCGCGTGCCGCAGAATCACGATGAGCCGCCCCAGTCCCTTGGCGCGCGCGGTGCGTACGTAGTCGGCATTCAGCGTCTCCAGCATGGCGGACCGCAACACGCGGGCATACCACACCCCGCCGCTGAGGCCGACCGTGATGGCGGGCAGCACGATCGAGCTTGGGCTTTGGGCCAAACCTAGAGGAAAGATGGGCCACAGGTAGCCGAAGGTATAGAGCAAGACAAGTCCCAGCCAGAATTGGGGGGCGGAGACTCCGAGCATGGCGAAGCCCATGGCGCCGCGATCCAGCCACGAACGCGGTCGGGCGGCCGAGATGATCCCGATCGGGATCCCGATCAGCAATTCCACCAGGATTCCCGCCCCCGCCAGGGCGGCGGTATAGGGGAAGCGGCTTTCGATGGCGGAGAGCACCGGTGTTTGCAATTTATACGAAGTACCAAAATCGCCGTGCAGGGCGCGACCGACGTAGGCCAGATACTGCACGGGGAGAGGGCGGTTGAGCCCCAGTTGCTCGCGAATGCTGGCTACGGTTGCCGCCGAGGCGTTTGAGCCGGCATAGACGCGCGCCGGATCGGCGGGGACGAGATAGGCGAGGATGAAGGTAATCAGGGACACGCCGATGATCACCCCCACGGCGAGCAGCAGTCGGCGCGCGATATAGACGCCCATACTCAGTCGCGCCATGCCGGATCGAGCGCGTCGCGCAGGCCGTCGCCGAGCAGCGAGAAGCCGAGCACGGTGAGCATAATCGCCAGGCCAGGGTACAGTACCAGCCACGGCGCGCTGCGATAGTAGTTCTGTCCGTCACTGATCATGGCGCCCCAGGATGGGGTGGGCGGCTGCACCCCCACTCCGAGAAAACTCAGCGCGGCCTCGAACAGCACATTGGTGGCAATGCCCAGCGTGGTGTAGACAATGATCACTGGCACGAGGTGGGGCAGCACATGCCGGAACACAATGCGCCATTGACCGGCCCCGACCGCGAGGGCCGCCTCCACGAACTCACGCTCCTTGATCGTCAGTACCTGCCCATGGACGATACGGGCGATCGGCGTCCAATAGACGAAGGCGATCACCCCAATGACGATCCACAGGCTGGGCTTCAGGACGGCGACCAGGGCAATGGCGAGGAGCAAGACGGGAAAGGCCATCATCACGTCGGTCAAGCGCATGACCGCCGTCCCTACCCAGCCCTTGAAATAGCCGCCCACCAGGCCCACCGCCACCCCGATAACCATGGCGAGGCCATTGGCCACGACACCGATGGTGAGCGAGACACGAGCCCCATAGAGAATGCGCGAGAGCAGGTCTCGCCCCAGCGTGTCGGCGCCGAGGAGGAAGGTGCCGTTCGGTGAGGTGGGCGAGCCGTCCAGGGTCATACCGGAATCAAACGGCTGATTCGGGTCGTGCGGGGCCAGGAGCGGCGCGAAAACGGCGGCGACCACCAATAGGAGGACGATGATCGCCCCCAGCAGCGCCGCCTTGTTCCGTCGCAGCCGATACCAGGCAAGCTCCCAGTGCGAACGATAGTGGTGTGCTTCCTCATCATCGGCGGCGGTCCAAGCCGTGGGCGCCATTCGCTCTACACTCTGGCTCACGCTAGACTCTCGATTCGATGGACACACCGCGCCCCGCCCAGTAGGGTCGAGCATCAGAAGGCCGGCGCCGGCCAATCCGGCGGTTGTCGACCGCGCTGACCAGATCTCGAAGCGGTCGGGTTCGCGGTATCACATCGACCCCATGGAGTAGATATTCGTATTCCGCCATCTGTTTACGATCCCAACAGCGAGAGAGAAAGGTGTCGAACCACGCCTCGTGGAACGAAAAGACTAGAGAAGCAGCCGTGCGAGGACTGAACGACTCCCCTGAAGCGGGTATCGAGCGTTCTCTCGCCTGATAGCAGTATAGTAGCATGAAAGCCGCGACGCATCTTGGTCTGGATTTCACGCGGGGATCAGGCGGTAGTAGGATGATGGAACCTGCAGCGGGCACCCAGGGCGAAACAGATGCCGCGGGCGCGTGTCTGCTAAAGTGGACAGGAGCGCTACACCACCCTCTGTAATCCTTAGCGCCCATCCTCTATCCTGGAGGAATGGGCCAGGCTCTCGGCCGCCCCGCCGATGAAAGGGTGGGTTGTTTGTCTATGTTCCTCATACCTTCCCTGGGACGCCGGATCGGCCGGCAACTGCGCCGGGCGCCGGGACCGTTGCGCCAACATTGGCACCGGCGGACCTTTCGCCGCTCGGACCCTACCCGCGCGCCTCGTCAAGGGGCGACGGAGCCCTGGCGCCGTGACCCGCAATGGTTTCCCGGTGGCACGCCGCCCCGGAATCACAACCGCGTGACTCCGCTCATTGATGGCCACGCCTTCTTCGAGGACTTGTCGCGCGCCCTCGCCACGGCCCAGCACTACGTCTATATCATTGGCTGGTACATGACGCCGGCTATTCCCTTGCAACGCGGCGCCGGCGACGCCTTGCTGGTTACGCGACTGCACGGAGTGCTTGCCGACACCGCCCAGCGCCTGCCAGTGCGCGTTCTCCTCTGGAGTGGGGCTCCAGTCCTGTTCAAACCGGATCGCCATGCGGTGACCGCGGTGAAACAGTCCCTGGAGGAGCACGCTCGCATGACGGGAGCGGACCTCCTCTGCGAACTCGATCAGAGCGCGCGCTTCAGCCATTGCCATCATCAAAAAGCGATAGTCATCGATGGACAACTCGCCTTCGTTGGCGGCATGGATCTCACTACCTTGCAGGGGGATCGCTGGGATCTCCCCGGCCACCCCTTACGCGCGGGCACCAATTGGCACGATGTACAGATACGACTTGAGGGTGAGGCGGTAGCCGACGTGGAGCGGAACTTCCGCCAGCGCTGGCAAGCGGTCAGCAAGGAGCGCTTGTTGCCCAGCCACCCTCCTACCTGGCAGCCTGAGTGGCGAACCGCCGTGCAGATCGTCCGCACCATTCCTCGCCGGATCTATGACTTCGCGCCCCACGGAGAGTATGGCATCCAGCATGTCTACCTGCGGGCCATCGAGCAGGCTCGGCAGCTGATCTACCTGGAGAACCAGTATTTATGGTCGCCGGAGGTTACCCAGGCGCTGATCGATGCCGTGGATCGGCAGGCGGACTCGCCATTTCGGATCGTGATCGTGCTCCCTGCCCGTGCGTACGACGGCAAGGACGATAACGACAAGCATGTCGAGGCGCTCCGCAAGGCGGATAAGGGGCGGGGAATCGTCTCCGTCTACTGCCCCTACGCCTCGGGCCCCAGCTCCGGAACGCAGCCGTTCACCTACCGGCCCACCTATGTCCACGCCAAGGTCGGGATCTTCGACGATGAGTGGCTTTTGATCGGCTCGGCTAACTTGAACGATCGCGGCCTGCTTACCGATAGCGAAATCGCGGCCGTGGCGCACGACGCCACGCTTGCCCGGCAGGCGCGGATCGATCTCTGGACCGAACATCTGGCCCTCCCGCGCGAGCAGGTGGAGGCCGCCGAACCCCATAGCCTGGTGGATGGCCCCTGGGCGACCCAGGCAGCACGCAACGCCCGGATCATTCAACAGGGCGACCGCCCCTTACTGGGGGCACTCCACCGCTACGAACCTGGCCGGATGCCTGGCTCCTGGTTCCTGGATGATGTCGAGGCGCTCCTGGTGGAGCACTAGCCGTTAGCGGAGCCCGTGCAGCAGGCTCTTCCGCAGTAAGCAGACCATCGTATAGGCCGGATCAAATACGTTGCCCACCGCGTACTCCACGCCCTGGCCAAGGAGAATGCTCGCCGCCGTGGCGTCCAACTGATAGTCCTCGGCCAGCCAACGCAGCATCTCGGTGGTGGCGTGCTGGAGGGCCTGATCCAGGGGACGCGCGTTCCCCACCGTGAAGATGTACTCGGCCGTCTCGCCGCGTGGCCAGCCGATCCGTCTTCCCTTTCGCAGCCCTACCGTGAACTCCACCTCCATCGATATTTCGATCCCTGTCCCCACGATCTCCCCATCGCCCTGTACGGCATGGCCGTCACCCAGGTGGAACAACGCGCCCGGCACGAAGACCGGGAAATAGGCGGTGACGCCGGCGGTAAAGCCCCGGTAATCCATGTTGCCGCCGTGCTGGGCCGAGGTCGCGGTGGAGATAGCCTCACCGCCCGCCGGAGCGACCCCGAAACAGCCCAACATCGGCGCCAGGGGCAAGGTCAGGCGGCCCAGCCGCGTTTCCGGGGTGAGCAGGGTCGCGGTATTCTGGTTTACATCGATCCGCCACTCGGCCTGGGTTCTTTCCGGGAGATGGCGCGCCTCCCACGGGTCGACCACATTCGGGGCTACGACCGTACTGGTCGAGCCGATAGCGCGGCTAGGAGTGATCCGATCCAGGTGGACGATCAAGGTATCGCCCGGCTCGGCGCCCTCGATAAAGAAAGGTCCAGTCTGCGGGTTGCCATGCTCCGCGACCGCGGCGCCGGA
>DATLQX010000268.1:0-6901 GCA_035534995.1 Chloroflexota bacterium | reverse complement strand
ATTAATACTGTTTGATGGACCCCTGGGGGATTAGCAATGAAGCAAGTGGCCGTGAGGGAGCGGCGCGCCATCACCGTCCAGGGCATCGTGCAGGGGGTCGGATTCCGGCCCTTTGTCCATGCTCTGGCGATCAGGAGCGGGCTGGCCGGATCGGTGCGTAACGATGCCGAGGGAGTGTATATCGAAGTAGAAGGGCCGACCGCCGCGCTTGATCGGTTTCTCGGTCAGATCAGAGAGGACGCCCCGGCTCTGGCATTGGTGGAGCGAGTCGCCTGGCGCCCATGTCCCCCTCGCGGCGAGCATGAGTTTCATATCGAGGCGAGCAGCGCGGGCCCGCGAGGCGGAGCCCTGATTTCCCCCGATGTGGCGACCTGCGTGGACTGCCTGCGCGAGTTGTTCGACCCAGCGGATCGCCGCTTTCAGTACCCGTTTATTAACTGTACCAACTGTGGGCCGCGCTTCACGATCACCCGCGCGGTGCCCTACGACCGAGCCATGACCACCATGGCGGGCTTTCGCATGTGTAAGGCCTGCCAGGGCGAATACGACGATCCCGCCAACCGGCGATTCCATGCCCAGCCCAACGCCTGCCCAGTCTGCGGGCCGCGGGTACGGCTGCTGGATCGAGGCGGTAGGGAGATTGCGGCCGCCGGCGAGGATGTAATCGGGCACGTGATTGACGTGCTCCGGCACCAGGCGATCGTGGCGATTAAGGGACTGGGCGGCTATCATCTGGCCTGCGATCCCTCCAATCCCCTGGCGGTACGGACCCTCCGCGCGCGAAAGGGCCGCCAGGATAAACCGTTCGCCCTGATGGCGCGCGACCTGGAACAAATACGCCGATTGTGCCGCGTGGGGCCGGAGGAGGAAGCCCTGCTCGCCGCGCCGGCCCGGCCAATCGTTCTCCTTGACCGGCGACCTGACGACGGCATCGACGAGGCGGTGGCACCTCGTCAAATCACGCTCGGAGTGATGTTGGCCTACACTCCCTTGCATCATCTGCTGCTCCACCTGGCGGGGACGCCCCTGGTGATGACCAGCGGCAACCGGTCAGATGAGCCAATCGCCTACCGGGACGAAGAAGCTCTTAGCCAGCTTGCCGGCATCGCTGACTACTTCCTCACCCACGACCGCCCCATCCATATGCGCTGCGATGACAGCGTGGTCCGGGTCGATCCTGGGAGCGCGAGCATCCGGCTCGCCCTCGTGTCGCCCGCGACGGAGGCGAGTAACATGCTCGCGCTCCCAGGCGGTGCCGACCCACCGGCACCGCGCCACTCCCCTAACAGAATGATCATCATCCGTCGGTCCCGTGGGTACGCGCCGGCCCCGCTCACGGTGGGCGAACCGTTCGGCCAACCCACGCTGGCTTGCGGCGGTGAGTTGAAAAATACATTCTGCCTGGGCCGGGAGCACCATGCCTTTCTCAGTCAGCACCTTGGCGATCTGGAAAATTATGAAACCTGGCGCTCCTTCCGCGAGGGAATCACCCATTATCGCGGCCTGTTCGACGTTCGCCCGGAATTGGTGGCCTACGACCTACATCCGGAATACCTCTCGACCAAATACGCCCAGGAGCTGGAGGAAGCAGGGCTGCCGGTGATTGGGATCCAGCATCATCACGCCCATATCGCCAGTTGCTTGGTGGACAATGAGCGTCCACGGACCGAACGAGTGATTGGGGTGGCCCTCGACGGTACCGGCTATGGAACCGACGGGGCTATCTGGGGAGGCGAGTTCCTGGAAGGAAGCCTGCAAGAAGGCTTCGCGCGCCTGGGTCATCTCGACTACGTCCCCCTACCCGGCGGCCAGGCGGCGATTAAGGAACCCTGGCGCCTGGCCATGGCCCGACTGATCACCATCCATGGGGAGCAAACAGCCGCCGAACTGCCGCTGGCGGTGGTTCGCCAGACAACCCCGCGCGATAGGCGGCTAATCGCCCAATTGGTGGCCCAACGAATCAAGACCCCATTGACCTCCAGCGCCGGCCGGCTCTTCGACACCGTGGCGGCGCTGCTGGATCTGCCGGGAGGCCGGCGCGTCAGCTACGAGGGGCAGGCGGCGATCGAGCTGGAACTCGCGGCGTCACAAATAGCCTATCAGCCTGTAATGTTTCCACCGAGCGCACCCGACCCCCGACCGCGGTCGGGAGATCGCCCCAATCGGGTACGATTCGCACCGGAGAGCGTCTATCCCTTCACCCTCCGCCAGGAAAGCGCGGGCTGGATCGCGGAGACCGGCGGTATAATCATCGGAGTAACCGAGGATCTTCTCCATGGGCGTTCGGTGAACCAAATCGCCGCCGACTTTCATCGGACCATGGCGGCGATCGTGGTGGCTGGGTGCGTCCGCATCCGGGAAGAACGTGGGCCGTGCGCGATTGCCCTCTCGGGCGGGACATTCCAGAATAGGCTCCTATCGCGACAGGTGATTGAGTGGCTTACCGGCCTGGGGTTCGTGGTCTATCGGCACCATCGAGTGCCGGCCAACGATGGTGGCCTTGCCCTGGGCCAGGCGGCGCTGGCGGATAATCTGTTCCGTAAGGGGCAAAGTGAGGAGGCCGACAGACCATGTGTTTAGCCATCCCAGGACGAATCGTGGAAATGGTGGATGAGAACCTGCAACTGGCCAAAGCGGAGATCGGCGGGGTGCGGCGAACTATCAACATCGGTCTGGTGCATAACGAGGTCGAGCAGGTGGCGATTGGCGATTGGGTACTGATCCACGTCGGCTTCGCTCTGTCGAAAGTGGATGAAGCCGAAGCTCAGTCCACCTTGCGGGCGCTGGAGGAAATTGGCGCCGCCTACCGGCAGGAATTGCTCGAACTCCATGAGTCCAGGATCGAATGAGAGTAGCCATTGGGGGGATTGGCTCGTGAAATACGTGCAGGAGTTCCGGAACGCCGAGTTGGCGAGCGCCATTGCCGCGAAGATCGCCGGGCTGACTGACCCGAGCCGGCATTACAAGATCATGGAGGTCTGCGGCGGCCATACCCATGCGATCTACCGGCACGGGATCAAAGATCTCCTCCCGCCGGAGATCGAGCTGATCCATGGCCCCGGCTGCCCCGTGTGCGTACTCCCCATGGGCAGGGTCGACGACGGCATCACCATCGCCGAGCGGCCCGAGGTGATCTTCACCTGCTTTGGCGACATGATGCGGGTACCTGGTTCCAAAGGCAACCTCCTGGAGGTGAAGGCTCGGGGCGCCGACATTCGCATGGTCTACTCGCCCCTGGACGCCCTACGGATCGCCAGGGAGAATCCGCATCGGGAGGTCGTGTTCTACGCGATCGGCTTCGAGACCACCGCGCCCTCCACCGCCCTCACCCTGCGGCGGGCCAAACAGGAGCGGATCAGCAACTTCTCCGTCTTTTGCAATCATGTCACCATCGTCCCTCCAATACGCGCCTTACTGGACTCTCCCGATCTCCGGCTGGACGGTTTCATCGGGCCCGGCCACGTCTCCACGGTGGTTGGTTGCCGCCCTTACGAGTTCATGACCAAGGACTACGGGAAGCCGGTGGTGGTGGCTGGGTTCGAGCCGCTGGATCTCATCCAGGCCGTGCTCATGCTGATGCGCCAACTGGTCGAGGGACGCTGCGAGGTGGAGAACCAGTACAGTAGAATCGTGCCCTGGGAGGGGAACCCGCAAGCCCTGGCCTGCCTGGCCGAGGTGTTCGAGCTGCGGCCCTACTTCGAGTGGCGAGGCCTGGGTTTCATCGCCCAGTCCGCGCTCAAGATTTCCCCGGCCTACGCGGACTACGATGCCGAACAGCGCTTCGCCGTCGCGGGGGTGCGGGTGGCCGATCCCAAGGCATGCCAATGCGGTGAGGTGCTCAAGGGAGTGTTGAAACCCTGGGAATGCAAGGTTTTCGGCATCGCCTGCACGCCGGAGCACCCGCTTGGCGCCTTGATGGTCTCGTCCGAGGGCGCCTGCGCCGCCTATTTCAACTTTGGCCGCACCGTGCAAGCGAAGGCAACGGTAGGGTCATGAGCGTGCGACCGGATCAGCGCGAGAACCGTGTCCTGGAAACGCTGGAGCTGGCCCGCCGCCGTCCGCCCACCTTCACCGCCGAGTGCCTGGACATGAGTCACGGGGCCGGGGGCAAGGCCAGCCACAAGTTGATCGAGGGCCTCCTGCTGCCCGCCTTGAAAAACCCCGCGTTGAACCCACTAGGGGACGCGGCGATTCTGCCCTTCGGGGAGTCACGCCTGGCCCTGACCACCGATGCCTACGTGGTGCGTCCCCTCCGCTTTCCCGGCGGTTCGATCGGCGAGTTGGCGGTGAATGGGACGGTGAACGATCTGGCGGTCTCCGGGGCCACCCCGATCGCCCTCGCGGCGGCTCTGATCATCGAGGAAGGGCTGGAAACCGCTATCCTCCGCCGGGAGGTCGAGGCGATGGCCGCCGCCGCGCGGCGCGCAAATGTCTCGATTACCACCGGCGACACCAAAATGGTGGAGCGCGGCAAGGGCGACGGTCTCTATATTATCACCACCGGCCTCGGTCTGGCGAACCCGAAGTTGGCCCTCTCGGCCACCGCGATCCGCCCGGGCGACAAGATCCTCTGCTCCGGCACGATCGGCGACCACGGAATCGCCATCCTGATCGCTCGGGGCAACCTGGACCTGGAAGCGGAGGTGAGTTCCGACACCCGCCCTCTTACCCCCTTGACGATGGCGCTCGCCGCTGTCGCGGGCCCGGACTTGCGTTTCATGCGCGATCCTACCCGTGGTGGAGTGGGCACGGTCCTGAACGAATTGGCCCGCGATTCCGGCCTGGGCGTGGCGATCTGGGAGGAGCGGCTGCCCATTCGGGAGGTCGTACACGGCGCCTGCGAGATCCTTGGCCTCGATCCGCTCTATATCGCCAATGAAGGCAAGCTGCTGGCCGTGGTGGCGCCCGAGGCGGCAGATGCCGCACTGGAGGCGCTCCGCGCGGTCGAGGGCGGTGAGGAGGCGGCGATCATTGGGGAGATTCGCGCGGAGCCGGCTCGCATGGTGGTCATGCACACCCAGTTCGGCGGGACGCGGATGATCGACATGCTGGTGGGCGACCCCCTCCCGCGAATTTGTTAGGGGAGTCAAACCAACGTGAACCCCACTGAGTGGTGCCGGAGCGAACTGCTCCGCCGCGAAGACGTATTTTCCACCTACTTCGCGGCGGAGATTCCCCGTCTGGCGGCGGCCTGTCGCCAGATGTCGGATCGCTTCCTGGCCGGTGGGCGCTTGCTGGCCTTCGGCGACGGCCCCGCCGGCACTGATGCCCAGCACGTCTCGGTGGAGTTCGTGCATCCCGTGATCGTAGGCAAGCGCGCCCTGCCCGCCCTGGATCTGAGCCTGGACTACGAGGCACGGGTGCCAGTGATCGCGCGCTCGGCGGATATGGTGCTTGGTTTCTCCTTCGCGGACCAAGCTCCGGCGACCGAGCGAACTCTCCAGGCCGCGAGAAGCCGGGGGGCCCTCACCTTCTCCCTGGCAGGCGGAGTGGGCGACTACCCATTCTCCATGCCAGATCCGGATCCATTCGTCTCCCAGGAGGTGTTTGAACTGCTCTACCACATGCTCTGGGAGACGGTCCACGTCTTCTTTGAGCATCGCGAGCAGGGACACAAGGTTGGGGCGTCCGCCTTCCTCTACCCATTTCTGGGCAGCAGCGCCCAGCGGATCGACCAGGTAGAGGCCGAGGTACAGGACTCCATGCGGCAAAAAGTGGCCGAGGTGAACCGCATGCGGGCGGCGGTGGCCGAAAGCGAGGGAGACGGCATGGTGGCCCTGACCGCCGCGATTCGCGAGCGCCTTGCCCGCGGAGGGACGCTGATCACCTTCGGCAATGGGGGCTCTGCCACCGACGCCAATGACCTGGCTATCGACTGCGCGGCCCCGCCGCCTGGATGGACGCCAATTCCGGCCATCTCCCTGGCCGCCGAGCCGGCCAATCTTACCGCCATCGCCAACGACATCGGCGCCGATGCCATCTTTAGCCGCCAGCTTATCGCCCACGCCCAGCCGGAGGATGTCGCGGTGGCCATCACCACCAGCGGCAACTCGACCAATATCGTGCACGGTCTGGTCGAGGCGAGGCGGCGAGGGCTGCTGACGGTGGGCATCGTGGGCTACGACGGGGGCAAGCTGGCGCGGGACCGGCTGGTGGATCACGTACTAGTGGTGCGATCCGACTACATACCACGGATTCAGGAAGTGCAAGCATCAATCTACCACGTCTTGCGTAGCCTCATCCAGGGCGCGCAAGGGGAGGGCTGAACCGACATGCATGAGCTCTCCATGGCCGCGGCAGTAGTCGAGATCGTCTGCCGTCACGCCGCGGGGCGGCGGGTCACGCGGGTCTGTCTGAAGGTCGGCCACCTTCGGCAGATTGTCCCCGACTCGTTATGCTTCAGCTTCGCGTTGGTAGCCAAGGGGACGCCGGCGGAGGGGGCTGACTTGATCCTGGAGGCCGTCCCGGCGCGCGGAGCCTGTGGTGAGTGCGGGGCGGAGACTGAGCAGCCCGCCTTCCCCTTGCAATGCCAGGCATGTGGGGCATGGAATCCCCAGATAGTAGCAGGCGATGAGCTGGTGGTGGAATCGCTGGAGCTAGAGGAGGTGGAGGTTGGGGCAGCTACTCAGTAACCTGGTGGTGGGGGAAAACGTCCTGAGCGCCAACGACGCGCGGGCGCGGGCGAACCGCGAACAGTTCGACCAAGCTGGGATCTATGTGATCAACATGATGTCCGCCCCAGGGGCAGGCAAGACCACGGTGCTCGAACGTACTCTCGAATATATGGCGGGCACACCGCGAGTTGGGGTACTGGAGGGTGACATTCAGACTACGCTCGATGCCGATCGCCTGGCGCGGTTTGGCATTCCGGTCACCCAGGTCAACACCGATCCAGGGTTCG
>DATLQX010000267.1:0-6170 GCA_035534995.1 Chloroflexota bacterium | reverse complement strand
TTCTCCTGGAAGTTGACAGGCCCGGACATGTTCGAGCATGTGGGCGCGGTATCCAGCGGAGTACCCTCTACCGCACGATGAAGGTGCTGGTTATCGCCCTGCTTGGCATCGGGGGAATCATCGTCTGGGGGATCGTGGTTGACGCCTTCATGCAGCAGGGAGCAGGCCCAGATGCCGGCTGGGGTGTTCATGTCTGTTCAGGCGTCGACTTTAACGGCAAAGACGCGGCCTGTGCACACGCCACGCGGACCGTACGCACCGCCGATCTTGCCGGCGCCTACCTGAACGCTACCGGCAAGGGTGGCGCTCATTTCAGCAGCACTACCTTAACCGCCATCGTTAGCACCGTCCAGGTTGGCGGCTCCTGGCTTGAGGCAGGACGTATGGAATTGGACTGTCAGCTATCATATAACACCGAGGCATGGAGCTTGCCCGCAGTGTTATCCGGTACCAGTGTTACACCAAAGCCTGGTGTTACCTATCGGATCGAAGTGGATGAAACTAGCGCCAGCCATGCGGTGGCCCTCGGGAGCGCCACATTCACCCTGGCGCCGTAGCATGAGTACAGCTATTCTCGGTCCGGGCACGAGGGCGGTCTAAAGCCCACGGCTGGCAGAGCAAATGAGCCTCCCCGCCATAAATGGCGGGGCTTCATGGAACACTCGCACCTGATCACTCCCGTGGACCGCCGTCGCAAGGCGAAGATACCCCGGACGCTTGACCGTCATGAGAATTGGAAAGGTGCGGTCAGTCCCCCGCCGCCGCGTGGCGGAAGCCCATGGCGTAGAGGGAGGCGCATGCCCCGTCGCGGGCCCGCAGCTCGGCATGGCTGCCCTGCTCGACGATCCGCCCCGCGTTGAGGACCACGATCAAGTCGGCGCTCTTGATCGTGGAGAGGCGGTGGGCGATCACCAGGGCGGTCCGCCCTTGCAGCAGTCGGCGGAGGCCGCGCTGGACCAGTAGCTCGGTGAAGGTGTCGATGTTGGCGGTCGCCTCGTCCAGAATCAGCACTCGCGGGTCGGCCAGCAGGGCGCGGGCAAAGGAGATTAACTGCCGCTGGCCCACGCTCAGGTTCTGGCCCCGCTCGCGGATTGGGGTTTCGTAGCCGGTGGGGAGGCGGGTGCTCGCGGGCCAATAGATCCTCGCGCTCCAGGCGATTCAGCCCGAGGGTAAGCGTGCCGCCGCGGGCTGTTACTCTGAAGGTGGCTGCCAGCCGGCAAGGACCCAGTAGCCGCGTACTACCAATGCGTCGGAATCGTCGTTCAGATGTAGTGCCGCGACCGTGGCCCGTCCGATCGCCGTCGTGCCCACGATGCGGATGCCGTCCTCCTTCCAGCGAAAATGCCCCGACCAGCGAAGCATACGAGGATTGAATAGCGCGGTCGATACACCAGTCTCGGGATCGACCGCTTCGACTTTATCGCTCTTGTGCCCGTTGCAGATGGGACAGGCCAGCCAGAGATTGCTTTCGTCATCGCTGCCACCACGAGCTAACGGAATGATATGCTCGATTTCCAGGCGTGCCATCACCAAATGCTGGGGAGCGAGACAATACCCACATCGCTGGCGTGCCGCCGTGCGCACCCGACTATCAATGGCGCTCGCAATAGTGCGACGGGGCATTGAGGCTAGCTGAGGGGCGGCTGCAAGCCGCGTTCGACCGCCACCTTCAGTGCCTGGGCCTTGCGTACCATGCCTTGCCGGTACATTGTCAGCAGGTCGTCGAGGCGCACCCGCTGCCTTGCATCCAATCGATGCTCGCGCTGGTCGGCCAGCAGCGCGCTCAACTCATCTTGCTGCTCATCATCCATCAGCAGATCGCGCAGCGCCAGCACCTGCTCGTCGGGCAGCATCTCAACCGGGAGATCGACCGCGGCTCGGTCCAGCCATTCCACCAGCACGTCCTCCACTCGGCGGCTCGTGCGCGCGGCGACAATCCGGGCGCTGTGTGCCAGCGATTCGGGCAACTCAAGGGTAATGATCTCGCCCACCATAGGCCTCCGAATCAACTGTGAGATGGGGTAGCAACTTCAGGATACTGGGAAGCGGCATTACAAGGGTACGTGGCACGGGGAATAGTCAATCCCCTGCCGCCGCGTGGCGGAAGCCCATGGCGTAGAGCGAGGCGTACGCCCCGTCGCGGGCCAGCAGTTCGGCGTGGCTGCCCCGCTCGACGATCCGTCCCGCGTTCAGGACCACGATCAGGTCGGCGCCCTTGATCGTGGAGAGGCGGTGGGCGATCACCAGGGCGGTCCGTCCTTGCAGCAGGCGGCGCAGGCCGCGCTGGACCAATAGTTCGGTAAAAGTGTCGATGTTGGCGGTCGCCTCGTCCAGAATCAGCACCCGCGGGTTGGCCAGCAGGGCACGGGCAAAGGAGATTAACTGCCGCTGGCCCACGCTCAGGTTCTGACCGCGTTCGCGGATCGGGGTCTCGTAGCCGGTGGGGAGGCGGGCGATCAGTTCGTGCGCGCCTACCACCTTTGCCGCTTCCTCCACCTCCAGGTCGGTCGCGTTCAGGCGCCCGTAGCGGATGTTCTCGCGGATGGTGCCGGTGAACAGGAACGGCTCCTGCAAGACCACGCCAATCTGCGACCGCAAGGAGCGCTGGGTGACGTCCCGCACGTCGTGGCCGTCCACCAGCACCGCGCCCGCCTGTACGTCGTAGAACCGTTGCAGCAACCCGGCGATCGTGCTTTTCCCGGCCCCGGTGGGGCCGACGATCGCCGCAGTCTGCCCCGCCTCGATCCGCAGATCAAGATCGTACAATACCGGGACGCCGGGATCATACTCAAAGGCGACATGGCGGAACTCCACCTCGCCCACGATGGGCGGCAGATCTATGGCGTCCAGCTTGTCGGTCACCTCGATCTCCAGCCCGAGGATCTGGAAGATCCGCTCGGAGGCCACCGAGGCCCGCTGCAACTGGGTGTATTGCTGGGTCAGATCGCGGATCGGGTCGAAGAAGCGGTTGATGTAGAGGGTGAAGGCAACCAGTACGCCCACCGTAAGATGCCCGTGCGAGACCAGAATGCCGCCATAGACCACCACCAGGGCGATCGCTACCGCCGCCACCACCTCCACCAGGGGGAGGATGAAGGATGAGATACGGGCGGCCTCCAGGTTGGTATCGAGATTGTAGTGGTTGAGATCGTCGAACTCAGCCCGATTCCGGTCCTCGCGGGCCAGACTCTGGATCACCCGCATACCGGAGATGTTCTCCTGCAAGGTAGAGTTGACCAGCGAAATGGCGGCCCGCGTGCGCCGGAACGAGCGCTGGGCGAAGCGCTGCCAGAAGGCGGCGATCCCGATCATGACCGGGAGCACGGCGAAGCTCACCAGGGCCAGGGCGGCGTTCATCCCCACCATGATCGCGATGATCCCCACCAGGGCGATCAGCGAACCCAGAATGGAGAGCAAGCCCGAGCTGAGCATGGTTTCCAGCACCGCAATGTCGCTCTGGAGGCGCGACATCACCCTGCCAACCTCGGTGCGGTCGAAAAAGCTCAGGGAGAGCCGTTGCAAGTGGGCGAACATATCCGAACTGAGGCGGTAGAGCATCCCCTGGCCGGCCCACGACATGGTCCATACCTGCCAGTATTGGGCTTGCCACTGCACCACGTTCACCGCCAGCAAGGCGCCGCAGATCACACCCAGGCCGCTCAGGTTATCGTGCTTGATGAATTGGTCGATGGCGACCCCGATCAGGTACGGAGTGGCTAGATTGGCGGCGGTATAGAGGATCATCAGGACGGCGCTGGCCACCGCCGCCCAGCGATAGGGCGCCACGTAGGGACCGTAGCGGCGGATCATGTGCAGGTCAAAACGACCAACCTCATCCTCGTCCAGATGGGCCAGCAGGTTGCGCCGCATGACCGTCCGGCGCTGGGTCACGAAGGATTCGACGCTCATCCTGCCCTCCCCTGGCGGCCGCGCCCCTGGGCTTGCTCCTCGAACTCGTCTTGCTCGCGCAACTGCAAGTCATAGAGCCGGGCATAGTGGCCGCCGCGCTCCAACAGGGTGTCGTGAGTACCGCGCTCGACGATGCGCCCGTGATCCAACACCACGATCTGATCGGCGCTTTTGACCGTCCGCAAGCGCGAGGCCACCACGAAGGTGGTGCGCCCTTGCATGACCACCTCAAGGGCCTGCTGGATCAGATACTCGGTTTCCATGTCCACGCTGGAGGTCGCGTCGTCCAGGACCAGGATCCGTGGGTCGCGGAGCAGGGTGCGGGCGATCGCCACCCGCTGTTTCTGGCCGCCCGAGAGGGTCACGCCCCGTTCCCCGACCATGGTGTCGTAGCCATCGGCCAGGCCGCGGGCGAACTCATGCACGCGGGCGGCGCGGGCGGCGGCCAGGATCTGCTCCTCGGTCGCGTGCGCCACCCCATAGGCGATATTCTCGCGCAAGGTGGCGTTGAAGAGGAACACGTCTTGCAGGACCAACCCGACGTTGGCGCGGAGTGATTCGAGAGTCAAGTCGCGGACATCGATCCCGTCGATGGTGATCCGCCCGGAGGTCACGTCGTAGAAGCGGGGCAGGAGATGGAGGATGGTGCTTTTCCCGCTGCCCGTGGCTCCGAGCAGGGCGATCACCTGGCCGGGGCGGGCGTCGATAGTCACCTCTTCCAGCACCTTCGGTCCGTCTCCGTAGGCGAAAGAGACGTCCTCGAAGCGGACGTGGCCGCGGACCGGGGGAAGCGGGCGGGCGGTATCGGCATCGGCGATCATCGGCACCGTATCAAGCACCTCGAAAATACGGGCCCCGCTGGAGAGGCCGCGAGTCAGCCAGGTCACCATGAAGCCGAAGGTGCGGACGGGGGTGCCCAGGAGCAGCACATATTGCACGACGGCGAACAGAGTTCCCAGGCTGAGCCGGTGCCCAATCACTCCGGCGCCCCCGATCCAGAGCACCGCGACCGTGACCACGTTCATCACGAAGACCATCAACGGCTGGTTCCAGGCCGACATCCGCATGGCATCCAGGCTGATCGCCCGCACCTCGCGGTTCTTGGCGTCGAACTTTTCGTTCTCGAACGGTTCGCGCGCGAATGCCTTGACCACCCGGACCCCGGACAGGCTTTCCTGCATCACCGTGCCCAGGGCGCCTGTCTCCTGCTGGGCTGCCGTCCACAGAGGACGCAGCCGTTGGGCCACGGTCACCGAGAGGAAGGCCAGAATGGGGATCGCCGCCAGGGTCACCAGGGCCAGCGGCCAATCGAGCCAGAAGAGAATCACCGTAACCGTGACAAAGGTGACCGCCGCCAGAATGGCGCGGGTCAGTCCCAGGACGATAAAGTTCCGCACCGCCTCAATGTCGACGGTCATGCGGGACATGAGCTGGCCGGTCTCGGACTCGTCGTGGAAGGCGAAGCTGAGCCGTTGCAGGTGATCGTAGACGCTCGCACGCAGGTCGTAGGCGACACGCTGGGAGACCGCCTGCGAGAGATACCCCTGCCCGTAGGCGAACAGACCGCGGAGAGTGCTGGTGGCTAGAATAGCGCCAGCCGCCAGAGCCAACTGGCCCGCGTCGCCATGGCGCACCCCCACGTCGATCACCCAGGCCAGAAGCGCGGGGAGGGCAAGGGCGAAGCCGGTAGAGAGGAGGACGCAGGCGCTCATGAGCGTGGCCCGCCCCTGATGCGGCCCCAGGAGGCCGACCAGGCGCTTACTCATCCTCCAGGTCGCGGCAAGAGCAGTCCAGCGCCCAGTGGAGTGATCCAAGGCAGTCGGTAGCAAAAGGCGTTCCTCCTCCCAAAAGGGCGCGCCGGAGCAAGTGACACATCAAGGCGCCGCGGCTCACCTGCGCGCCCGGTATGGTGTGACCGGGTGACGAGCAAGGGCACGCCCGTGGATTCGGGCGCGCGTCCGCCACGATGGCGGAGCAATCTCCCTACAGTGTACCGCGTTCGGTGGAACACCTCACGGTGGTGGTTGAGAGCGTTCCCGGATCAGTCGGATCGGTCCGATCCGACTGATCCGTCCGATGGCCGAAGTAACCCGCGCTTCGTGCGCGTGATTGCCAGTTCCCGGTATGCTAGCGAGGAAAGAGTGAACATGAGCGCAGCCCTGAAGCTACCGCGCGATACGCCGGGCGCGGCCGGCCCCTTTCCGGTGGGCGCGGGAAGCCGGATTGGCGTCATCGCGGCCCTGGCCGCCGTGTACGTCATC
>DATLQX010000266.1:0-4860 GCA_035534995.1 Chloroflexota bacterium | reverse complement strand
ACTTAGCCTGATTTTCCACACCTGTGCCGGCCAATAACTCAATCCGTCCGTTTGATGCGAATCGCTAACCGTGTAAGGCGCCATGGTTCTCATTCCCACTCGGGGACTCGAAACTGTCGCCGGCGTAGGTCAAGGCCTGATAGGGTGGTTGGTCACCACAGCCGACGATCCGGACACTAAACGTTAGATGTCGGGATCATCTATGCAAGGTAACGGCGCATGTCTGCCGCATGGCCATGCTAATCAGTCGTAGTTCAGCGGCTACGGGGACAATGGGTCGCCAACCAGCGCGTCGCATACCTCCGTATGATCATGCGTATTTTCGCAAACTCATACGGGTTGTGAGCCTGACCATTAGCCGATAGCGGTCGCCGCGGGCCGCGCGTAGGGCTTGGTTTTAGCCATCCTGTCGCCACCACGATCCGCGATTGGAGTAGTGCCCGCCCTCTACCTACGGTCTAGATTGGCTGGGTAGTTTCGTCCCGATTGGCTGTTTCCTTTCGCCCGTTCCGTGCCGTAGACTGAGCCATAGGTCGGCCAATGACACATTGGCCGACCGGCCAAATAGCCGCCGATGATTAGCGGGGTCACGCACGGGGAGGTTGAGTGATGGGTTTGCCATGGGAACGGTTGCTGGCGGTGTCGGATGGACGAATGCGCAGCTCAGCGATTCGTGATCTCCTGGCCGTCACCATGCAGCCGGAGGTGATTAGCTTCGCGGGCGGCCTTCCCGCCTCCGACTACTTTCCCGTCGAGGGTCTGCGGGCCTCATTCGACGCTGTAATCCGCGAGCAAGGGTCATCCGCCTTGCAGTATGGCCCGACCGAGGGCCATCCAACCCTCCGGGCCTGGGTGGTGGAGCATCTGGCCAAACGCGGCATCCATACCTCGATGGAGGAGGTTTTGATCACCACGGGCTCGCAGCAGGCGCTGGACCTGTTGGGCAAGGCGTTGCTTGCCCCAGGGAGCCCGATGGTGGTGGAGGCGCCGAGCTACGTGGGGGCGCTCAATGCCTTTCTTCCCCAGCAGCCAAAATTCGTCCCCGTGCCCATGGACGACGAGGGGTTGCGGGTCGATGTGCTCAACGACCTGCTCGACGAGACCGGAGCGACCGCCGCTCTCCTCTACACGGTCGCCACCTTCCAGAATCCTTCGGGATGCACGATGAGTCTGGCCCGGCGGCAAGCCCTGGTGTCGCTGGCCACCAGAAGGGTGCTTCCCGTGGTCGAGGATGATCCCTATGGGGAGTTGCGTTTCGCCGGCCCAGAGGTGCCGCCGCTCCGCGCGCTCCCCGGCGGAGAGGAAACAGTGTACCTCGGAACGTTCAGCAAGATCCTCGCCCCCGGTCTTCGCGTGGGTTGGACGGTCGCTCCCCGGCCGCTCATCGATAGGCTGGTCATGGCAAAGCAAGCCGCCGATTTACATACCGATTCGCTGGCCCAACGGGCCCTGCTCCATTTCTGCACCCACAACGATCTGGCGGCGCACATCGAACAGCTTCGGGGGGTCTATCGGGAGCGGCGTGAGGCCATGCTCGACGCGCTCGCTCGGTACCTTCCGGCGGAGGCCCGCTGGACCAAACCGGAAGGCGGGCTCTTCGTCTGGGTCACGCTGCCGGCGGGCGTGGATAGTGCGGTCCTGCTGCGCGAGGCGCTGCGCCGGAAGGTTGCCTTCGTGCCCGGAGGCGCCTTTCACGTGGATGGCGGGGGGGCAGGATCGATGCGACTGAGCTTCTCCCATGCCTCGCCCGATTTGATCCAGGAGGGAGTCCGCCGGTTGGGCGAGGCGATCAAGGCCCAAGTGCAGGTAGAGGCCGCCAGTCCGGTGCTGGCCGGGTAGCTCCGGCGCCTCAAGCGGAAAGGGAGAGCATATGCCTACCCCACTCTGGCACATCGATGCCTTTAGCGAGCAACCGTTTGGCGGGAATCCCGCTGCCGTCTGCTTATTGAGCGTCCCGGCCGAGGCCGCCTGGATGCAGGCCATCGCGGCCGAGATGAACCTCTCCGAAACGGCCTTTCTGGTCCGCCAGGGAGACGGCTTCTCTCTCCGCTGGTTTACCCCCACGGTCGAGGTGGATCTGTGCGGGCACGCCACCCTTGCCTCCGCCCATGCCCTCTGGGAGCAAGGGTTGGTGGATCAGGGCACGGCAATCCATTTCCAGACCCGTAGCGGTGAACTCGTCGCCAGCCGGCGCGATGGGCTGATCTGGCTCGATCTACCGGTCTGGGCCGCCGAGCCCACGGCAGTGCCGCCCTCGGTTCTCGCCGCTCTGGGAGTGACCCCCGTCTGGGCAGGGATCGCCGGGCCGGGAAACGAGCCGGCCTCGGTGCAGCGGAACTACCTCCTAATCCTGCCGAACGCGCGGGCGGTGCGCCAGGCCCGGCCCGATTTCGCCGCCTTGCGGGCGGCCACCCCATGCGGGGTGATCGTTTCCAGCCGGGGTGAGGATTCCAGTTACCACTTTATCTCCCGCTATTTCGCCCCTGGTGCCGGCATAAACGAGGATCCGGTCACCGGTTCCGCGCACTGTACCCTGGGGCCCTATTGGGCGGATCAACTTGGCATGGCTAATCTCGCCGCCTATCAGGCATCCGACCGCGGCGGTGAGATCTGGGTGCGGGTCACGGATGATCGGGTGCGGGTAGGCGGCAAGGCGGTCACGGTGGTCCGCGGGAATCTGGCATGATTCCGTACCCCTCCCTGGGCGGTCCTTCCGATGATCGGTGGCGCTAACAGGTGGCCGCCCCACCCGCCGATCGCGCCGCGAGACGGCCGGTTGCCAGCCTGCTGCTCGGTTTGTCGCTGGATCGGGCAGCGGACGCGCCTCCCCTCTACCAGCAGATCCGCGATAGGGTAGAGGCGGCCGTGCTGGGAGGTTCGCTCGGGCAGGGCATGCGGTTGCCGCCCGAGCGAAGCCTGGCTACTGCCCTGGGGGTAAACCGGAGTACCGTGATGCAGGCGTATCAGGAATTGGCGGCAAGCGGGCTGGTGGAAGGCCGCCCCGGAAGAGGCACGGTGGTTATGGGCCCATACCGTGGGCCCGGCGCCGATTCCCCTGGTGACCCCAGCCCGTCTCCCGACCTCTCCTGGTTGTTGTCGCTGCCTCCGCTTGGCCAGGGCAGCCTCGGCCCAGACCCCAGTCTCCTCCGTGACTTAGCGGCCATTAGCGCTCGTCCCGAGATCATTTCCCTGGCGGCTGGGGCGCCCGGCCAGGATCTCATCCCCTCCAGCGCCATCCAGGCCGCCCTGGAGGATGGTCTCCGCCTGCGGGGCCCTTGTGCCTTATCCTACGGCCCGGTGGAAGGGCACACCTGGCTCCGCCACGCCCTGGCGGAACGGCTGCGGGGCCGGGGCTTGCCGGTCGAGGAGGACGAAATCCTCGTTCTTTCCGGGGCGACCCAGGGAATAGCCCTGGCGGCCCAGAGCCTGATCGAACGCGGAGATACGGTCGTGGTCGAGGCTCCCACCTATATCGGCGTGTTGCAAACCTTCGCGGCCGCCGGCGCGCGCCTCCTGCCCATCCCGGTCGACGAGAATGGGATGCGAGTTGATCTACTCGCTCCGCTGCTTGGCCGGGTACGGCCGCGGCTGATCGTGGTCCAGCCCAATTTGCATAATCCCACGAACACGACCATGTCGCCCGATCGGCGCGAACGGTTGCTGGGACTGGCGCGGCGGCACGGGATCCCCATTTTAGAGGACGAGGCATATGCCGAGCTGTGGTTTCATGGCGGCGGCCCCCCGCCCCTCAAGAGCCTTGATCGGGATGGTCTCGTGTTGTACCTGGGCACCGCCTCCAAGACCCTCGCGCCGGGGCTGCGGATCGGCTGGCTCGCGGCGTCGGCGCCGGTCGTCGCCCGTCTCACCCTCGCCAAACAGTTTGCCGATCTTCAGTCCAATAGCATGGCGCAGATGGCCCTGTGCCGGATGCTCATGGATGGCGCCTACGACCGGCATCTGGCCGAGGTTCGGATCGCCTATCGCGCGCGCTCGCTGGCGCTTTCGGGCGCGGTGTCGGCCCTACCCGGAACGCGGATCTTTCCCGGCTCTCCCGGAGGGTTCTACCTATGGTGTGGCCTCCCGCTTGGGATGAGTAGCCGCATGGTGACCCTGGCCGCCGCGCGCGCCGGGGTCGCGGTGGTAGCGGGGGAGGCATTTTACCCGCCCGAAGGCCCCAGCCCAGCCGACGGACGGGCGCGTCTCCGGCTCAGTTGGGCTAGCCACCAGCCCGCTAGGTTGGTGGAGGGCGTGGCGCGTCTGGCCCCCATCCTACAGGAAGCCACCGTACCAGCCGGTGAGGTCAGGATTTCGTCCCTCCCGGTTGTCTAATGCAATCAAACCGCCAAGTGAGATGCCCCGACCGTAGCGGCATTCGCTTCCACCCGACCACGGTCGGGGGATCGGGACACAAGGAGAAAAAATGCCTCAACCTCTGCGTGTGCGGACCCTGTCCGGTTGGTTCAGCGTCTGCCGGTTCGCCGCCGGGACGACCCTGCCCGCCTGGGCACTGGATGGTACGTTTAGCTCAATCACGCGCACCGAGGATGAACTCTCGGTCGTCTGCGCGGCGGATGTGGTTCCGGGCTGGGTTCAGCGTGAGGATGGGTGGCGCTGCCTGGTGCTTGTCGGCCCCTTCCCCTTCACCATGGTGGGAATCCTCCTGTCGGTGCTGGCTCCTCTGGCCGAGGCGCGCGTCGGGATCTTCGCCCTCTCGACCTACGATACCGACTACGTGCTGGTGAAGGATGCGGATCTCGCGCGGGCGCTGGAGGCCCTCACGGAGGCTGGACACACGGTCGAGCCGTAACAGGTTGTGGTGGGGAGTGCCGGTGGGCCGCGGCCCACCCGCACAACCCCCAA
>DATLQX010000265.1:0-5801 GCA_035534995.1 Chloroflexota bacterium | reverse complement strand
TCGCCAAGCCCACCGCGGAATCCCCGTTGCCCTCCGAGAGTAGCGGCGAAGCCCATCCCCTGCCCACCCGTGCAAGATCGCCCCTCGACACCACCGGCATCAAGGGGCGATCTTGCTGAACCAGGAACGATGTTTAAGAACGGAGCGTCGGATCCCGTGGCTGGACGAAACTAGACCATAACCTAGCATATCCAGGTCCGAGGCGCAAGAAATGTTACCCAGTAATTTTGGTGGATAACTCGCTCGAAATCGTTTGATGCTCGGCGTATCCTACGTCTCACCTGATGGTGATGACGAGTTCGCGCAGGAGGTACGAGATCCGCACCGGGGTTCCTTGACCACTCCATTCGCGGATCGGTCGCGCAAGCGGCGGGCCGCGAGGGGAGCCAGGGAAGGGGGCACTGTCGACCAGATACGGGCGGTCGGGCGCATGGGATGCCGGATCGTCATGTCGAACCCGACCAAATGCCGCGCCGCACGAGGCAGCACACCGTTTCTCGGTCCCAAAACGCACGAGGACGGTACAGAGTCTCGGGGTTCCGGGATAGCGCGCCACCGAGCCAGTTTGCAAGAACAGGGTTCGGGCGAAGGAAGGCTCCGCGAGGGGCGTTCTGGGCAGACCGTACCGGGGCTCGCGGCACAGGTGAACCGTTCAGGATCTTCAGGGGTGGGAAGGGGGCCGGTCTTTCGGGACCGGTCCCCTTCTTGCGTTTCACGACCATTCTACCGGGACCGCAAGCGGACGGTGTATCCTCTCCTTAGGCGCGGCACTCCGCCGGTCATAGGCGGGGCAAGGGAAGCCGCTCGAATTGAGGAGGCGCGGGCCATGACTACGGTCGCCGAGGGCACTGTCTTGTGGGAGCCGCCGGTCGCGCTCCAGGAACGGTCGCGGTTGGCTGACTATATGCGCTGGCTGGAGCGGCATCGTGGCTCGCGGTACGGGGACTACGAAGCGTTACGGCAGTGGTCGGTGTCCGACATTTCTGGGTTCTGGTCCTCGATCTGGCAGTATTTTGATCTTCAGTTCGCCAATTCGTATTCCGAGGTGCTGAGCGGCGATGTCATGCCGGGGATTCATTGGTTTCCCGGCGCGACCCTCAACTATGCCGCCGAAGTGTTTCGCAACTCATCGGATCGCCATCCCGCGATTATATTTCAGAGTGAAGGGAGGCCGGTCGAATACCTTTCGTGGGCGGACCTGGAAGGCAAGGTTGCTTCGGTGGCGTTGGCGCTCCGCGGGCTGGGGATCGATGCCGGCGACCGGGTGGCCGCCTATTTGCCGAATATACCCGAGGCGGTGATCGGCTTCCTGGCCTGCGCCTCGCTCGGAGCGGTCTGGTCCAGTTGCTCGCCGGACATGGGTAGCGCCAGCGTGGTTGACCGGTTCCGGCAAATCGAGCCGAAGGTACTCTTCGCGGTGGATGGCTACCGTTACGCCGGCAAACTATTCGACCGCCGGAGCACGGTGGCGGAGATACGCGCATCCCTTCCGAGCGTCAAGCACGCTGTGCTAATCCCGTATCTGGACTCCGCCGCCGATCCTGCCGCGATTGGCTCCGCCACCACCTGGTCCACCCTCATGAATGAGCGTGCCGAGCCGCACTATAGGAAAGTTCCTTTCGAACACCCCTTGTGGGTGCTCTATTCGTCCGGCACCACCGGCCTGCCAAAGCCGATCGTGCAGGGGCACGGCGGCATCGTGCTCGAGCACTTGAAAGTCCTGGCGCTGCACCACGATCTTTCGGCGGGCGACAGGTTCTGCTGGTTCACGACTACCGGCTGGATGATGTGGAATTACCTTGTTAGCGGGCTCCTGGTGGGGGCCACGATCGTGCTGTACGACGGTAGTCCCGGTTGGCCGGATATGAACGCGTTATGGGATTTCGCCGCTCGTACCAAGCTCACCATGCTTGGGGTCGGCGCCGCCTTCATCACCAGTTGCCTGAAGGCAGGGATCTCGCCGGGGGCCTCCCATGATCTCTCCCACCTCACCGCGATTGGCTCGACCGGTTCTCCCTTGCCGGTGGAAGGCTTTCAGTGGATCTACGAGCAGGTGAAAGCGGACATCTGGTTAGGCTCGGCGAGTGGGGGAACCGATCTGTGTACCGCCTTTGTCGGTGCCTGCCCTTTACTGCCGGTGCGGGCGGGTGAGATTCAGTGCCGCTGTCTGGGCGCGGCTGTGCAAGCCTTCGACGACACGGGGAAGCCGGTGATGGACCAGGTTGGTGAGCTGGTTGTCACCCAACCGATGCCCTCGATGCCCCTCTATTTCTGGAACGATCCAGATGGAACTCGGTACCGCGACAGCTATTTCGAGATGTTCCCTGGCGTCTGGCGTCATGGGGATTGGATCAAGGTGACACCGCACGGGGGCGTGGTCATCTACGGGCGGTCGGACGCGACGATCAACCGGCAGGGGATCCGGATGGGGACCAGCGAGTTCTACCGCGTAGTCGAGGAACTGCCGGAGGTGTTGGACAGCCTGGTGGTCGACCTCGAATGGCTGGGCCGGCCATCCTACTTGCCCCTCTTCGTGGTACCGCGCCCAGGAGTGGAACTTGACGAGCCACTGACCGAGAAGATCAGGGCGGCCATTCGCGCCGCACTTTCCGCCCGCTATCTCCCGAACCAGATATACGCGATTGCCGAGGTGCCGAGGACACTGAGCGGCAAGAAGATGGAATTGCCGGTCAAGCGTATCCTCCTTGGCGTGCCGGTCGAGAAGGCGGTGAATCCCGACTCCATGAGTAATCCGGCCAGCCTGCGTTTTTTCGTCGATCTGGCGGCTCGGCTTCATGAGTAGAGCCGCCTTATTTGGCTTCCCGCTCAGCCATTCGGTCTCGCCCGCCATGCACCACGCGGCGGCGGCGGCCCTGAATGTGCCCTTGACCTACGAGCTCTGGCCGCTGCCCGCTGACCAGTTGGACGAGGCGATATTGATCATTCGAGGTGACGCCTGGGTTGGGGCGAACGTGACCCTGCCGCATAAGCCCGCCGTGGCCCGACTGGTGGATCGGGTGACCCCCCTGGCCCGGCGGACGGGGGCCGTGAACACGATCTTCAAGCGAGATGGCGAATTGTGGGGTGACAATACGGACGCTCCCGCCCTGATGCGATCCCTCCGCGACCTTCTCGGGTGTACCCCGATGGACGAACGGGTACTTGTCCTGGGCGCGGGCGGGGCTGCTCGCGCGGTCCTGATAGCCCTGGAAGACCTGGGGATCACCGATGTCTCGCTGGCCAACCGAACAGACCAGAGAGCCGAGACTCTGCTGCGCGAGATGCGTTCCCATGACCGCAACCGCACGATTGGCCCTCATCAGGTTACCTGGAGCCGAGTGCCCGATCTTCTTGGTGATGTAACCTTGTTGGTTAACGCAACCAGCGTGGGCCTGGATGGGTTCTCCCTGCCCCTGGCGAATTTGTCCCTGAGATCGGGGGCGCGGGTGTATGATCTGGTGTATGGCAAGGATGAAACCCCTTTGGTCCGCCACGCTCGTTCCCTGGGATTCGTGGCCGCCGATGGACTCTGGATGTTGGTCTACCAGGCGGCGCTTGCCTTTGCGCTGTGGACCGGTCGGCAGCCGCCGGAGGCACACATGCACGCGGCAGCGCTGGCTGCGTTGCGCGCCCGCTGACCCGCATGAGTGAGGCCCTGGTGCTGGTGGGGCTGAGCGGGAGCGGCAAGAGCACGGTCGCCCGGTTGGTGGCAGGTCGCCTTGGGCTCGTCCTCTACGATACCGATAGGCTGATTGAGGACCAGGCGGTCGAGACGGTGGCTAAACTGTTTGGGTCCAGGGGCGAGGATGCCTTCCGCGACCTTGAGGCGGCGGCGGTGGCGGAGGCATGCGCGGGGAGCGGGGTAGTCGCGGTGGGGGGCGGGGCAGTGCTCCGGGCCAGCAATCGTCTCAACATGCGGCGCGGCAACCTGGTAGTGTGGTTGGATATCCCGCCCAGCGTGCTGGCTTCGCGGCTGGCCCATCACACGCAAGGGGAGGAACGACCGCTCCTCCGGGGAGATCTTGACCAGCGCGTGCGATCACTCTGGGTCGAACGGCGTGCGTACTATGCCGCGACCGCGCACGTCAGAGTGCCGCATCAGCATGGGGGCTCATCTGGGTCGCATGCGACCGCGCAAACGGTGGCGGAGATGTTCGCGGCGTGGCGGGATGAGAACTGATGACCAGCCTCCGGCTAAGGCAAATACCGGGCCTCCAGCTGAGGCCGGGTGTGGGTGCTTTCATCGGCAGAGGTACACGGAGGATGACTCAATTGGTGAGCGGGGAGGGGCGATGAGCGAATCGACGGCGCCATTGGTGTTGCGGTTCGAGGGTGAGGCACGATCGATCGTGCACTGCCGCGCCGGAGCGCTGGACGAGCTAGGAACCTTACTCCAAGGGCTGCCGGGGCGGCCGCTGAGGCGGGCGATTCTGTGCTCGGATGAGAGAGTGGTCGCCCTGCATGGCGAGCGGGCGACGCGGGCTCTTTCCGGCGCGGGGATCATGGTCGAACGGGTGATTATCCCCGCCGGCGAGGAACAGAAGAACCTGGCTACGGTTGCCTCGTGTTACCGCGAGTTCACGGCCCTGGCGGTGGAACGAGGCGATCTGGTGGTCGCGCTCGGCGGAGGGGTGCCGGGTGATCTGTTCGGTTTCGTGGCCGCCACCTACCTGCGTGGCCTCCGGCTGGTCCAGGTGCCCACCACCCTGGTGGCTCAGGTGGATAGCGCCATTGGCGGCAAGGTGGGGGTGGACCTGACCGAGGGGAAAAACCTGGTGGGCGCCTTCAAGCATCCAGAATTGGTGCTTGCCGACGAGGATCTTTTGCGAACCCTGCCCGAGGCGGAATGGATTGCCGGCACCGCTGAGGTCGCGAAGCACGGGGTCATCGTCGATCCCCAGATTTTCGAGTGGCTGGAAGCCGACCCGGGTGGCTGGCGACGGCGCGCGGTTCCCCTCGGTCCAATTCTCGCGGCGGCGATCGCCGTCAAGGCCAGGATCGTCCAGGAGGATGTGCTGGAGACCGGGATACGGATGCATCTGAATTATGGGCACACACTGGGGCACGCAGTCGAGGCGGCGGCCGGCTATGGGGTGATCCGCCATGGAGAGGCGGTGGGCTGGGGTATGGCCATGGAGGCGAGGCTGGCGGAAGCGGTGGGGCTCTCTCATGCACGCTTCGTGGCCCGCCAGGACCGCCTGCTGCGAAATCTTGGTCTCCTGGCGCCGTTACCGGCTCTCGATCCCGAGACGGTCCTGGCATTTCTCTACCGGGACAAAAAGGTGCGCGATGGGAAGATTCGCTGGGCCCTCCCCAGCACGGATCCGGGGGCCTGCGTGGTGCGCGACGATGTACCGCCGGCCCTGGCGCGCGCGGTCCTGGAGCGCACTCTGGCGGGCAGCGAATCCGCCACTTTTCGGCAAACTTGAGGGAACCTCTTCTCCTGGCTGGGTATGATTAGGACTACTTATCTACCCGAGGCACAAAGGAGCGACCGATGTTCGAGGGATTGCGGACGGTCATCTATCCGGTAAACGACGTGACAAGGGCCAGGGAGTGGTATGCGGCGCTGCTGGAGCAACCGCCATACTTCGATCAACCATTCTATGTCGGGTTCGAGGTTGGCGGATTTGAGCTGGGGCTCGATCCGAACGGGGTAATCGGGGCTGGCCCTGGTGGTCCCGTCGCCTACTGGGGCGTCAAGGACATTGGCGCTGCCTTCGCGCGCTTGCGGGAATTGGGGGCCGGTGAACAGGCCCCGATCGTGGACGTCGGCGACAATATCAAGACCGCCGTCCTGA
>DATLQX010000264.1:0-14838 GCA_035534995.1 Chloroflexota bacterium | reverse complement strand
GATATTCGCGCCAACGGCGCCCGGCCCTATGTGATGCGCCGCCTCTACCACCATACGCGCGAACGGCTGCGGGCCGGGAACAGGGCACGGCTGATCGGGAGCGTGACCTGGAGCGTGCCGGTGCTGTCGGTGGCGATTGGGAACGCCATCGCCCTGGCCCTGGCCGGCTGGCTCTATCGGAACGGCGGCCTGTCGCTCGGCACCGCTTTCATCATCTACTACTACACGCAACTGCTGTTCCAGCCCATGCACCTGATCTCCAATCAGCTCGACGACTTTCAGAAGGCAAGCGCCGGCTACATCCGGATCCGCGACCTCCTGGAAACCAGCAGCGCCCTGGTGGATGGGCCGCGCGGCCTGATTCCCAGCGGTCCCCTGGCGGTATCCTTCCAGGGAGTCAGCTTCGGCTACGAGGCGGACGATCTGGTGGCGCGCGACCTCAGCTTTCACATCGAGCCCGGCCATGTGCTCGGCCTGCTGGGGCGGACCGGGAGTGGGAAAACGACCATCACCCGTCTCCTCCTCCGCCTCTACGATCCCCACGCGGGCAGCATTACCCTGGGCGGGGTGGAACTCCGAGCCGCCCACCGGGCCGACATCCGCCACGCTATCGGGGTGGTGACCCAGGACGTGCAGCTGTTTCGCGCTACCGTCCGCGAGAACCTCACCTTCTTCGACTCCCGGATGGACGACCGGCGGATTCTGGCGGCCCTGGCCGATCTCGGGCTACTCGACTGGTACCGCTCCTTGTCTGGGGGTCTGGATACGATGATCGGCTCCGGGGGAAGCGGGCTCTCGGCGGGTGAGGCGCAACTGCTGGCCTTTACTCGCGTGTTTCTCAAGAATCCCCGGGTGATCATTCTGGACGAGGCGTCCTCGCGCCTGGATCCGGTGACCGAGCGGCTGGTCGAGCAGGCGGTGCGGAAGCTGTTGCGCGGAAGAACCGGGATCATCATTGCCCATCGGCTGGCTACCGTGCGGCGGGTGGACGAGATCCTCATTCTGGAGGATGGGGGCGTGGCCGAATATGGGTGCCGAGAATCGCTTGAACGCGATGGCGCCTCCCGCTTTGCCGCCTTGCTCCGCGCCGGGGTGGAGGAGGTGCTGGTATGAGGCCCTGGCGCTACTTCTGGCGGCTGATGCGGTTCCGTCCCTGGTTGTTCTGGATCAACTGTGCCGCCATCGTGGCCCTGTTCCTGGTCGAGATGACCCCCGGCCTGGTGGCCCAGGCGTTCTTCAATCGCCTGGGGGCACCGGGCCACGCCGACCTTGGCCTGTGGTGGCTGATCGCGTTGCTCCTGGTCTCGGCCGGCGGACGGATCATCTGCCTGTTCGGCCTCTCGCTCACCAACATGCCTTTCATGCGGACCAACGCGGCCCTGATGCAGAAGAATCTTCTGCACCGCATCCTGGAGCTACCGGCCGCCGCCGCGCTGCCCGCCTCGCCGGGCGAGGCGATCAGCCGCTTCCGCGACGACATTGATGGGGTGACTGAGTCGATGATCATCTTCAACGATCTGATCGCGGCCACCGTGTTCGCGGCGGTGGCCCTGGTGGTCATGATCCACATCAGTCTCACGATCACCCTGGCCGTGTTCCTCCCCCTGGTCCTGATCGTGGCGATCACCAGCCTCGCCACCCGCCGGATCGAGCATTATCGGAAGGCCAGTCGCGAGGCCACCGGCGATGTCACCGGCTTCCTGGCCGAGACCTTCGGCGCCGTGCAGGCGGTGCAGGTGGCCGATGCCGATGAGACGATAGCCGCTCACTTCCGCGCGCTGAACGACGCCCGCCTACACGCCATGGTGCGGGATAAGACGTTCGACCAGGTGCTGGTGTCGCTCTACTGGAACACGGTCAACGTGGGCACCGGGATCATTCTGATTCTGGCCGGCCAAGCCATGGAGGCCCGCACCTTCTCGGTGGGCGACTTTGCCCTCTTCGTCTACTATCTGGGTTGGATCTCGGAGTTCAGCAGCCTGGTGGGAATTCTCCTTACCCGCTACCGGCAGAGCGCGATCTCCTTTGGGCGGATGACCACCCTGCTGGCCGGCGCCCCGGCGGCCAGCCTGGTCGAGCACGGGCCGGTCTACACGCGGGGTCCGTATCCCGACGTGCCGGCCATCCCCGAACGGACCCTGGGGTCGCTGGCGGTGCTGGAGACGCGAAACCTGGGCTTCCACTATCCCGGCACCACGCGGGGGATCACGGGGATCGATCTGCGCCTGGAGCGCGGCACCTTCACCGTGATCACCGGACGGATCGGCTCCGGCAAGACGACCCTCTTACAGGTGCTGCTGGGCCTGCTCCCCAAGGAAGAAGGCGAAATCCGCTGGAATGGTGTCCTGGTCGAGGATCCGGCCTCGTTCTTCGTCCCTCCGCACAGCGCCTACACGCCCCAGGCGCCGCGGTTGTTCAGCGAGACACTGCGGGAGAACATCCTGATGGGCCTGCCCGAGGACGATCTGGATCTCCAGGGCGCGCTCCGCCTGGCAGTGCTGGAGGACGACGTGGCCGCGATGCCGCATGGGCTGGAGAGCCTGGTGGGCGCCCGCGGGGTTCGCTTGTCGGGCGGCCAGTTGCAGCGGGCCGCGGCGGCCCGGATGTTCGTCCGCGGCGCCGACTTGCTGGTGTTTGACGACCTTTCCAGCGCCCTGGACGTGGAGACCGAGAATCTTCTCTGGCAGCGTGTGTTCGCCCATCCGGATGCTACCGTCCTTGCCGTCTCGCACCGCGCGGCGGCCCTGCGCCGCGCCGATCAGGTCATCGTGCTCAAGGATGGGGTGATCGAGGCGATCAAATAGTAGAGGATTCGTGAGTGTTGATTCAGAGGCGATGACCTGTAGGGGCACCCCTTGTGGGTGCCCTCATGCCACCGGGCCAAGGGCACCCATAGGGGGTGCCCCTACAACAAATAGGGTCGCCTGGTTCCGTACTAGGTGGACGGAGAGCCGGCCCGCCACCGGCGCAGTTCCGCTGTCAGGGGCGCCGGGAGCGGCTGGCCGGGGCGGGCAAGCTGCCAGTTCACGATCTCCAGCATCGGACCCGCCAGATCAAGGGCCGAGAGGTTCAGGGTGCGCGACTCGACCGCCGGCACCGCTGCCTGGCCCGGATGCGCCTGCTTGTAGGCCGCCGAGGTCTCGTCGATGAACGAGGGGGCGGGCTGGAGGGTGAATGGGGCGAGGTCCGCCGAGGTGAGTTGGGCGGGTGCGTTGATATTCTGGAAGAGGTCATAGAGGGGTCTGGCGTTCTGGTCATAGGTGCTCATAGCCGGGAATCCGCAGAGCAGTTCGATGGTGCGGAGAACCGATACTTGACTGTAGTGTAGGTGGCTGATGTAGCCGGGCTTCCCATCGGCCCCTACATGCTTGGCATAGGGGCTGATCACGTAGAGCAGATTGCGATGGCCATCGCGATGATCCAGCCCATCCTGGCTATCGTCCTCCATCACGAAGATCGCCGTGCTGGACCAGTAGGCGGAATGGCTGAGCGCTTGGACGATCATCCCCACGGCGGCATCGTTCTGCGCCACGCGGGAACGCGGAGTGTTGTGGAAAGTCAGCCCGCCCGTGTGATCGCCCGAAAGGACGATGTAGCTGAAACCGGCCAGGCCGGCCCCGCTCCCGGACGCACGCCCATTCGCGTTGAGCTCGACATCGCGCAAGAACGCGGCGGCCGAGAGGCGATTATCCATATCCAGGGTGAAGATGCTGCCCCCGGTGAGGCTGATGTCGGCGGCGGGCACGCCGGTGCAATGCTCGGGCACGTTGGGCGAGGCATTGATCGCCGGAGGACCATTGGCGCTGATCGGCACCGAGGGGTTGGCGATCCCGGTCAGCTCGCCATAATCGCGGAAGCGGAAGGCGCCGCCGCCGCTGGCCGATTGCCGGCGCATAGCCGCCTGGAAGATCGAGCAACCCGGCGGCTCGCTGATCGAGCCCAGGGCGTCGGTTATCCGGTGCCGGGGAGAGTAATACTGGCGCCAGGTCCGCTCCACGTAGTCGCTCACGTTGGCGCTGGAGGTCCAGTAGTGGCCCTGGATGCTGGCCTCGCCATCGGAATAGAAGTTATCGCCGCCGGCGTAGGCGGGATCGGGATGGCCAGGGATTGGATCACCCACCAGGGCATGGGCGTTTGGGGTGACCGCGCGCCCGAAGATGGTGTAGGCGGGATCGCTGTCCACTTGCTGAGGAGTCCGGCCCTCATCCGGGCCCAGATCACCGAGCACCTGATCGAAGGTACGGTTCTCGCGCACGATCAGCAGGACATGGCGGATCGGGGTCGGACCACCGGGCCCAGCGGGGATCGGGCTGCTCGGGGCCTGTTGGGCGGCAACGACCCCGGCGAAGCGGATGTTCTGGGCCACCGCGCGGGTATCAGCCACCAGGGCGGCGGCGGAGGGGACGGGAATCGCCTGCAGGAGCCCCGGCATGTTATCGGCGTCGTACTGGAAGCTATTGGCAACCGCCGGGGGCCGGCTGCCCAGCCCCTTGGCGGAGACCACATAGAGCTGGCCGCCGGTGGGGCTGGTTGCCACGGCGCTGGGATACCAGCCGGTGGGCAGAAACCCCGTCAGGGTGAAATGGCCGGCGGGAGAGGCTGCCAGCACGGCCACCGCGTCATCACCGGCCAGGGCCACATAGAGGCGCCGGCCATCGGGGCTGGCCGCTACGGCGTCCGGGGAGGCGCCGGCCTGCTCACCGGGCAGCACGCGCAGGTCGATTGTCTGGGTCACGCGGGCGGAGGCGGTATCCACGATATTCAGGCTGTCGCCGGCCGTATTGGCAACGTAGAGCCGGGAACCATCGGGGCTGACCGTGAGCGCCGTGGGGTGATCGCCCACCAAGATCGTCCCTATCATTCGGGCCTGACCCGTGCTGGTTAGCGCGATCTCGGCCACCCTATGGGCGCCCTGGAGGGCGACATAGGCCATTTTCCCGTCCGGCCGCGCCGCGACTCCGGCGGGATAGACTCCCTGAAGGATAGGCGGACCAAAGGAGAGTTCGTGTTCGCTGAAGGTGGCCGTATCGATGATCGCCAGGGCGTTGCTGATCTCGTGCGTGACCAGGAGGTATCGCCCATCGGGGGTGATCGCCAGACTCCGGGTGAATCCCGCCGTGCCGCGGAGCGCGGGAACCACGCCGCCCATCAGCTTGAGCAGCGGAGTGGGGAGGATGATCGTACGGGCCGGGCGCGAGGCCACTGCATCACCGGTCACCGGGAAATCATAGACCGCGTCGTTCCCACCCCCGGCGGCATAGAGATGCCGCCCATCGGGCGAGAAGATCACGCCGGTATAGAAGTAGTTATAGGTGCCGGGCATCCCGCGTCGGGCCGGATTCTGGCCGGTCGGGACGGCGGTAATCACGCGGGAGCGGCCCGTACGAAGATCGATCACGCTCATCGATTGATCGGGCGCGGTTTCGCCCGCGCTCCCCGCCGTAGCCGTCAGGATGGGATCGGGTGGGTTCATATAGGGACAGGGTGCGCCACCCGGATCGCTGGTGCAATAGCTCTGTTTCCCGGGATTCAGGCCATAGCCCAGTCCACTGTTGATCGCCACTGCCAGGGCGCCATCAGGAGAGATGGCGAGGCCGAGGGGGAAGTCGCCCAGATCATAGCGGGTGCCGACCGGGGTCACCAAGCGTCCATTGGGAAGCACCGTGCCGTTGGCGAAGGGGCCGGTGGGCGCGGTGGGACCGGCGGGGTTCGGGGCCGCCATGGTGGTGGGAGCGTGATCCGGCAGCGCATGCGCCGTCATGGCGGCGATCCAAAGAAGAGTGAAAATGGCCAGGGCGGCGCGACGGACCGTACGCATGGGAATCAACCTCCTTCGGATACACTGTACACAGAGATGACTGTTTCCCCCGATCCCCCCTACCTGGTGGTGCGCCCGCGGGGCCGGCGCCCCTGGCGTGAGCGCCTGCTCACCGCGTGCTTCCGTCTGGCGCGGTTCGTGGGCGCACGGCTCCAACAGCCGCCCGTCCTGCCCTCCGGCCCCTGCCGCATCCTGGTGATCAAGCCCTGCTGTCTGGGCGATGTGCTGATGACCACCCCCGTTCTGGCCGCCCTCCGCGCGCGATTCCCGGATGCCGCCATCGACTACGCGGTGGGGCGCCACGCGGCCCCGGCGATCGCCGGCCATCCCGAGGCGCGGCGACTGGTGGAGGCCGGCCCTGGCGGCGGGCGCGGGCTCCGGAACCTGTTGGCGTTGCTGAGAAGGATGCAAGCCGGGCGCTACGAGCTGTGCCTGGTGCTGGAGCGCTCGCCGCTCTTTACCGTCCTCCCCTGGCTGGCGGGGATCCCCGCGCGGGCGGGGATCGACAGCGGTGGCCGCGGGTTCGCCCTCAACGTGAGGGTACCGTGGGACGAATCGTTGCACGAGGCCGATCTCTATCTGAGCGTGGCGGCGGCGGTGGGCTGCCCCGTCGAGGGGCATACCCTACGCTTCGAGCCCGGCCCCGCCGCGGTGGCGCGCGTGGAACAGCTCTGGGCGGATCAGGGTTTGCGGCGGCCGGTGGTGGCGATCGCTCCCGGCGGGGGGACCAACCCCGGCATGGATCTGCCGGAGAAACGCTGGCTGCCCGAACGCTTCGCCGCCTTGGCCGACCGTCTCCACCAGGACCACGGCGCCACTATCGCCATACTGGGCGGCCCGTTGGATCGCGCGGCCTGCGAGGCCATGCGGGCGGCCATGCGCGGGCCCAGTCTCGATCTGTGGGGACCGGCGCCGTTCGCCGAGCGGGGGGCGTTCCTGCGCCGCTGCGCCCTGTACGTGGGAAACGACTCCGGCCCCACCCACCTGGCGGTGGCCGTGGGCTGCCCAGTGGTGGCGATCTTCGGTCCCACCGACCCGGTGCTCTATGGTCCATATCACGCCCGAGCGAGAACGGTCCGCCGAGACCTCGCCTGCAGTCCCTGCTTCATTCACGGCCATTTTCCTCCCTGCCCCAACCAGCATGCCTGTATGCAAGGGCTG
This sequence comes from Chloroflexota bacterium, assembly GCA_035534995.1. Lineage (GTDB taxonomy): Bacteria > Chloroflexota > UBA5177 > JANWHV01 > JANWHV01 > JANWHV01. The sequence goes on along the minus strand of DATLQX010000264.1, from coordinate 7,859 downwards.
CCGCTGGAGGAGGTGCTGGCGTCCTGCCGTGAGTTGTTGGGGTGCCGGTGAACCGCGAACGGGCTCGGCTCGCGCTCCTTCGCTGGGCGGGTTTGGCGCTCCGGGGCATCCCACGCCCGGTTCCGGATGGCCGGCAACGGATCCTGGTGATCCGCCCAGACCACCTGGGCGATGTGTTGCTCACCCGACCAGCGATCGAGCGGCTGGCCCGCGCCGTCCCGGACGCGGATCTGACGGTGGCCATAGGCCCCTGGGGTCGCCCGGCCCTGGGGCCGCGGCCGGCCCATACGATCCTGATCTGCCCGTTTCCCGGCTTCAGCCGCGAACATTCGTCTCCATTCCACCGGTACTGGCTGCTGGTCCACTACGCGCGGCTCTTACGGCGCCGACGGTACACGCTGGTGGTTATCGGCCGCCCTGATCACTGGTGGGGCGCCCTGCTCGCCGCCCTGGCCGGTATCCCCACGCGGATCGGCTACGGGACACCGGAGACGGCCCCGTTCCTCACCCTGGCCCTTCCTCCAGAGCCGGGGCGGCATGCGGCGGCGGACGCCCTGGCCCTGGCGCGCGCGGCAGTCCGATATCTGGGAAAGGAATGCCCCGCGGACGACCATCCGCCGCTGCCCGCGAGCGCCGGGCCGGAGGAGCGCGCGGTGATGGCGCGGCTGCTGGCGGCGGCGGGGATCGGCGAGGAGCCGCTGGTGGTCTTGCAACCCGGCGCGGGCTCCCCCCTCAAGGCATGGCCGCCTGAGCGGCTGGCGGCCGCCGGCGCCGTTCTGGCCCGCGAGTTGGGGGCGCGGGTGGTGGTGAGCGGTTCGGCATCCGAGCATGGACTGGTCCAGCAGGTATGCGACATGCTGCCCGAGGGCGGACTCAATCTGGCTGGTGCGTTGCGCTGGACCGAGCTTGAGGCGCTGCTGGCCCGCGCTACCCTGGTGGTCGGGCTTGACAGCGGACCCTTGCACCTAGCGGTGGCGGCGGGCACCCCGAGCGTGGCCCTTTTCGGGCCGGCGGATCCAGCCCAGTTCGGTCCCTGGGGCTCCCCGGCGCGGCACCGGGTGGTGACGGCGGCGCTCCCCTGCCGTCCCTGCCGGAGACTGGACTGGTGCGCCCTGGAGCCCGAAGGTACCGGCCCGCCGCCCTGTATGCGGGCGATCTCGGTGGAGGAGCTCGTCGAGGCGGCGCGGTTGGCAGTGAGGGAAGGGCATGATGGGATTGAAGCGACGAGGTAAGCGGGCGATCGTTCGCGCCATTCAGGCCGTGCTGTTCGTGGTATTCGGCTGCGTGGGACTTGGCGCCCGCCTGGCCGGCCGCGCGCGGAGGCTAGACCACGGCGACCCCAAGCGGATTCTGGTTATTCGTCTGGATCTGCTGGGCGACCTGGTCAATTCGATGACGGCGGTCGAGGCGCTGCACGAGCGCTTCCCCGAGGCGCGGATCACCGTGTTCACGCTCCCCCACACCGCCGCTATTCCCCGGCGGTTCCCCTCCGTGGCCGAGGTACTGAGCCTGGACACCAATCGCATCCGTTCGCCAGGGAACCTGCTCCGCCCCGCCATCTATAGGGATTTCGTCGCCATGGCCCTCCGCCTGCGGCGCGAGCATTTCGACCTCTGTGTCAGTCTCCATGGAAAGATGGCCGGCCTCTGGGCCTTCATCAGCGGCGCGCGCCGGCGGATTGGCTACGCGGGAGAAGGCTATCCCTTCCTGTTCACCGACCCCGTGCCGGGGAGGCGATTCGACCGCCCCGGCCATGAGATAGGCTGGGATCTGGATCTGGCCGCGGCGGCCGGAGCATCGGGAGCCCCTCGCATCCCCACTCTGGCGCCGGCGGCGGCGGCGACCGCGCGGATGGCGGCCCGGCTGGCCGAATTGGAAGTGCGGGACGATGATCTCCTGATCGGCATCCATGGGGGGGCGGTGAACGGATCGGCCAAGCGATGGCCGCCCATGCACTGGGCGGCTCTGGCCGACCGGCTGATCGAGGAGCTCGGAGCCAGAGTGGTGCTCACCGGATCCGCCAGTGAGGCGGCAATTAGCGAGGACATTCGCCGCCGGATGCGTCACCAGCCGCTGGTATTGACCGGGACCACGGATATCGACGAGCTAATGGCGGTGCTTGCACGCTGCGATCTGGTGCTGAGCGGCGATAGCGGGCCCCTGCACATGGCGGTCGCCCTGGGCCGGCCCACCGTGTCGCTGTATGGGCCGACCGATCCGAGAATCTATGGTCCTACGCCCCAATTTGGCCAACCGGCGGTAGTTATCCGCCGAGACTTACGGTGCTCGCCATGTTACAATTTGCTAGCCCCGGCGGAGTGCCCGCATGGGCAACCGGCCTGCATGATCGATATTCCGGCGCGCGACGTGTTCGCCGCCGCGAAGGCAGTGTTGGAGCGTGCGCCATGATCGGCGGTTACCCGATCCTCCTCTTCCTGCCCGGCCTTCTTTTTTTGGCGGGCGGTATCTGGATACGCAGGCGCGCGGCCGCCCTGGACGACGGCAGCAACCTGGGGAAACGGGTAGCCGCCGCCACCAGGACCAGCAGTACCGTGTCGATCACCTTTGGCGTGACCATGGTGCTCCTCGCCATCCCCTTGATCGTGGTCTGGCATCAGCTGCAATGATGCCTGGCAAGGCGAAAGCCCAGCGCATCCGACCTGGGCTTTCCTGTTGGGGTACGGTGCCGAAAGTGGGATTCGAACCCACACGAGGTTGCCCTCAACGGTTTTTGAGACCGCCGCGTCTACCATTCCGCCACTTCGGCTAGGGGAGTGCTCATTCAGGATAGGCCGCGGACGCCGCCGCGTCAATACTTTCGCGCTTTCCGTGCGTAGCCTCGCCCCGCCATTCTCCTCGGTCTTATATACTGGCCACAACGAGACTCGTCCACCCATGCACCGCGCGAGGCGCCCGTGGCAACCACCGTCACGTCCTCGGGGAAGCTGCCCGAAGCCGCCAACCCTTACCCGATCGGTCCACGCCGGCCGATGGCCTCCTTACGGCATGAACGCGCCCATCAGACCACCATGAGCCTGCTGCTCTCGCTATTCGCCCCCACGCATCTGGTGGCGAACGAGTTGCTGATCATGTTCAATCCGCGAAATCTCCGCGCCCATCTGACCCCGGACATGATGGTCAGCCTGGACGCGGGGGAAGACGACCCCTGCTACCAGGGTAAGAGCTGCCGCGCGCGCAAGCCGAGAAGCCGCCGGAGAGCTAACGGCCCTCCGCAGGCAAGAAACCGCGCCGCCCGGCATCCACGGCCGCCGGGATCACGCCGAGCTACGGTTCCAGATGGCTTGCCGCGCGCCGGTCACGGAGCGCCGCTTGCGCGCCGGGACGGCTCATGTGCAGTCGCATCAGAAAGGTGGTGAGATGATTCTGGTCGCGCTGGGTAATCTGCAGAAAGGTAACGCTGAGGACTTCTGGCGAGCTTATACGGACCACTCGGGCCACGCCAAGCGTTTGCTCCGAAGTGGCGGGCAGTTTGAATTTGATCTGGACGAGGCTCCCCAGGGCAAAGTCGGCGCTGGGCGCCTGTAACCGGAGCCGTGCTCCATTGGCGCTCAGGTCAAGCAACGCGCAAGCTTGAAACTGAAGAGGAGGCGGCACGTGCGGGGCAAGCCACGCCGGCTCGCTGACGGATACGCGCACATGCTGGCGCTCGGTCGCCGAGGGGGGGGCCGGCGGAGTGAACCGCACGCGGGGGTAAAGACCGCCCTCCACCTCCAGCAGCACGTCGCGCAGGCTCTGCTCTACCTGTTGATCGAGGAGGAGATTCCCTCCCGCGTGAAGAACGCTCTGCCATGCCTCGGCCAAAAGATGCACATCCCGATTCGCGGCCGCCCGGCCGTGACGCATGGGGCCACAGGTGATATCTCCCGTCGCCTCCAGAGTGGCGGGCTGCTGGACCGTGCCGATCACGCTTCCGATCACCGAAATGTTGCCCCCTCGGCTCACAATCGATGCCTCGCGCACATGCCCCTGGATGCAAATATCTCCTCCAGCTTCCACACAGGCGCTCTCGCCCACTGATCCGGTGATGAAGAGTGATGCGTCCGGGTGGATGACGAACTCCCCCGCCAACACATCTCCTTCATGAATGGTCATGGGATGCACTTCCACCAGTAGGTTACGCATCCGCACCTCGCCGTCACAGGCAGCCAGGAGCTGCGTGCCACCCTCTCCGATCAGCGTGTGAGGCCCTTGAGGGAGCCGGGCCTCGCGTGGGGCTCGAACCGGCAACACACGGCCCAGCACATCGGTGCCGGGCGTGCCCGGTGTGCCGCGGATTCGCCGAGCCAGCACCGTACCGGCCCGGACCACCTGGCGACGGCCCTGAACATCGCCGCTCTTGGGCGCGATCGGGATGGACACTACCAGTTCGATCCGATCGTCGACCGGCGGCACCGGAGGAATGGCCCCCTGGGAAGGGGCGGCATCGCTCGTATCCTTCGGGGATGCCTTGAGGAACTCGTTCGCCATTGGTATAACCATTCCCTCGCGAAATAGCCATTCCCGGCCTGCCGTGTGCAGCCCAGCGTACCATACGCACCCTCGCGCGCGATAGCCCACGCCCCGCTAAAGATCAGCCGGCAAGGGATTCCCCCGATCTCCACCGGCTTCACACGTTCTTGGCGGGAAAAGCTGACTGCTTCTACCTTACCAAGGGTGACCCATCGATTGATGCCACCCCCGCCTAGCCGATTCAGTCTCTCTATGAAGGACTACCGTGCAACTGACGATCACCACGACTCATTCGCCGGCGACTGATCTTGGCTACCTCCTGCATAAGAATCCAGCCAGAGTGCAGTCCTTCCCGCGGTCCTTCGGCCAAGCATACGTCATGTATCCGGAAGCAACGAACGAGCGATGCACGATGGCGCTGATCCTGGATGTGGACTCGGTGGGGCTGGTGCGGAAACGGCAGGACAGCGGGGGCTTCGCGCTTGAGCAGTATGTCAACGACCGGCCATACGTCGCGTCTTCGTTTCTCAGCGTTGCCCTGGGCGACCTCTTCGGCACGGCCATGACCGGTAGGTGCAAGGAGCGACCCGATCTGGTGGACCGGCCGATCCCGCTCGAAGCACGGGTGAGCGTGATCGCATGCCGTGGGGGCGAAGGGCTATTGCGCCAACTTTTCGAGCCGCTCGGCTACGCGGTGGACGCGACCCCCTACCCACTCGACCCGCGCTTCCCGGAATGGGGCGAGAGTCCGTACTCTACCCTGATCCTGCGAGCCGAGACGCGACTGCGCGATCTTCTCACCCATCTCTATGTCTTGATTCCCGTGCTCGACAACGACAAGCATTATTGGGTCGGTGACGACGAAGTGGAAAAGCTGCTGCGCCGAGGCGAGGGGTGGCTTGGCGCCCATCCGGCGCGTGAGTTCATTACTCACCGTTACCTCAAGAATCAGCACTCGCTCACGCAGGACGCCCTTGCTCGGCTCGCCGAGAGTGATCCGATAGACCAGGACGAGATGGAGGAACGACCCGAGAAGGCAGGGGAAACTGTCGCCTACCGCCTGAACCTGCACGAGCAGCGGCTCCAGGCGGTGGCCGAGGCGCTTCGCGAAAGCGGGGCCAGGAGCGTGCTCGATCTGGGATGCGGCGAAGGCCGTCTGCTCCGACTCTTGCTTGACGACCCCAACTTCGAGCGTATTCTCGGGGTCGACGTCTCCTATCGCGCGCTCGAACGAGCGAGGGAGCGTTTACATCTCGACCAACTACCGGAACGGCAGCGGCAGCGCATCGCGCTCCTCCATGGATCACTCACGTATCGCGACCGCCGTCTGGAGGGATATGAGGCCGCCGCGGTCGTCGAGGTGATCGAACACCTCGATTACGCACGTCTCGCGGTGTTCGAGCGCGTCTTGTTCGAGTTCGCGCACCCTCGTGTGATTGCCCTGACCACCCCGAACCAGGAGTATAATCGGCTGTTCGACTCACTGACGGCCGGAACCTTTCGGCACGCGGATCACCGCTTTGAATGGACGCGCGAGCAATTCCACGGTTGGGCAAACGCGGTCGCCGAACGCCATGGATACAGCGTGCGGTTCTCGCCAATTGGTCCCGAGGATGCCGATGCCGGGGCGCCGTCGCAAATGGCGTGGTTCACGGCCGGAGAAGTGACATGAAGCTGACACTGCCGGATCTCTCGCTCGTCGTGCTCATTGGGGCCTCCGGCTCCGGCAAGAGCACCTTCGCGCGGACCCATTTTCTCCCCACCGAGACGATCTCATCCGACTTCTGCCGCGCGCTGGTCTCGGACGACGAGAACAGCCAGGAGGCAACGGAAGACGCCTTCGCGGTCCTTCAGTATATCGCTGGTAAGCGCCTGGCTGCCGGGCGGCTCACCGTGATCGACGCCACCAACGTCCAAGCGGAGGCGCGGCGCCCATTGGTCGAGCTTGCGCGCGCCTACCACTGCCTGCCGGTCGCGATTGTCTTCGACCTCCCCGAGCGCGTCTGTCATGAGCGGAATGCTTCGCGGCTGGACCGCGGCTTCGGTTCGCAGGTGATCCAGCGCCAGACCGCCAACCTGCGCAAATCGTTGCGCGGGCTCGGCAGAGAGGGCTTCCGGCACGTGTTCACGCTGTCGTCGATCGAGGACGTCTCAGCGGTCGAGATCGAGCGGCAACCCCTCTGGAATAATCGAAAGCAGGAACATGGCCCATTCGATATTATCGGGGACGTTCATGGCTGTGCCGATGAACTGGTGGAACTCCTCGGTCAACTGGGCTATCAGCCGGCGCCGCCGACCATTATTTTAGGGAGTGAGACGGCAGTCTACACGCATCCGGGCGGGCGGAAGGCCATTTTTCTGGGCGACCTTGTCGATCGTGGTCCGCGAACCCTCGACGCCGTGCGCCTCGTATGGGCCATGATGGAGGCCGGCGCGGCGCTCTGCATCCCTGGGAACCATGATGCCAAACTGCTGCGCAAGTTGCGCGGACGTGATGTGCGAATTACCCATGGGCTCGAAACCAGCCTGGCGGAGATCGAGGCGCTGCCCCAGGCTGAGCGCTCACGCATCACGCGCGATCTGGCGGACTTCCTCGATCGGTTGGTCAGCCACTATGTGCTCGATAACGGGAAACTTGTCGTGGCGCACGCGGGGCTCAAGGCGACGATGCAGGGTCGCGGATCGGGCGCCGTCCGCGAGTTCTGCCTGTATGGTGAGACGACCGGCGAGACTGACGAGTTCGGCCTTCCAGTGCGATATAACTGGGCGGTCGAATACCACGGAAAGGCGAGCGTCGTGTACGGCCACACCCCGGTTCCCAAGCCGGAGTGGTTCAACAACACGATCAATATCGACACGGGCTGCGTCTTCGGCGGTAGCTTGACCGCCCTCCGCTACCCCGAACGAGACCTCGTCTCGGTTCACAGTCGCCGTATCTACCAGGAACCCGCCAGGCCGTTCCTCCTACCCACCGACGAGCCGGCATTGACGGCGCAGCAGCAACACGACGATGTCCTCAGTATTGATGACGTGCTGGGAAAGCGCCTGATCGAGACGCGCCTGCATGGCAAGGTAACCATTCGGGAGGAGAACGCTGCCGCCGCCCTTGAAGTGATGAGCCGGTTCGCCGTCGATCCACGGTGGCTCGTGTACCTGCCCCCAACCATGTCACCCTGCGAGACCAGCAGCCGGCCCGACCTGCTCGAACATCCCGAGGAGGCATTCGCCTACTACCGGAAGGAGAGCGCGACGCGCGTTGTCTGCGAGGAGAAGCACATGGGCTCCCGCGCCGTGATCGTGGTCTGCAAGGACGAGGAGGTGGCGCGCTCCCGTTTCGGCGTGATTGGCCAGGGCGCCGGCATGGTCTTCACCCGAACCGGCCGCCGCTT
>DATLQX010000263.1:0-7081 GCA_035534995.1 Chloroflexota bacterium | reverse complement strand
CGGGGAGCGGTGGTGAACGAGATGGATCTCTATCACGCCCTGATCCACGGCACGATAGCGGGCGCCGCGCTCGACGTATTCGAGAGCGAGCCCCCCACCTGCCTTCCCCTCCTCCAGCTGCCGAACTGTATCGCCACCCCGCACATCGCCGGGAGGACGAGCGAGGCCATGCGCTTCATCACGGAGCAGTGCGCGCGGAATATCCTCCGCGTGGCCGGTGGTCAGACGCCCGAACATACCGTACACAGCGAGGATCGAACCTAGAGACCGCGAGCACTCAAAATATGTTGTAACACTTGCGAAATGTAACAAGTGTGTATATACTAGACTTGCGCTTCGGTACTTGTTCGCGACAGGGGGCACGGGCGATCAGTCCGAGCCAGGGGGCGCGAGAGCCGGCGGTGGTGAAGCTCGCATGGTGCCTGAAGCCGTGATCGAGGGGAGAAAGGAGAAAGAATCGATGAGTGGGGCATTCCTTGTCCTGGCCAGCTTCCTGGCGTCAGCGGTGGAGATGGTGGAGGCGCTGACTATCGTGCTGGCCTGCGGGGTAACACGGGGGTGGCGATCCTCCTTAATTGGGGTCGGGGTGGCGCTGGTGGCGCTGACCGCGATCATGGCAGTCCTTGGCCCGGCGCTGACCCTGATCCCAATCAACGCCTTGCGGCTGGTGGTCGGAGTCCTGTTACTGATCTTCGGCTTGCAGTGGCTGCGTAAGGCCATTATGCGGGCCGGCGGCGTGCAAGCGCTGCGGAACGAGGCGGCTCTCTACCAGAAGGGGCTGGAAGCCGGCCGTACCAGCGCCAGAACCTTAAAGGCGGGGCTGGATTGGTACGCCTTTACCCTATGCTTCAAAGGCGTCTTACTGGAGGGGCTGGAGGTCGCGTTCATCGTGGTCACCTTCGGAGCCGCGGCGCATCAGGTTCCGCTCGCCGCCCTTGGCGCCGCCGCGGCCCTGATCCTCGTGCTCGTGGCGGGGGTGGCCGTCCACGCGCCGCTCAGCCGCGTCCCCGAAAACTCGCTCAAGTTCGCGGTTGGCCTGCTCCTTTCATCGTTCGGCACCTTCTGGGCCGCGGAAGGGGCGGGGGCGAATTGGCCGGGATCGGATCTCTCCATTCTCGGCATCCTGGTAGTATATAGCGCGGCCGCCTACGTTCTGGTAAGCGCGTTGCGGCGGCAAGTCGCCCTGCCGGCCCGCGCGGCGGCGTAAAGGAGATCATCGTGACCTATATCGTTGGTTTTGGCCGGTTCTGGTACGACTTCGTGGTCGGGGACGATTGGACCATCGCCGCCGCCGTGGTCACGGCGTTGGCGGTGGTGGCCCTCATGACGCACGCGCATATAACTTCGTGGTGGCTCCTGCCGGTGGTGGTGATCCTGTTCCTGAGCACCAGCCTCTGGCGGCGCCTGCGCATGGCGGCGTGAGGGGGATGACCTCGATGGACGTCATCGCTCGAGTCGCGCCGGATGTGCTTCGGATGTTTGTCCAAGTCAGCACCGCCACGCTGAGCAGCCAGCTGCACCGGCGCGGCTACAAGCAGCTCGTCCTGTATGGGGTCGCCCCGCTACGGCCGGACACTCGCATGGCCGGCCAGGCATTCACCTTACGGTATATCCCCTCACGGGAAGATCTTGAACGCGGTGCCGATTTCGACAACCTCACCAACAAGCAACGGGTCGCGGTCGAGCAGGTGGGGCCAGGCGACGTGCTGGTCATTGACGCCCGCGGCGATATACATGCCGGTTCGCTGGGGAACATCCTTGCCGAGCGGATCAAGCAGCGCGGCGCGGCCGGCATCGTGACCGACGGCGCCTTTCGCGATACCCCCGCGATCCGCGCCATCGACCTGCCCACCTATGCCCGTGGGCAGCACCCCAACATCTCGTTCACCATCCACCATCCAGTCGAGATAAATGGCCCGATTGGCTGCGGCGGCGTCGCGGTGCTGCCGGGCGATGTGATCGTGGGCGATGACGAGGCGGTGATCGTCATCCCGCGCGCCATCGCCGAGGAGGTGGCACGCGACGCCTTCGCGCAGGAGCGGCGTGAGGAGTTCATCCTCGCCAAGATCCGGGGCGGCAACCCCATCATCGGCGTCTATCCTCCCGATGCCGGCACCCTGGTCGAGTACGAGGAATGGCAACGGATACGGAAGGAGCACGAGCAAGCATGAAGGTGACAAAAATCGAGACCATTCACCTTGGCCAATTCGACCACCCACCGTTCATCTTCATCCTGGTCCATACCGATAGTGGGCTCGTGGGGCTGGGTCAGACCCCCGACGCGCGGACCGCTCCTGTCGTCCACGACCTGGCCCGGCGGTATGTCCTCGGGGCCGACCCGCTCCATATCGAGCCCCTGTGGAACACCATGTTCGACTTCGCCGCCTATCATGGCTATTCCGGCGCCGAGTTGCGCGCTATCTCGGCGATCGACATCGCCCTGTGGGATATCCTGGGCCAGGTCACGGGCCAACCCATTTATGCCTTGCTCGGCGGTCCAAGCCGCGACCGCATCCGGATCTACAATACCTGCGGCGCCTTTGGCGGGCGCTCCGATTCCGACCTCGCCACTACCGATCCAGTGCGCCTGGCGACCGAGTTGCTGGAGTCCGGCATCACCTGTATGAAGGTGGCGCCGTTCGACGACTATGCCCATCAGAGTCATGGCCAATCGATCTCCGCCGCGCAGCTCCGGGAAGGGATGGTCGGGATCGAAACCGTGGCCCATGAATTCGGGGACCGGATGGAAGTGATGATCGAGGGGCATGGGCTCTGGAACCTGACCAGCGCGGTCAAGATCGCGCGGGCCCTGGAGGGGCTGCCCATCCATTGGCTGGAGGATCTCCTCTGGCAAGACAACCCCGAGGAATGGGCCGACCTACGGGCCAAATCGCCCTTTCCCATCGCGGGCAGCGAGCGATTATTTACCCGGCATCAGATGCGTCGCCTCCTTGAGTTGCATGGCACCGATGTGATGATCGGCGACATCAGTTGGACCGGGGGGATCACCGAGCTGAAGAAGATGGCGACCATGGCCGAACCCTACGGCATCCCGCTAGCCCCCCACGGCAACTCCGGTCCCGTGAACCTCTACGCGGCGGCGCATGTCCTGCTCAACGTGCCGAATGGCTACATCATGGAAACTACCCGTGTCCTCTACGATCCCTTTTACCCCGAACTGGTCGAGGGGACGCCAATCCTCCGCCAGGGCTTTATGTATCTTCCGGAGGGCCCCGGCCTGGGCATCCGTCTCCGTCCCGAGATCCGGAACCGCGACGACGCGACCATTCAGCACTCGGATCTGTGAAGCGATGAAGATTGTTGAGATGCGGATCATCCCGGTGGCGATGGCGGACCCGCCGCTGCGCAGCGCCTTCGGCCTGCACGCGCCCTACGCCTTGCGGACCATCGTCCAGCTCAAGACTGACGAGGGCCTCACTGGACTGGGTGAGACTTATGGCGGCGCGATCCCCTTGCGGGATCTCGAAGCGGCTCGGGAGCGGGTGATCGGCCGGGATCCCTATCAACTGACCACGATCGAGGCTGCCATCGCCAGCGAGACCGGGGGCGGCTCCGATCCGAGTCGTCCGTGGGAGGCGGCGGTTTCCTCGCCCGTGCAGACCTTTTCCCCTATCGAAGTCGCCTGTTACGACATCATCGGGAAGGCGACCGGGCGGCCCGTCGCCGATCTCCTGGGCGGTCGGTATCGCGATCGGGTGCCATTCTCCGCCTACCTCTTCTACAAGCACGCCGGGATCGGCGGCGAGGATGGACTGGCCGGCACCTCGACCGCCGCCAAGGAGCGAGACGACTATCTGGCAAGGGAGGCCCTTTCGCCCGAGGGGCTGGTTCAACAAGCGCGAGACTTTGTCCGGCTGTTTGGCTTCAAGAGCCTCAAGCTCAAGGGCGGCGTGCTCGACCCCGATCAGGAGGTAGCGACGATCCAAGCCCTGCGTGAGGCATTTGGCCCTAACGTGCCGCTCCGCCATGATCCCAACGCCGCCTGGAGCGTGGAGACGGCCGTGAGAGTGGGGCGAACCCTGGAGGGGACGCTGGAATACTACGAGGATCCGACGGACGGGAAAGCCAATATGGCGGCGGTGGCCAGGCAGGTCTCGATGCCGCTGGCGACCAACATGTGCACGGTTCGCTGGGCGGACATCCCGGAGACGGTGGAACGCGGCTCGATCCAGATTCTCCTCTCCGACCACCACTTCTGGGGCGGCCTGGGCGAAACGGTCAAACTGGCGCGGCTGTGCCGGGTCTTCGGTTGGGGCGTCTCGATGCACTCCAACTCGCACCTGGGGATCAGCCTGATGGCCATGGCCCATGTGGCGGCGGCGATTCCGAACCTCACCTATGCCTGTGATACGCACTATCCCTGGCAGGTGGAAGAGGTGATCGCCGGCGGCAAACGGCAATTTACCGACGGCTCGCTCGTCATTGACGACACGGCGGGACTGGGGGTGGAGCTGGACGAGGACGCGCTGGCACGGTTGCACGAGCAGCATCTCCACGCCGGCCTGGCCAAACGTGATGACGTGGCCGAGATGCAAAAGATTCAGCCCGGTTGGAAGCCTGTCCGCTGGTAGGCCGCCGGCACTGCCGGGCCTGGCTTGACGCATCGGTCCCTCCCAGGGACCGCTAGGGAAGGAATACTCATGCCTCTGCCGCCTCGACAACTACAGGCCCAACTCCGCGGGCTCCTGTCTTTCCCAGTCACACCCTTTACTCCTGACGACACCATCGATCTCCGGCGATACCGGGAACACTTACGCTACATGGTCGAGGGACGCCCGGACGCCCTCTTCGTCTGCGGCGGCACCGGCGAGTTCTTTTCCCTCCGCCCGGATGAATACCAGGCCCTGGTGCGGACCGCGGTCGAGGAAGTGCGGGGAGACGTGCCCGTGGTCGCCGCCACCGGCTACGGCACGAAGCTGGCCGTGGAATACGCCCAGGTGGCGGAACGAGAGGGCGCCGACGGGCTCCTGGTCTTGCCTCCCTATCTCCTGCAAGCGGAGCAAGAGGGCCTGTACGAGCATTACCGAGCGGTCGCGGCGGCGACCAGCCGGGGAACCATCATCTATCAGCGGGACAACGCGATCTTTGCTCCCGCCACGGTGCGCCGGCTGGCGGAGCTGCCGACCGTAATCGGCTTCAAGGATGGACACGGCGACATGGAGCGCCTGATCCGGATTAGCCTGGCGGTGGGTGATCGGCTGGTCATGATCAATGGGATGCCCACGGCGGAGATGTCGGCCCGCGCCTTCTTCGGGGCCGGGGTGACCGCCTACTCGTCCGCCGTATTCAATTTCGTGCCGGAGATTGCTCGCGCCTTCCATACCGCGATCAGCCAGGGAGACCAGGTACGGGTCGAGTCGTTGCTGGAGGGGTTCTACCGTCCCTTTGTCGACCTTCGCGACCGGGTGAAGGGATATGCCGTCGCGCTGATCAAGGCGGGACTGAAGATCCAGGGGCGGCCGGTGGGACCGGCGCGTTCGCCCCTGCTGAATCCGACCGCCGAACACGAGGCGGAACTGCGAGCGATCATCATGCGCGGTCTGGCGCTCTAGAGTTTGAGGGCACCGCCGGACAAGCCATCGACGAATAGCTTGCTGGTGAAGGCGAACAGGATGATCAGGGGAATGGTGCCGATCACGTAGCCCGCCATCAGCGGACCCCAGAGGGTGTAGTATGCCTGGCGATAGGCGGTCAGGCCGAGGGCCAGGGGGAAGAGATTGTCCGATTGGATGGTGACCAGGGGCCAGACGTAGTTGTTCCAGGTGCCGAGAATGTTGAGCACCGCGACCACCCCGAGGATGGACTTGGAGAGCGGCGCCGCGATGCGGAAGAACACGGTAAGTTCGCTGGCCCCATCGATGCGCGCCGCCTCGAACAACTCTTCCGGCATCCCCTCGTAAAAGGTGCGGAGAATAAAGATGGCGAACGCCAGGCCGAAGGCCATGTACGGGAGGATGAGCGCCCCCCAGGTATTGAGCAGATTCAGGTTTTTGACCAGTAAGAAGGCCGGCACCAGGGTGAGGATGGGGGGGATCATTAGGAGCACCAGGATTCCCTGATACATGAATGTCTTACCGGGAAAGGTGAAGCGGGCGAAGACATAGGCGGTCAGCGAGCCGACCAGCAGCACCCCCAGGCAGGTCACCCCGCTGATAATAATGCTGTTGAAGATATAGTGCGCCACGAATTGCCCGGCGGTGACATAGTTGTCCCAGTGCATGGGAAAGGTCACGCTTAACGGCGCTACGTTGAACTGGCTGATCGTCTTGGTGGAGATCACGATCGTCAGAGCCATGGGAATGAAGAGGAAGATGCAGACAATGATCAGCAGCAGATGGCGCCACCAGTCCCCGCTTCGCAGGAACTTCGCCACGGCTCCGGGTGATCGACGAAGGGGAACCGGGGTGCCGGTCGGGTGGGCGCCTATGGCCATGGTCCTGACTTTCCGCTGCTGAGTCGATGCGCTACGACTTTTCGCGCATCACCTTGAGATTGACAAAGGTGAGTAAGAAAACTGCCAGGAAGACCAATACCCCGATAGCCGAGGCATAGCCAAACCGGCCATAGGTAAACGCCTCCTGATACATATAGAGGATGGGCACGTTCGTAGCGTTCAGCGGCCCACCGTTGGTGAGCAGCAGCGAGCCGATAAATGCTTGCATGCCGGTGAGAATGGCCAGGACCATGTTGAGTTTGATCTGGCCCCTGATCAGGGGCAAATCAATCGACCAGAAGCGGCGTCTGGCGCTGGCGCCGTCGATCGCGGCCGCGTCGAAGATCTCCTTCGAGATCCCTTGCAAGCCGGCGAGATAGATCAGGACCGCCGCGCCCCCCACGAAGGGGAAGGCCGAGAACATGAGGGCGTAGAGGGCCAGATCCGGATTGGCGAGCCAGGCCTGCGCCCATTCGGGGTGGCCAATGGCCTGCAGGAATGAGTTCAGGGCGCCGGAGTCCGGATCGTAAATAAACTGCCAGATCAACAGCCCCACCACTTCCGGCACCACGGCGGGCCAGATCATCAAGATGCGGTAGATATACTGGGCTCGCTGGGAGCGCAGGC
>DATLQX010000262.1:0-7906 GCA_035534995.1 Chloroflexota bacterium | reverse complement strand
TCCGCGAACCGCACCTTCACCCCTGCGTCCTCCTCCAGGGGAGCGAACACCGAGGTGTAGTCGCGGCGGCCGTACCCGCCCGCCCGCGCCCGCTCGTAGAGGGCCCGCGCCTTCTCGGCCAGCGGGGTAGCCACGCCCTGTTCGGCGGCCAGTTCCAGCACCAGATCCAGATCCTTTATTAAGAGGTCGGTGAAGAAGCCCGGCTCGAAAGTACCGGTAAAGGCGCGCAGAGCCACTGGATTGGCGAGTTGCCAGTTGCCGCCGCTGCTCACCCCGATGATCTTGGCCATGGTCGCCACGTCGGCTCCCGCCTTCACTCCCAGGATGAATGCCTCGGCATCGGCGGCGGCGATCACCCCGCACAGGTGCTGGTTAATCAGCTTGACCACCTGCCCGCTCCCGCTGGGTCCGACGTGGAAAATCTTCTCTTCCGCCCCCATGGCCTGGAAAATAGGCAGAACCTGGGCGAACACCTCCTTGTCCCCGCCCGCCATGATCGAGAGCGCCCCCGCTACCGCGCCCTGCGAGCCGCCGCTCACCGGAGCGTCGAGCATGGCTACCCCGCGGGCCGCCGCGTCCTCCGCCACCTTGCGGGCCACGGCGGGGGAAATCGTGCTCATATCAACCAGGATCAGCCCCGCGTGGGCGCCGGCCAGCACCCCATCCGGACCCAGCACTACCGCCTCCACGTCCGGCGAACTGGTGACCATGGTGATCACCACGTCCGACCCCTCGGCCACCGCCTTCGGACTGGCCGCCCGCGCGGCCCCGGCCTCCACCACGGCATCCGCCGACTCCGGGCGGCGCGAATAGACGGTCAGGGGGAACCCTGCCTTCAGCAGATTGAGGCACATCGGCTGCCCCATCACCCCAATGCCAATGAATCCGACCCGCTGCCGTGCCATGAAACACTCCTTCTCGCCATGAGTCCGCTGAAAACACACCCGTTAAGGATAGCGGGCGGCGCGCGCATGGTGGTGGAGGGGGTCAGTAGCGCCACTGGTTGAGAATATGGAATCTGTCTGGAATTGGAATTTTAGCGCCCACGATGTTGGCTATGGCCTGGGCAATCTCCTCATGGGACATATCACGCGCATCGTTGTCCTGATAGACAGCAAATACACCGGGGTGCTCACTGAATTGCCTATGCAGATCCTCAAAATCACTTGGGTTCTTGGTGACCACGACCAGCCCGTGGGCACGCGCATAGACAAAGTGCTGCACATCAGGGGCGCCACGCAAGCCAGCATCTTCAGGAATAGTTACCGAATGCTGATGTGGCGGCTCGCGCGGGAGCGCTACGAGCATCTTGCTGTAAGCGCAATCGTCAAGATATAGGCGGAGGCTCAACGGCATAACCCCTCGCGATTAGCCGTTGCTGATCTTCTCGCAACTCCTGATCCACAAGACCCTGATGGTCCGCGTAATACAAAAGCGCCTCCGCGATCTGCGCGAGAGGCAGATCGAGGTCGATAGCTGCCTGTTCCGGCGTAAGATGATTTGCCCGCATAGTAGCCACGAGTTGGCCGACGGTCATATTCCGGCCCCGCAACCACAACTGACGCCGCCAGGGGTGTGCCCGCTCCTCAAGGTGGCTATATGAGACAAGCTCGGATCGAATCCGTGCCATGAGGAACCCCTTCTCCGCCTTAGCTGCCATCATAGCGATACTAATACAATGTAGCCCTTTCGCGGGGGTGCCTTCTTAGGTTAAGCTACGGTCAATAGGAGGCCACTGCCTTCTATTTACTACGTTCAGCCCGCGCCTCTGGTAAGCCGGGATCTGGAGATCCCCTGTCAGTCGCAATCGCCATGTATCGTGAAGAACGAGGAACACGTCCTGGCCCGCTGCCGGGAAAGCATCACCGGCGCGGTGGATGAAATAATCGTCGTGGACACCGGCTCGACCGATCGCACCAGGGAGATCTCCGCCCGTTTCATCAGACAAGATCCACGACTTTCCCTGGCGTCACGCCTTCGCGGCCGCCCGCCAGTTCGCCCTCGACCGGGCGACCGCCGCGTGGATCGGCTGGCTCGATGCCGACGACCTCGTGATCGGCGCCGCGACAATCCGCGCCGAACTGGCGGTCGCCGCGAACGTCGGCAGCGTCTACTGGCGCTACCTGGTGGGTCGCGATCCGCACGGCAACATCACCTGCGAATATTGGTGCGAACGGTGCGTCCGGAACAACGGCGCCTCCCGCTGGGTGGGCCGGATTCATGAGGTGCTGATCATTGATACCCCGTGGATCAGCACGCGGGCGGACCCAGGCCGAATATAGGCGAGGGATTCCTCACATCGACGATACTTATGGTTCGGCTGTGGCATACTTCTTGTATGGACTGGCCCCTCGGCTCGCGCGTGGCTGGAGCGCTGGAGGCGAAAGATGAGACGCCCCCCAACATATGCTCACGGGCACCATCACGCCAGACCGGCAGCTATTCGGGTGCGTGCCTCGCGGCGGAGGCGAGCCGGTCTTCTCGCGCTCCTCATTGGGATCGTGGTTCTGCTCGCCCTGGCTATGCGTTCGCTTGCCGGAACATCGGCGCCGCGCACTGTCCCCGGTCCCGCCGCGGCGGTGGGAAGCGAGAGCCAGACACCCAGGCAAGTGGTACCCTCGGCCGCCGTTCTGAGCACCGGCATCACCCCACGGGCATGCCTGACCTTCGCTCCCTTGCGCGGCAACCTGCATCACATTGTCTTCATCGATCCTGGCCATGGCGGCGTGGATCCGGGCGCTTCCGGCACCACCAGCAGCGGGACCACGATTTGGGAAAAGGACGTGACCCTGGCAGTCGGACTCGATCTGTCGACGCTCCTCCGTAACCAGGGCTACACCATCGTGCTGTCCCGAGACTCCGATACGCTCGTCACACGCACGGTACGGGGAGATCTGAACGGCAAGCTGCTGACCGCCGCCGGTGAACATCGCGACCTGGTGGCCCGCGTGGCCTGCGCCAATGCCGCGCGGGCCCAGGCCCTCGTGGCTATCCATTTCGATGCCTACGCCGATCCTTCGGTTAACGGCGCGGAGACCCTCTACGACAACGCGCGCCCGTTTAGCGCCGCGAATCGACGCCTGGCGGATCTGGCGCAAGCAGATGTCGTGGCGCGGTTACGGGCGGCGGGCTGGGCGGTGCCCGATCGGGGCGTGATCGACGACCTTACCGCCGATACCCCCGCGCTTACCGCCGAGGGTACGGCCTACGGGCATTTACTGGAACTTGGTCCCGCGGCGTCTGGATGGCTGGCGTTTCCCAGCGCGATGCCGGGCATCATGACCGAGCCCCTGTTCCTGACCCACCCGGCGGAAGCGGACGTGGCGGCGAGCACCCAAGGGCAGCGCGCGATTGCCGAGGGTCTGACGCGGGCGATCGAGGCTTTTTTCGCCGCGCCCGCCAAGGGAACCGCGTAGGTAATGGATTCCCGCGCTTGTAGGGGCACCCCTTGTGGGTGCCCTTGACGGCCTGCACCAGGGCACCCACGAGGGGTGCCCCTACGGAACCGAAGGTATTTGGGCCGATCTGTCCTAGCGACCGACCGGAGCAACGCGATAGATCACCCCTGCCTGATCGTCCGAGATCAGCAGGCTGCCGTCGGCGGCGATCACCACTCCCGCCGGCCGGCCCCACACGCCGCTCGCTGACAGCCAGCCGGTGACCACATCTTGCGGCACGCCGGCATGGGTGCCGTTAATCGGGATATAGACGACCTTATAGCCCGTGGCTTGCGACCGATAGGCCGAGCCGTGATAGGCGACGAAGAGGCCACCGCGATAGCGCGCCGGCAAGAGCGTGCCGGTGCCGAAGGCCACGCCGATTGGCGCGGAGTGAGCCTGCAGCGAGACGACCGGGCTTACCGTGCTCGCGCAATAGCCCGCCGCCGACCCAAGGGTGGGATCCGCCTTTTGGTTACCCCAGCAGTAGGGCCAGCCATAGTTCTTCCCTTGCTTGATCAGATCGATCTCGTCGGGCGGGATGTTGTCGCCCAGCAGATCCTGCCCGTTATCGTCCGCCCACAGGTTGCCTGTTTTCGGCTGAATCGCGATCCCGACCGCGTTCCGCAGCCCACTGGCATACACCACGCCGCCGCTGCCGTCGGGCTTGTAGCGCATGATCACCCCGCGACCGGAGTAGTCCGCGCATTCATTGCAGGACGAGCCGACCGACACGTACAGGGAGCCGTTGAGCCCGAACGCCAGGGTACGGGTCGTGTGCAGTCCGCCGGTCGGCAGGCTGGAGACGACGATCCGCTGGCCGGACACGCTCACGGCGGACTGGTTATAGCTCCACTCACTGACCTGACCCTCCTCGGCCACGTAGAGACGCCCGTTTCGGTACGCCACGCTGTCCGGCACGGTGAGACCACTGAGCAAGGTGCTCACCTGAGTCGCATGGGGGCCGCCTTTCCGATTGAGCAGCACGCTCACCGTCCCAGCGAACCGGGTGCCGACAAAAATGTCGCCCTTGGGACCAAGCGCCAACAGGCGCGGGTTGTTGAGCCCCGTGGCGTAGACCGTGACTTGCAGGTCGGAGGGGGTTTGCAGGGAAAATCGGCTGCCGTTCGGCAGGGTGATCGTGGAGCCGCGCGTCGCCGCCGCCATGGCGGGCCGCGAGGGAACGGCGAGCGAGGCGATCAGGGCGCAGGCCACGGTCGCGATTGCGAGATGTTTGCCGGCCAGGGTCATGGGTTCTCCTCCGTCAGGCGATCTGATCGCGAATCCAGCCGACCTCGATCTGATTCGCGCCCGCCCGCGTGGCCAGGTTCAGGGAGGTGTTCGCCGCCGCGTGCTGTCCCAGGTGGGCCTCATCCCAGGCCATGCCCAGGTAGCGGTAGGCGGCCTGGGCGCTTTGCGGGCTGGCGACCGGACTGACGTCGAGTTGATAGGCACGGACCAGCACCAGATCCCGCGTATAGGCCGCCGTCTTATTCCAACCGGACGCGGCGAGGATCTTCGTCAGCACCGCTTGTCGCGAGGCTGGGTAGAGGATCATGAAGGCGTACCCGCGCTGGGCCCACATAGTGGCGAAGTCACCATACCCGATACGGTACTCGGCACCGAGGTAGGGGTCGCTGGTCACGAACACACCCTGGTGATCGTCGAACGCTTGTACTGGCCGCCAATGTCCAACTGGATCGGACAGGCTCACCACCTGATGCACGATAACGGGGAAGCCGTTCGCGACCAGAGACTTTATCAATCCCTCCGAACCGCCAACCCCCATGCTGGACCGCAGACCAACACTCCGCGCGTAGGACGGAACCCCATAGGGGGTCATGCCGGTGGAATACCCATCTACCCGTACAACGGATTGCACTTCAGCCTGGGTCCGCGCGATACCCCAGTAGGCCAGCACCTCGGCGATCGCGGCCGGGCCGCAATTATTCCAGGTTTGCGGGATGTATATCAGCGGGCCGAGGCTGGCCGCCGATCGGGTCGGGACGACCGTGCTGGCCGCAAGCGCCTCCCGCACGCCCGCCAATGGCATAATGCCGGCCGCCAGCGCCCCCAGCAGGAACGTGCCACGCCGGATTCTCACTGGTGAATTGCTCATGATGGTCTCCCTACTCGGCGAATCGATGCGCCGAAGTTCATAGTCGCGCGGTATGTGTATCCTCTACTCTTCCAGCATACCCCTCGGGTGGTCAGTGGGCGCTAAGAATAAGCTAAGAGTTCGGTAAGAGCCGCTTGCTGGTCGGGTCCGAACCGCTTACCAACACGTCGCAAGCCCGGGGAACAACGCCATGGCGGGGTCGGATGTGACGAGCGGCACCCCCTCCGCGATGGCCTGGGCCGCCAGCATACGGTCAAAGGGATCGCGGTGGTCCACGGCAAACAACCCCGCCGCCAGCGCATGCGCCGAGCCCACCGGCAACTCCCGCGCGCCGAGGGTGGTCAGATGGGCCAGGTAGCCCTTGACGATCCTCTCGGCGCCTGGGAGCTTGCCCAGCCTATACTTCGTGGCAATCTCCCAGGCACTGGCCGCGCTGACCAGCACGGTGGTGTCGGGGTTCTCAAGGAGCGTACGCGCCGTCGACGAGAGTCTATGCGGGTTGGAGAAGGCCCAAAGGACCACGTGCGTGTCGAGCAGAACACTCAGCCCCATGCGGCCAACTCGTCGTCGGGCAGCGGCTCGAAGAAGGCGTCATCAATGGGCGCGTTGACAAAGCCAAGTGGCCGCTTGGTAACCGGCACGAGCGGCACCAGGCGGGCGTAGGGTTTGCCGGCCTTGGCGATCACGATCTCCTCGCCGGCGTGCGCGCGCTCAAGCAGCTGGGAAAGATGTGTCTTGGCGGCGTGTATGTTGATAATCGTATCCATATTGAATCCTCCTTGACCTAGTTTATCAGACTTAGTCCACTTACATGGCGGGATCTCGCTGAATACTTGGCCAATCATCTCTCCGGAAAACTCCGGTGGACCGCTCGCCGTGAGCGATCCACCAGTCGCTGCCTTGTTCCAACCTGACAGGGCAAGGCTTAGAGCCCGATGGTTAGCGCTGTAGCGCGCTATCTTGGTAGGAGAAAGCTGGGTGACTACTGATACCGCGTCAGCCGTGTTTCCCGTACGCCGGCCGTGCTACACTCGCACCTATTTCCCCGAGCGATAGAGGCAACCGAAATGGAGTAGCAATCGTGGACAACATTGTCTTTGCCGGTATCACCCCCCCATGGTGGCCTCTTGATCCCTCTCGTGAGCGGGCCGGATGGTGCGAAGGCGCTCAAGAGTCGCGCGGCAATGGAGGAATTGGGCCGGCGAATGGCGGATGCTCAGCCTGATACCGTCGTGATCATCGAGCCGCACAGCCTACTTGTGGATGGCGCGATCTCGATCCTCGACAGCGCACGGGTGCACGGATCGCTTGGCCCAGGAATCACCGTTGGTGGGCCGAATCACGGCTTCTCCCTTACCTTTGACGTAGACCACGATCTCGCGGCGGCCATTGCGACCGCCTCGCGGGCCGAGGGTGTTCCGGTGGTTCGGGTACGCAACTTCTTCGAAGCAACCCCACTTACCATCTACTGGGGCGCCTTGATCCCGCTCTGGTTCCTGGGCGCGGCATACCCCATGCCGCCTCGGGTCGTCGTGGTGAGCGCCGGTAACTTGCATCTGTATCAGGCAGAGGGGCCGGCGCGAGTGGGCCACTTTGGGCAAGAGGTGCCTCGTGAAGGATACATCGGCTTCGGACGGGCGGTGCGTGCCGCCGCCGCGGCAACCGGACGGCGCGTCGCCTTCATCGCGAGCCTCGATCTTGGGCATCGCCATGCACCTGACGGCCCGTTCGGCTTCGACCCTGCCTCGGCCGAGTGCGATGCGGCGGTGACCGAGGCGGTCCGCGCCAACGCCCTTGAGCGCATGCTCGGGTATGACGCGGACTGGATAGACCGTGGGTTAACGGAGGCGGTCGAGCCCCTCCTCGCCCTGCATGGGGTTCTTGAAGGCACGGATCTACGCGCCGAGGTGCTCTCCTACGAAGTGCCTACCTATTACGGGATGATGTGCGCCGCCTACGTATAGCAGCCGCTGCCCTCGTTGATCCTATCTGAGCACTTTCTGAATCACGGAGGAACGGAAGGCACGGAGAACTCCCCTGGGAGTGGACTGAGCCGTCCTCCATGCGCTCCCTCCCTATCCGCGCCTCCGTGATTCAAAGGAGGTTGTACTCAGGCGCCGGAGCAATCGTAGAGGGCCGAGCCGCCGCCAAAGTCTCCGGAAAAACCATTGGTCGCCGCGGCGCTCGACGAACTGCTTGCGGCCGTGCCCTGATAACTGCTGGAGGGAACCGCTTTGCACGCCGTTTGCACCCATTGGGTCACCAACGAACCGCCATCTAGACCGCCGCCGCCACCGCCGCCGAGCACGTAGCGCACTTTGTTAGTCTTCACCAGGGCCTGGAACTGGGC
>DATLQX010000261.1:0-11321 GCA_035534995.1 Chloroflexota bacterium | reverse complement strand
TAGAAGGGATGGTTGGTCGTCACCGAGAGACTGCTGCCGTCGCTCAGCCGCACCTGCATCAGCGGCTGGAGGCCGTCGTCTATCACCGCCTTTACCTTCTCCGGTTCGACCTTACCCGCGGCAGGATCCTCCGCCAGGACGAGGTCGCCCACATGCAGGCTGGCGATGGCCGCCAGTCCATGCGGGGTCAGAACGCCAGTACCGCCGGGGAAGCAGCCGCAGAGTTGACTCCGAAGCACCACGCCCGCCGCTTCTTCGTACGTGACCTCATGTACCTCTACATTGGCTGCCTTTTCGGCGGTCTACGCGAACTTGAGTGCTTCAGCTTCCGTGCCCCCGAACGGCTCGAAGACCAGCACGTTGCTTGACAGATCCAGCACCGCCAGGAACTTGTCCGTCCCACTAGCGTGCGCGTTGGTCAGGGTCGCGATATCGTTGCCCGCCACGAGGTTGTAGACGCCGTTGGCTAACGAGCCGAGTCCCTGTAGACCAGCGACATCGTCCGCCACACTGGCGCAACCGCCCCAGAAGAAGCGAATGGCCTGGCACAACTCGGATCCAGGATCGCCACTGCCCGACCGCTCCACGCGGTGGCTCATCTGGCACACCGCCGGGTTGCCCCTACACACCACGGGCACCGACGCCATCTGGTTCGCGCCCTTCCCCCCGCCGGCGGGCTTGGTTCCCTGGCCCCGTTCAATTTTCGATTGGTCCGAACCCACCGCCACCTTGTTCTCGAAGAACGGGCCAGGGTTGGGGTCACCAGGCTGCCGGACTTGAGCGGGATCGGGAACAGTCCGCTGGGGTCGCCCAGGTCACTCGGATTGTCCTCCGCGTAGATGTAGTTGAACAGCCCCTCCTGCTCGCTCGGGTCCGGCTGCAAGAAGCGTTCGAGTGTCGGATCATAGGACCGCACGCTCAGCCAATACCAGCCCAACTCGTTGTCATACCAGGAGCCGGCATAGCGCCGTTGCTGGGGCACGCTCTCACTGATAGTCAGCGGCTTACCCCACTGGTCGTAGCTATGGCTGTCCACCACGGCGCCGCTCTGATCGGTCAAGGCCGTCACGTTGCCCTGCCCATCCAGCACGTACCAATACAGGGTCACGCCGGCTCCCTGCTGCCGCAGTAGTTCCAGAGGGGTGCCGTCCTGGCTGTAGACGTAGGTGTCGGTATACGGGGTGGTGATACTGGTCCCCGTATACGCCACCTGGCTGAGTTGGTCCCCCTGATACCAGAAGTGCTCGCTCAAACTGGGCTGGCCCGCTCCAGCCGGGGTGACGGCGTAGTGGGCCCGTTGGCCGAAGGCGGTGTAGGTGATCATCACGGTTTGGGTGATCGGGCTGCCGAAGGTGATCTGGGTCAGTCGGATCTGGGCGTCGTAGCTCAGTTGGCGGTTGAGTTGGTGACGCCGCTCTCTGTTGCGCTGCTCAGGTTGCCCCGCCCGTCGTAGCTCCAGCTGCCCGTTGGGGCCGTGCCGGTTATCGCGGTGAGCCGGCCCGCCGCGTCATGGGTTAGGCTCTGGCTGCTCGGACTGCCCTGCACGGTGGTGGTGATCGCGCTGGTCAAGCCCAACGGGTCGTACCCGTATTGATAGAGGTTGCTCAGCAGGGTGTGGTTGCTCGTGTTCTGGGCGCTCAGGCTGGTCAGCGGCGTGGTGCTGCCCATGCTCGGGACGCCGATCTGGTTGTCCCGCCCCGCCTGGTCGTGGTTATAGGTGACGGTCCCGGCCCGGTTCTGGGTGGTTTGCGCTACTTCCGGCTGTTCCGATCATCCGCATCTCGTCGACCCACCTCCACCACCGAAAGCCGCCCAAGAATGTAGTCACACCACTTCGCTCCGGGCATTGTCACCACTCGGGCTCACGCACGGCTAGTCAAACCAGTAAATGATCCTGGCCAAATCCGATGGCCCGTAGCGGCGTCCCAGCGCCTGGACGACCTCCTCCATGAAATTGTAGCCGGCCATATCCGCATAGGTGGGCCGCCAGGTAATATCCGCAAAGACGTCTGGCGCGAGAGAAGGAAGGTCACGCCGTGCAACGCCTCTAAGAGATCGTCGAGATTCTCGATCGGACCAATCGATCGCCATATCGCTCACCACGCTGTTCTCGACACTATCCCGGTAAGCGCGGATATATTTCCGCTTCACCACCATCCGAACTTCAGTCACGGCGTTCCAGTCAAAGGCGTCCAGTTCTCGCACTGTTACCCATCCATGAACACGGCTCCATGCTTCCGCCGTGGCCCATTGTCCCAATTCGGCGGATATGTCATGGGGGAGGCCGCGCCGTCCAAATGGCGGAGACGGGCCCTCCAGTACAGTATCTATTGGAAGGCCGAAGAGATAATGCAGTGGTGGGTTAGCTCCGAGGAACAGCGGTGCAGGTCCATACTCGGGCTCCACACCCGGATCCTCTGGATCGTAGTCGACATTCTTGATTCTTTCTCCTTCAAAGATCCAGGTTCCATGCCGCAGCGGCTCCAGATAGATGAAGATGTTGGTACTCATCTGGACCTCCTCTACAATGCGATACGGCAGGGTGCTGGAAGTGTGGTGGGGATGCGCTGGCCGAATTCGGTGGTGTTGGCGATGGGATCACTTGGGTTGTAGTGGTTCGGCGATTGCCCGAAGCGGAGATCCCCATCCCCGTCGTAGGTATATTGGGTGATCCGCTGCCCCGTGGAGGTGGTCCCATTCAGGGTGGTGGTGATCGGCGGTGTGCTGCTGGTCTGGGTGTCTCCCTGGCTGGTATAGGTCCAGGAGTGGGTATAGTTAGCCGCCTGGGCGTTGGGGGTGATCGTCGGCGCGGTGAGGCTGGTGGTGTCAGGCACGGTGAGCCCGCGTCCATCGATCTGGCTGGTCTGCTCCCCGTAGCTATCATAGCCATTGCTCTGTCCGCGCCAGTGATAATAGGTCAGGGGACCGGCAACCGTGGTTCCGGTCAGCACCGCCGTGCTGCTGATGTCGTGATGACCGTTGTAGGTGAGGAAGGTCGCGGCGCCGTAGCTGTCGTATTGCTTGGTCAGATCGTGCGTGACCGGATCGTAAACGTAGTTCGTGGTTATGGCGAGGCATGGTTGTAGGGGTACCCGGTGCCCCTACGGATGCGTCAAGGCATGTGGCCTCGGAGCACGAGATCCGCTTCGGAGCCGCCGAGCCACTATTCGATTTCGGCGATCACGCAGGTCAGATACCGCGTCTCGGGAGCCCGCGGCAGTTGCGGGTGATCGGGCCCCTGGCCGTGCTGCTCCAGGATGCGTAGCTCCCGTCGCGCGTCGAAGGCGGCGTCGAGGAGCATGGCCCGGAACGTTTGGTCATCGATGTGTTGCGAGCACGAGCATGTCACCAAGATCCCGTTCCGCCTGAGCAGCCGCATGGCCCGCAGATTTATTTCCTTGTAGCCGCGGAGGGCGCCCGGAATGGTGGCCCGGCTCTTGGTAAAGGCAGGCGGATCCAGAATCACCAGATCCAACCGGTCGTCACTATCGCTCCATTCACGGAGCAGATCGAAGGAATTCGCCTCGATCACCCGGTGACGGTCGGCGACTCCGTTGAGGGCCATATTCCGTGCCGCCAGGTCCAGGGCGGGCGCGGACGAATCCACGTCGATCACCTCGCGCGCCCCGGCCAGGGCGGCATGGACCGCGAAGCCGCCGCTATAGGAGAAGCAGTTCAGTACCCGGCAGCCTTTGGCGTAGGTAGCGGCCGCCATCCGGTTCCGTCGCTGATCCAGGAACATCCCGGTCTTCTGGCCTTCGCGCACATCGACCAGAAGGCGAGCCCGCCGCTCGAACACCTCCACCAACGGGGGCGGCTCAACCCCGGCCAGAAGTCCCGTCCGCTGCTCCAAACCCTCAAGTTCACGGACATGCACGTCGGACCGTTCCCAGATCGATTCGGCGTACGGCTGGCCGCGGAGTGTTTCCACGATCACCTCGCGCCAGGGCTCTAGTCCCAGGGCCAGCATCTGCACCACCAGGACACCGGCGTAGCGATCCACGATCAGACCGGGGAGGCCATCCGCCTCGCCGTTAATCAGCCGGAGGGCATTGGTGTCATCCACTTCGGGTATCCGGCGCCTGCGGGCGATCGCCTCGGCCAGCCGGTTCGCCCACCAGTCCGCGTCGATCTCCTCGTCGTATGGACTGAGATAGCGCAGGGTAATCTTGGACTGGGTATTGAGCATTGCACGGCCCAACAGACGCCCTCGGGGATCACTGACCCGCACCACGTCCCCGTCCGCCGCGTCCCGGCTGATCTCGGCGATCTCGCCCGCGAAGACCCAGGGGTGGCCCAGTCGCTCGGGCCGCTGCGGTCTCAGACCAGCCCAGGGAATCGAGGTCACAAGGTTACTCCTTCGTTCAAGTGTGATTCAGGATTGAGTCACCGGTAGGCGCGATCAAGGGCCGATTGGTTCCAGTTCAGCCGTCATCGCCGCCAGAAGACGGCGGCCAAGCTCAATGGTGATGCGGCCGGGCGTCCCATCACCAATCGGGAGTTCGTCGATCCGGGTAACAGGCAGGATGCCCCGCGATACGCTGGTCAGGAACGCCTCCTGGAGGCGGGGTAGCTCCCCCAAGGACACCGGTTTCCGGACCACCGGCAGGAGTGGATCGGCTTGGGCAATGGCCATATTCCTGGTGGTCCCCAGGAGAACTCCTTCCTCGGCCGTACGCAATGTGTGATCAAGAACAGCGAAAAAGTTACTGGAGGATCCCTCAAGGATTTCACCCTGGGGCGAGAGCAAAAGGATTTCATGGGAGGCGGCCAGGCCGGCACGGGCCTGAGATCCTGGCGCGATAAAGGTGGTTCCTTTACTCCGCGGATTGTTCCGTTTGAGATCGGGAGGCGCCGTAACACAGTGGACGCCTTCCTGGTAGAGGCGTGCGGGGAGTGGTGTATACGGGGCGACGGCGATATACAGATCACCCAGCGCCACGTAGGGAAGAGTGAGGCGGACGCGCGACTCCGCGAAGCCGGCCAGGGAGACCGCCTCCTTGATACCCGCCCGTACTTCGAGAAAGTCAATAGTGCAGGGGAAGCCGTCCAGGGCAGCGGAGGCGGTCAGTCGCATCAGGTGTTCCTCCAGGCGGAACGCCTGATTCCCGCCATAGGTACGGAAGGTCGTGTAGGCGCCGCGAGGCAGGCTCAGCGAATGCCGGTCGAGGGTTGAGGCAGTTGTAGGCTCTTCCCGAAGCCTGGTGCCGATGAGAACGAAACCGCGTACGAGTTGCTCAGCCATCGTACCCCTCATCCTCCCATCCGGCATCCTCCGGCTCCAGGAGCAGGCACCGTGATCGCATCGCCGCCACCACCCGCTCCACCACCTGGTCAGCGGTATCGTCATCCAGATGGACCACCCGAGGCGAGTCGCCGAAACGGGCCAGCCACCGGCCAATGATAATGATCGCGTCCACTTCTTCCTGACTGACCACCGGGGGTGCGGAGGCTGCCGCTTTCACGCGGTCGAGAAAGATCGCGACCAGGCGTGGCACTGCCACGTCATGCGCGTCCTCAATGGTGATTTGCTCGAACAGGCGCCCATGGCGGATGCCAAACAACTCAGCCGCGCCCGCATTCACGCCAGGACAGACGATCACCAGGTTATGTTGCTCGACCGCCCCGGTGAGCAATTGCTGGGACATCATCAATTGGCGGGCCTGCCGCAAGGCATCCCTGAGGCGGGCGGATCGCTCGAAGTCAAGGCGGTCAGCGCTGCGGCGCATCTCCAATTCGACGCGGGCCAGCATCGCGTCCTGGCTCCCGCCCAGGAAACTCAGAACCTCCGCTATCATCTCCCCATAGACCACGGGGGTGACCGCGCCCATGCAGGGGCCCAGGCAGCGGCCAACGTGAAAACGGAGACAGGCGGAAGGACGGCCTCGATGCTTCCCATCGGCGGCAATCACCCTGGTGCAGGAGCGGACCGGATACAGCCGGTGCACCAGGTCCACCACCGTATCCACGGCCTTCTTGCTCCGATAAGGACCGAAGTAGCGCGCGCCGTCGTCGCGCACTTCGCGGGTAGCCGTCACACGCGGGAAGGGGTTGGTCACGTCTACCTTGATGAAGGGATAATGGCGATAATAGCGTTGCTGCACGTTGAACTGGGGCAGATGCTCCTTGATCTTCCGCGACTCCAGAATCAACGCCTCCAGTTCGGAGCCCACGACGATGGTGTCCAACTGCCGCACGGATTCCAGCAGGCCGTCCATTTTGCGCCGGTAGCCGAGAGGATGCGAGTAGTACGAGGCAATCCGCTGCTTGAGGTTCTTCGCCTTGCCGACATAGATGATCACGCCGCGCTCGTCCCGCATCAGGTAAACGCCCGGCTTTTCCGGCAAGCCTCGGCGGAGCGCCGGGTCGAGGAGCAATCGGCCGGTTCCCCGGCCGGCGATAGCGCGAGCGGACCCCGCCGCCGGTCCACTCATGGCAAGCAGGCCGCCCTGAGTGGTGATCCCGCGTTCTCGGGCCAGATCCACCAGACGCCAGAATGCCTGCTGGGTAACCATCGCGTCCCCCATGGCCCGATGGCGATCGTGGGCCCGCAAGTCGAGCGCGCGGGCCAGGTTATCCAGGCTGGGCCGGCGCAGGTTGGGCAGCAAGCGTGAGGCGAGACGGATCGTACACAGGGATGGATTCGCCAAACGAGTCCCGTGGTGCCGGAGCGCCTCGGCGCCCAGGAATCCCAGGTCGAAGCGCACGTTGTGGCCTACCAGCAGCCATCCCCCGGCGAACTCCAGAAACTCGGCCAGGGCGGCGGGGGCGAGTGGCCCGCCCCGGACCATCTCGGTCGAGATCCCGGTCAGTTGCAGGATGGCCCTGGGAATCGCCCGTTGCGGATCGATCAGGGTCTCGAAGCGATCCACCACCAGGGGACCGACGCACCGCAGGGCCGCGATCTCGATCACCTGATTGACATGAGGATTGAGGCCGGTGGTTTCGCAGTCAACCACCAAATACTCCATCCGATCCAGCGGCACCTCCTCCGCGCCCCAGGAAGCCAGACCCCAGGCGCCATCGCGGTGCTGGGTAAAGACGATGGAGTCCGCGAGGAGCCGACCAAGCTGACCACGCCAGAACTCGGCCGCGCCCGCCTTCCGCTCCTTCCCCATCCCGATCCCAAACACATGCTCGATCAAGGAGTCCGGGGCCAGGGGATGGCCGGCCGTACTGAGCAAGTCGTGGGCCCGGGCGGCTAGGGTGCCGAGAGAGGGAGCGTCGCTATGCATAGGCGCTAGGATACAGGATTGACGCCGCGCGTGACCGGCAAGTGGCTACTCCGGGCTTTCCCTGAATTTTGCGCTCCCAGGAGACATGCCGCCGCTCAGGACCATGGTGGCGAGTGCCGAAGCCGCCTACATGGCCCGCTACACCGTGTTCATCGACCCACAACTCGGTCGAGTCGGTTTGGACGAGGAAGATGCGCGGGCGGCGGGCCAAGGGGTGAGGATAGCCAGAGCATGCCAATGGACCAAGTGGCGCGGACCCAGGGTGACAGATGGTGCTCAAGGGACTACTCTGCATTGAGTGCCAAATGAAAGAAACCATGGAACCTACGTTCTTCTCACGGGAGCTTACGGGCGACGAATTAGCCGCTGACCTGGCGGCGCTCAAACAGGGCCATTATCCCGGATGGCGGCTGGTGGGTGAGGTGGCCTACGAAACGGGCGCCAGGGTTGGTGATTTGATTGCCGTGTACAAATGGGCCCGGATTTGGGTAAATGGCCCAAACGGGGAGGAGCATGTGATTACCCTTCGGCGTCCTGACGAACGCGCTGCCTGGCGGCGAGTCACTGCTCCAGGAGGCATTGACCAATAAAACCGGATTCACGGACATCCATGGCTTAGGTAGTTTACGTTCCTCCAGCCGGTCATTCGGATGATGCCCCCTACGGTCTGGGCTGGTAGGCTCGGAAGTGGGGTGGCATGCGGCGAAGTAGCACTCGCCGGCGTGCTCCACTGGGAGAGTAGCCCTTCGCATCCTCGGCAAGGGCACCCAGGCTGTATCTGGGGCAAGCAATGATGGGCCACCGGCCGCGGCCCATTCGCGTTTGTCCTTGTTTTTTGTCGGTGAATTAGGCCGACTATAGGAGGAATCGATCTATGATGTATCGTTCCCGCGCGGCTCTCAGCCGAATCATTCCGGCCTTGTTTCTTATCGGATGCATGGTGCTGGTCACCGGCAGTCTGTTCGGGCGTTCCGCCGTGGGGCGTGCCGCGCCTGCCGCGGCCCCTACCGACACCGTTACTCCGACCGCGCCGCCCGCCAGCCCCACGCTCACGCCGAGCATGCCGACCGCCAGTCCCACCACGACTCCGCACGCGCCAACCGCGACTGCCACGTCCGGCGGCACGGTCACTCTTGTGGTTACCCCCGGTCAAATAGTGGCTGGAGGGAAGGTGGCCGTGACCGGCCAAGGCTACCAAACAGGTGAGCAGGTAGCGCTGGAACTCTCAACGTCCGGCGCCAACCCCGGCGTTCAGCCTTTTGCCACGATCACCGCCAACGGCTCGGGCGCGATTAGTAACAGCGCGGTCACCATACCCGCCGGCACCCAGGCCGGCACCTATAGCCTGGTCACTCTGGGTCTGACGAGCAATCGGACCGCGCACGCCCCGCTCACCGTCATCGCTCCCAAGGCGGCGTTAAGCGTGAGCCCTACGTCGTTCGCGCCCGACGATACGATTCAAGTATCAGGTACCAACTTCGTCCCTGGCGAGACCGTGAATATCGCGCTGGCCGCCACCTCGGGTTCGAGTTCCGTCACCCTTGGTCAGGCCAAGGCGGATAGCTCGGGCGCGTTTACGTCGGTCAAGCTGCAGATCCCCTTTGATATTCCTTCGGGAACCTTGCAGCTCGTTGCCACGGGCCAGACGTCCACGCGTCAGGCGACGGTTGCGGTCACGGCGCAAGTCCATGCCGCTACCCTTACCGTAGCGCCCACCAGCACCAAGCCGGGGCAGGCCGTCGTGGCGACCGGCAGCCACTTCCAGCCCGGAGAGCCAGTGACCCTGGACCTGATTTCGCTGTCAAGCAGCGTTCGGGTTGGGAATGCTGTCGCGAACAGCTCCGGTGGCTTTACCTCTGGAAACCTCACCATTCCCGCGAATACGCCGGAAGGTACGGTCACTCTGGTCGCCACCGGATCCACCAGTCACCTGAGCGCCACGGCGCAACTCTCGGTGGGCCGGCTGGCCGCGACTCTTGTCCCTTCCACCGGTACGGTAACCGCGGGGGCAACCTTGAGCCTCAACGGGACTGGTTTTATCTCCGGTGAGTCCGTGACCGTGGTTATTTCAGGAACGCATCTTCCCGCGGTTACCCTGGCTACGGCCTTGGTCGGGAGTAACGGCGATTTCCACGTCAGCGGATTGGCCATCCCTTCGTTCCTGCCTTCAGGGACGTACACTCTGGCGGCGTTCGGTCAAACGAGCGGGCGCTCCGCCACGGCCACCCTGGCGGTGCAGGCGCCGCCGCCCACGGCTCCCATCCTCAGTATCCTGGGGATCACCCATACGACGGGACAGGCATATGTCCTGAGTCCAGGCGGTCTGGTGCAGGTAGCGGGGAGCCATTTCCCGCCCGGATCGAGCGTCTCAATTGCTCTCGCCAATACGGCGGGTACCATCACGCTCGGCGCCGTGAAAACGAACGCCCAGGGAACCATGGGACCGGTGTCGCTTACCCTTCCGGCCAATACCGCCACCGGGCCATACACCCTGGAGGCAGTGGTGTCCGGGTCCAAGGTAGCATCCATTCCTGTCTCGGTTGCTATTCTGACTCCCCATCTGACGGTAACCAGCGGCGAGTTGTCCGCCGGTTCCACGATCCAGGTTCATGGTACTGGGTACGCGCCGGGTGAGCAGGTCGTCCTGGCCCTAAACAGTGCCGCCCTGGTCACCACCCCCACCAGCGTGGTGGCCAATGGAAGCGGGGCCTTCAGCGCCGGCTTCGTCGTACCAAGCACGATAACCCAGGGCGCGAACATTCTCACCGCTACTGGCGCGACCAGCCGAGCGGGGTCGTCCGTTACCCTGCAATCCGCTCATATGACCGCGACGACCTGGTACTTCGCCCATGGAGACACCACGGCGAATCATCGTACGGTCATCTCGCTTCTCAATTCGGCACCCGGCGTGGCGAGGGTGACGCTCACGTTTCTTTACCGAGCCGCTCCGGAACGAAGTCAAGCGGTGACGGTGCCGGCCCACAGCGACCTCAATATTGACCTGGGACTGGCAGCTGGACAGGGTCGTCATGTCGCCACTATCGTGTCCGCCGACCGCCAGATTGCGGCCCAGAGCACGATCTACAATGGCTCCGGAGACAGCAGCGCCGCCCTGGGGGCCAGTGCCCCCGCGAAGCTGTGGTATCTGGCTGAAGGCTATACCGGCGGCAGCTTCCACGAGTACCTGGAAATCTTGAATCCTAGCACTCACTACGCGAATGTCGATGTCCGTTTCCTTCCGTTCAACGGCAAGCCGCCCAAGGAAGTCCGCTTCTCGGTGCATCCTCGGGCGAGTATCACCGTTGACGCCGGGCTCTACATGCCGGCCGCCTCGATCAGCGCTATTGTCTCCGCGGACCAGGGGATCGTAGTGGAAAGGACGTTGAGGTTTGGGGCCGGTGGCCGCGGCGCGCATGACAAGATTGGGATCGCCAGCAGTTCTACCGTGTGGCTGTTCGCGCAAGGGACTACGGCCCCGGATCGCCAAACCTTCCTGACCATTCTCAATCCCAATCAGGCCGCGGCCGCCACGGTGACCGCTACTCTGTTCGACGGGAGCGGCAAACCGGTCGGCGCCCGGACTATCGTCGTGGATCCTCTCCATCGCGGGAACATCAAGATCAACGACATCGTCAGCAGCGCCGACGTGGCAGTGGCGGTTACCAGTTCGGTGCCGGTCGTGGTGGAACGCCCACAGTACGTTGGTCCAGCCAATCTCGGCCTCGCCTCATCGGGCAGTGACGTCTTTGGCCGGAATGGAGCCGGTGCATCCTGGACCTTCCCCGGTGGTGACTCCTCCGGCGGCAATCAAGAGTCCCTCTATCTCTACAATCCGGGGCTCAAGACCGCCAATGTGACGGCCACTTTCTATACCAGCACCGGCGCCACCTTCCAGCAAAATCTATCCCTGGCCGCGAATAGCCGGACGGTTGTGAATCTCAATCAGGTGTCCGGTCTACCCGCTGGTCCCTTTGGCTTCGTGGTGCGGAGCACCAATGGACAACTCTTCATAGCCGAGCAGTCCACGTTCAACCCGAACACCCATCGCTACACCAGCACGCAAGGTATCGCGCAATAGCCTGAATG
>DATLQX010000260.1:0-10443 GCA_035534995.1 Chloroflexota bacterium | reverse complement strand
GAAAGCTCGTGGGGAAAACTCCGCAGTCGCTTGGTCTCAATCCCGACCAGCTTGAACATCTCGGCCGCCCGTTCGAGCGCCTGCGACCGGCTCATCCGTTCATGGGCTCGGATCGCGTCCGAGATCTGATCGCCCATGTTCATCACCGGGTTCAGCGCGTTCATGGCGCTCTGGAAGACAATCGAGGCTTTTAGCCAACGGAACTGCTGCAACTGCTTGGTGGCCAGAGGGCCGAGATCCTGGCCGCGGAACAGCACCGAGCCGCCGCTGATCCGTCCGGGCGGCTTGATTAGGCGCATGATCGCGTGGGCGACCGTGCTCTTCCCGCAGCCCGATTCACCGGCCAGGCCGAACACCTCGCCGGGTCGGATGGAAAAGGAGACGTCATCGACCGCCACGGCGGGGCCACGCGGGGTGATGAAGTCAACCGTCAGATCGCGCACTTCTAGAAGAGTGTCAGCGGCGCCGGCTTTCTCGGAACTCCAGGGCAATGATGGAGCGATCACACTCATGAAGTCACTCGCGCCGCGGCGGTCGCGGCAGCCCGCGCCCTCACCTGATTCCGGTATTGCTTCGCCACCTTGATCGCCCGCAGACGCGGATTACTGATCGCGTCGATCCCGTAGTTGATAAAGACCAGCGAGGTAATGGTGAGCGCGATCGCCAGGCCGGGGAAGAGAAAATGCCACCACTCACCGGTGAGCAGGGCGGAGTTGGTCTGCGCCCAGTAGAGGATGGTACCCCAGCTAATCGTGTTGATGTCGCCAAAGCCCAGGAACTCCAGGCCAGCCTCGGCCAGAATGGCGCCGATAAAGGTGAAGATGAAGCTTGAGACCATCAAACTGATCATGTTCGGCATGATCTCGAAGAAGACGATGCGCCAGGTTGGTTCCCCGCTCAAATAGGCTGCTTGCACGAAGTCGCGGTTGCGCAGGGAGAGGGTCTGGGCGCGGAGCACCCGCCCCCCCCACGCCCAGCCGGTGATCGATAGGATGATGATCATCCCCAGGCCGCCTTTCACGGGCAGGTAGGCGCTGGCCACAATCAGCAGCGGTAACTGGGGGATGACCAGGAAAATATTCATCACCACGCCAAGTGCCTCGTCGATCCATCCGCCGATGTAGCCGGCCAGCATACCGACGATCATCGCCAGGGACACGCCCAGCACCCCGACAATCGCGCCGATGGTCAACGAGAGTCGACCGCCGTAGATAACCTGGGAAAAGATATCTTCCCCCTGCTGGTTCGTGCCGAACCAGTTACCGGAGGTAGGTGAGAGCGAGGATTGGGCGCTGGCTATGCCGCTGGGATCATAGGTGGTGAGCAGAGGAGCGAAGATCGCCGCCAGCACGATAATCAGCAGCATAATGCTGCCGACCAGCGCGAAGCGGTTGCTGAGCAGCAGCTTCAACCAGTTGGGAATCACGGTGCGTCTTCGGTTGGCGCGGACCGCCATTGGCCCTAAGGAGGATGCCGGCGTAATCGGGGCGGCCGGAGCGGCGGTGAGCGTGTCCTGCGAGGGTGATGAACTGGTCCTGGTCTTTAGTTGCATTTCAACTGCCCCTTGACTGCGATGTTAGAGGGCACGCACTCGTGGATCGAGGCGGACATACAGCAGGTCGGCAAGGAAGTTCGCGCTGAGCACGGCCAGGGTGATCAGGAGAAACAGGGCCTGCATAAGCGGGTAATCCTGACCCTGTACCGCTAATACCAGAGTATAGCCCACGCCAGGATAGCTGAAAACATCCTCGATCAAGACCAGTCCAGTGATGATATAGCCCATGGTGATGGCAAAGCTGGTGATCTGCGGCAGGAGGGCATTCCGCGCCGCGTAGCGCAGCATGACCCGCCGATCGCTGAGACCCTTTGCCTGGGCCATGGTTACATATTCCTCGGATAGCACGTTGATCATCACATTGCGCATCCCCAGGAGCCAACCGCCAATCGAGTAAAGAAGAAAGGCCAGAACGGGGAGCACCGCGTGATCGGCCGCGCTCTTGATGAATGACAGGCTCCAGCCGATATGTTCTCCATCACTGTACGCATGATTAAGGGGAAACCAACCGGCCTGGCCCCCCAAGAAGTAGAGGAGGAGCATGGCGAGAAAGAATGGTGGAAATGAGTACGTAAACATGGTAAGTGGCGTAATCAACGAATCCACGGCGCCGCCGCGGCGCCAGGCGGCGGTGATACCCAGCAAGGTGCCGATGACAAAGGCGAGGAGGGTAGCGGTGCCGGCCAGAACCAGGGTCCACGGCAGCGTGCTGCCGATCACTTCGCTGACCCGCGTGGGGTACTCGGAATAGGAGACACCGAGATTACCATGCGCGAGGTTGTTCAGATATTGGAGGTACTGCACCGGCAAGGGAGCGGTCGAGGCGCCAAGCTCGACTCGGATGGCGTCCAGCATATGCGGATTGTTGCTAATCTGGTCCCGAAATCTTGCGGCGAAAGCGCTGACTGGATCACCCGGCATCAAGCGGGGCAGGAAAAAATTGATCGTCAGCGATGCCCATAGAGCCACCACATAGAAGAGAACCCGCCGGTATAGGAATCGCATCGATCACTCCCGCCGCCAAGGTATCGATTAGTTGATCCGCGTCTGGCGGCGGGGCAAAGATTCTCTGCCCCGCCGCCAGACCCTGAATAGTTCCTTACATGACGGGCTTAAGACTGGCTACAACCAATGGATTCGACCAGTGGTCGTTGGGCGAGCCTGAAGTGTAGAAATTGCTCGGCGTTGGGAAGCCGGTGAAGTGCAGGGTGCTGTAGGTATACCAGTCCGCCCCGTAGGTCGTGGGGATGAACGGCATATCTTGCAACTGGATGGCCTGCACCTGATCGATCAGTTTGTGCTGCAACGCGCTGTCAGTGGTCTGGCGGAATTGCCGCAGCGCCGTTGTGGCCTCCGGGCTGTAGTAGCGCTCCCAGTTGGTCATGCCGGTGGTGTTGACATCGACGCCGAAGGGAGTATAGGACTCCTGGCTGAGGTAGTCCTCATACGGGGTGTATGGAGTAGCACCCGAATTGAGCCAGTGGAATTGAACGTCGCCACCCGGTAGGGTTCCCTTCCCGGATTGCGAATACCAAACAGGCTGCGTCTGCAGGTTGACCGTAGTATCGATACCTAACTTCTTGAATTCGCCCTGGAGGATCTGCATGCCCAGATCCCAATCGGACCAGCCGTTGATCACCGAGAGGGTGATCGAAACCTTGCCGCCCTTGGGATCGTAGAGCTGGCCGCCCTTGAGGGTGAAGCCGGCCTTGGCCAGCATCGACTGCGCCTCGGAGACGTTATAGGTAGCGGCCTCCTTGGCGGCGGCGGCGAGACTGGGGTCCGCCCACAGCGGGTAGGGGACAGCGAGCCCAATGGCGTCCGATGGCGGATCATAACCGTACTCGGCGATCTTATAGAGCTTCGAGCGGTCGATGGCATGGCTCAGGGCCTTGCGGAACACGGGCAGGCTGTACGGATAGAGCTGATCGTTCATGAACAGCCCGATCGGGAGGCCCACCGCGTAGTCGTAATGGAAGTGTGCCGGATCCTTGGACACGTACACCTTCTGGATGTTGGGGACGAAGTTCCCGGTCCAGTCCAGTTGACCATTGACCATCGCCAGGTTCGCGGCGTCGTTTCCGCTATAGGACGACACATGGATGCCGTCATAGGCGAGTGATTTCTGCCAGGTGTAGGGGTTCTTGGTCAGGGTAAAGCCCTGAGGGGTGAAGTCGGTGACCTGGGTGAAGCTGCCGGTTCCCACTGGGTTCGGATTCTGGAAGGTAGCGGGGTTTGCTACACTGGCCCAGATATGCTGCGGGACAATGTTGACCAGGCTGATCGTCCGCAGGATCGTGGTGTCAACGGTGGCCAGGTTGATCATCACCTGGTTGCCGCTGGCCGTTACGCTGGTGATCAGCTTGCCGGCCCACAGTCCTTGCTGGTCGGCGACCGCATGCGTCTTGCCATAGTTGAAGGTGAAGGCAATGTCCTGAGCCGTGAATGGCTGGCCATCGGACCATTTCACGCCCGGGCGGGCGGTGAGAACCAGGGTCTTGTTCCCATTTGTAAACTTATAGGCGCTGGCCAACCAGGGATAGATTTTGCCGTTGGTCGCCGGCGGAACGTTAACGATCAGCAACGGCTCGTAAATCTCGTTGTTGGTCCAGTCCATCTGGCCGACCGGATCATAGGGATTGAAGTCGCGGACCATGGTCGTCTTAAAATTGTAGTATGAGTTGAGATACATCGGCGCCGCGTTTGCTCGGTGCGCGGAGGTAGCGGCGGGCACCAGGCCGCCGGCGAGCGCGGCGGCGGCGAGGAGCGCGGGGGCGAGGAGGCGTGAGCGCGAAAGACCCTTCATCGTCATGTTCCTCTGTTCTGAATCCTACGGTGGATTCGGTGCTTGAGGCGATTAGAAGTACCGGATGATAAAAGCGTGATCCGTCCGGTTCGGCCTGCCGACCACTCTCCCCCTTTCAGCTCTGTCCCGCGCGGCCCACGGACTCCACGAACCCGTATGGCGCCCGTATCGGGCCGCTCCGGCCTGACCTACGCGCATGGAAGCGTGGGAATAACCGGCTAAAATCCCGCAAACTCCTTACCGTGAACCGTTCCCTGGGCCGCGAGAGATTTTCGGAACTGCTACCGGAAATTGCTTGCTGGCACGTAGGCTAGCACAGTGCGGGAGGGCTGTCAATACCGGAAATACAGCCAGGCACGGTCTGAAAATGCTCCGCCTAGTCGTGGCCTTTAGGCCGCTTCTCTGAAAAGGAGATGGCCAGCAATATCGGCGCCGAGTCCTCGAAAGCGGCCTGAAGGCCACTAGCAGAGCAAATGAGCCTCCCCGGCCTGAAGGCCGGGGCTTCAATCGGGTCGTGACCAGCCCGCGTCGGAGCCTGCGAACTGCTGTTCCGACCAGCCAAATTGGCGGCGGGATTGACGGCGCCCCGCTCCGGTCGTATAGTTGGAAGCGTTTCCGGAAATCGAGAGGTTTGGGTTAGCATGAATGGCGGTCAGACCAAAAACCCCGGCGGCGTCACTCGCGCGGCGATCCGCGATGTGGCCGCGCTCGCCGGGGTATCTATCGCCACCGTGTCCCGTGTGCTGAACGACCGCCCGGACGTGGCCCCCGCCACCCGCGAACTGGTCCTCCGCTATGTGCGAGACCTGGGCTATATGAGCAATCGGCATGCCCGCGCCCTGGCCGGCAAGCAAACCGGTCTGATCGGCCTGGTGGTCCCTTTCGCGCGAGACGGCTTTTTTTCCGAGATCATCGAAGGGGCCAGCGAGGCGGTGTACGAGCGTGATGCCCGACTCGTGCTCTGCCCGACCCACCATCACAAGGCTCGAGAGGTCTCGATGCTTGAGCATCTCATGCACGGGGCGACTGATGGATCTCTCCTGGTGCTGCCCCTCGAGTCCATGGCGGAACTGCGAGAAATCCAGCGAGTTGACCTGCCGTTCGTTGTCATCGATCCGAGCATCCCCCTTGATCAGGACGTGCCGGTGGTCGCGGCCACTAACTGGTCCGGGGGACGGAAGGCCACTGAATATCTGATCGAGCTCGGGCATAGCCGGATCGGGGTAATAACTGGTTTTCGAGGCTGGTGCGCCAGCATTGATCGCCTGGCCGGCTATCACTCGGCCCTCATGGCGGCAGGGCTGCCGATCATCCCCGAATACACGCGAGAGGCGGACTTTTGGATCGAGGGAGGACGGCGCGCGGCGAGCGAATTGCTCTCGCTCCCCAGCCGTCCCACCGCCATCTTCGCCATGAGCGATGCCATGGCGGTCGGGACGCTCCAAGCGGCTCGCGAACGTGGCCTACGGGTGCCGGCCGATTTGTCGGTGGTGGGCTTCGACGATATCGCCATGGCCTCCCTCGCCTATCCAGCCTTGACCACTATTAGCCAGCCCTTACAGGAAATGGGTAGACTGGCCGTGACCTTGCTCTATCGGCAGATTGGCGGCCAACCACTGGATGCCAATAAAGTGGAACTGTCCACCAAGCTGGTGGTGCGCGACTCAACCGCGCCGCCGCCCGCAACGTCGCTTTTAACCTTCTGAAACCGTGGGGGCGCGCCCGAATGGAGACTCCCTGAAGCACGGAAGCACCGAGGGAATGGAAGCCACTGATGGATACCCTGGGAAACGGGTGAGGAATGAGGAGGGGTGCGGAAACTGGATCCGCCCCCTGTGTTCTCCTTATCTTTTGTGTCTCCGTGCTTCAAGAGGTTCTCCGCTGAGGTATTGGAACCCGCCACTCGGGACGCGCCGCCGATTCGCCACGAACCGCTTGCGCGTAGGCGCTTCGCAGGCGCCTGGTGATCGGGCCAATCTCACCGGTGCCCAGGGTGAGGCGGTCGATGGTGCCGATCGGCTGCACTTCGGCCGCCGTACCACATAAAAAGGCTTCATCGGCCAGATACAACTCGGTGCGGCCGATCCGGCGTTCCACCACCCTCAGACTCAGTTCCTCATCGGCCAGGCGCAGCATGGTGTCACGGGTGACGCTTTCCAGTACATCGCTCTGGAGGTCGGGGGTAATCAAGGTTCCGTTCCGGAGCATGAAGAAGGTGGACCACGCTCCTTCCGCCACCTCTCCAAGGCGGTTCAGGAATATGGGTCCGTCGTAGCCGGCGTGTTGGGCTTCCCGGACTCCCATTTCACTGTTCCGGTAATTTGCCGTGCTCTTGATCAGGGGGGACATAATACTGTCACTGATGCGGGTGAAGGAGCTGATCATTAAGTGGCGTGCCCTGTCCTCATGCAGGTGCGAAGGTAGGGGCGCCGTGTCGGCCAGAAGGTTGATCACTTCTTCGTCGGCCCGGCTGGCCATACGCCGTTCGCTGGGAAAGGCCACCACCCGGATATAGGTATCCTCGCGGATGCCGTTGCGGGCGATAAGCATCGGGAGATCCTCCAGGAGCGTCATCACCTCGTGAGGCATCGCCATCCGAATCAAGCGGATTGATTGCTCAAGGCGACGGAGATGCTCGGCCAGACGGAAAATGTGCATGGTCTCGGTTCGCGGATTCCAGTAGGCGCGGATCCCCTCGAACACGGTGCTGATGCCGGCCCAGATTGTATCGGTGGCGTGGAGCGTGGCGCTCGCCCAGGGTACGATCCGCCCATTGAACCACAGATAAGGCGGCGTTACTGACTCGGCCATAGCTATCTTCTCCTTCTCGGCTGCCAGTACGGCTTGCCCCACATACTTGGTAGTTGCGTAGGGGCACCCCTACAACTGCGGGGAAATGCACGGCACGCCGTATGAGTCATGTCGTCCTTACCAATGCCTGGGCGGCAACGGGACTTCAATCAAGGCGGGACGGTTGGCCGCCAGAGCCGCCGCAAGGGCGGATTCCAGATCGGCGGGGGCATCCGCCCGCGCGCCTTCGGCCCCAAAGGCATGGGCCAGGGCCACGTAGTCCGGCGCCTTGAGATCGGTGGCGATGTACCGGCGCTTGTAGTCGTCACGTTGCGCGCTTTTGACCGCTGAATAGGTGGCGTCATTTCCGAGCACCACCACCACTCCCAGGTTTTCCTGCACGGCGGTTGCCATCTCGCCCGGATTAAGGAGAAAGCCTCCATCACCGCACAGGGCCACGACAGGACGATCCGGCGCCCCAACCTTGGCTCCCAGGGCCTGGGGCAGGGCGCACCCAATAGTACACAACTCGGAGGAGTGGATAAAGGTGCGGGGGGCATACACGGGCCAGACATCGGCGGCCAGATACCCTAAAGCCGTCATATCAGCTACTACGATGCCGTCGGCGGGGACTGCCTCCCGCACCGCCTGGAGTAGGTCAAGGTCGGCGCCGTAGCCGGCCCGCGCGGTAGCCGCGATCGCCGCTCGGGCGATCTCAATCTCCGCCGCCAGGGCCGCCCGGTCGTGGCGCGACTCGGGCAGCGCGGCCAGCAAAGCCTCGATTGCGACCCCGGCGTCGGCCTCCAGGCCGATGGTGGTCGGATACCGGAGACCAATCTCGGCCGGATCGATATCGATCTGTGCCAGGATCCGTGGGAGAGGCAATCTTCCCTGGTCGGTACGCTGATCGCCTAACTTACTCCCGATCACCAGGACGGCATCATGGCGGGCCACGAAAGCCATGAACTCCTGACCCAGACCATAGCCGCTTACCGCCAGCCCGAGCGGGAAGTCCGATGGCAGGGCGTCGCGGCTCTTCCCGCCCAGCAGCACCGGCGCTCCCAGCTTCTCGGCCAGCGTTGCCAACGCTCGGTTCGCCCCGGCGGCCGTGACTCCAGACCCGGCCACGATTAGCGGCCGCTCGGCCTGGGCAAGAAGCTTGGCGATTGCGGTGATTTTCGCCGGGTCCGGCCTGGCGGGTGCGAGAAGAGTGGGTTTGGTGATCGTGATCTCGGCGCGCGCCTCCAGGAGATCGAGAGGGATCTCCAGATAGGCGCCACGGGGGCGGCCCCGGCTCATGGCCCTCAAGGCGTCGCCAACCGCTTCCGGGATATCCTCCACGCGATCCACCGTTCGGGTCCATCCGGCCAGCGATTCCATGACTCCGAACTGATTGCGCAATTCGTGTAAATCGCCGCTAGGCCGGAGTCGGGTGCGGCGCGGCAGGCTGGAGCCGATCACCAGCAGGGGCACTGAGTCGGAATAGGCGGAGGCCATGGGGGTAGCCACGTTGGTCACGCCGGGACCGGTGATGACGAAGGCCACGCCCGGTTTGCCGGTCACTCGGGCGTAGCCTTCGGCCATGAAACCAGCTCCCTGCTCGTGTCGGGCCAGGATATGGCGGATGTCCGATTGGTTCCGCAGGGCGTCGTACAAAGCGAGGGTATGCACCCCAGGGATGCCAAAGACATGCCCAACATCGTGGGCCCGGAGAGCGGCCACGGCGGCTTCGGCGCCGGTCATCAACGGCATACGTGATCTCCCCCTTGAGCCGCGGCGACTGTGCACGCCGGTACGTCCCTAGATGAT
Source organism: Chloroflexota bacterium (assembly GCA_035534995.1). Lineage (GTDB taxonomy): Bacteria > Chloroflexota > UBA5177 > JANWHV01 > JANWHV01 > JANWHV01. Next base: position 1,483 of record DATLQX010000260.1, on the reverse strand, counting down.
ACAGGGTTGGGGTAATCTGCCGGGGGGAGTAGATTGAGTCACGGATAGGCGCGGAGACCACAGCTTTCCGTGCCTTACCGTACTCCGTGTCCGGGATGAAAATACGAACCGGCGGGTCAGGCAGGAGCCAGGAGTTGTAGGGTGACCGCGTATCCCAGGATCTTTCGTTCTACCCGGTATCCATTAAACCGGGGTAAGTCCATACACTTGGCGGCGGAATACGCCCGGCGTGTGCCCGAGATACTGCTTGTATTGGCGACTGAAAAATGCGATGTCGTTGTAACCAAGGACATCCGCAATCTGCTCCACCGTCATGGTCGTATCTTGCATGAGCTGACGCGCACGCTCCAGACGGGCGTAAATCATGAAGTGTACGGGCGATTGTCCTGTCGCGGCATGAAAACGTCGGGCGAACTGCGCCCGCGACAGGTGCACCTGGTGCGCTAGCTCATTGACACGCCAACGGCGGCCCGGCTCTTGTTGAATCGCGCGCACAATCTCATCCAGTGCCTCGTCAATCCCAGAAGGCGCCGGGTGACGTGCTTCTTCATGGAGGTGCAGCACCATCGCCTTGAGATAGACCCGACTTTGCCGAGTGCCAAGCGCATCCTTCCGGCGGCACGCGGCATCGCAGCGGCGAGCCAGAGCCGAGAAAAACGCTGTGTCGCGAATCACATGGCCACGTGCTGGCACCACCTCAGGCGCTGCCGCGACTGGTTCACCACGATCCTCGACCACGTCGAAGTGCATACCATACACGACCAACCGGCGCACAGGGTCTTGCTGGCCGTGCGGCCGCTCGCCCGGCGCGAACACGAAACTTGAGCCAGTGGTGAGCGGCCACGCATGGTCGCCTAGGTGCATTCGGCCCACACCGTCGATGACCCACCACAGCAGGTAATCGGGCAGAGGACGGGCTTTCCATTCCCAGCCGGGCTCACAATACCAGTAAGTGGGCGGGCCGGTAAGTCGGACCTCAAAGTCGGTCTCGGGGCATATCTGGGCAGTATCCATATGAGCAAATAGTACAACAGAACGCATCGAAAGTGCCTGTTGGCTGCATCAGAGCGGTGCTAAACTGTGAGTGTTGGTGCAACCTTTGACGCCTACAGGGAGGTGACCACGGTGATTCAATCGCGGACGACGCTGCGTGAAGTGACGGACGAACACTCAAAGTTCTATCTGGAGAACGGCTATGTCGTCGCGCAAGGGCTGTTTGCCGCCGACGACGTTGAGCGCTACCGTGAGCACTATATGACGCTGCGTCGTCACGGCACGTACCCTGGTGACATGGCGGGCGTCGATAGCACGAGTCGCGACCCGCTGAAGCGCTTTCCGCGCATGATCCACATGCACCGCTGGGATGAGATCACACTGGGCTGGATGCTGGACGAACGGCTCACTAGGTGTCTGACCACCTTACTGGGTCGCGAGCCGTATGCCGTACAGACGATGTTGTATTTCAAGCCCCCCGGCGCGCGTG
>DATLQX010000259.1:0-3469 GCA_035534995.1 Chloroflexota bacterium | reverse complement strand
GGATCCGGTTGACCCACGAGTATTCGGGCTCTATGATATCTGGTGATGTGATCACCAGTTCAACGAGCAAGCGGGAGTGAGTATATGGCGCTGGTCGTGCGGCGGCGCTTGAGTGAACAGGTTGCCCAGCATCTCCGTGAGTTGATTGTGGAGGGTGAGATCGGCGCCGGCCAGGCCCTGCCTCCCGAGCGCCGGCTGGCCCAGCGCTTCGGGGTAAGCTCGGTGGTCGTTCGCGAGGCGCTCAATTCGCTCAGCGTGACCGGCCTCGTCGAGATCCGTCACGGTGTGGGATCGTTCGTAACTACCCCCGACCAGTGGCGAATCGAGGAACCTTTCGGCGCCCTGATCCGGAGCGGAAAGCTCGACCTGCCGCATGTGGTCGAGGCGCGCGCCGTCATTGAGGTCGAAATGAGCGCCTTCGCGGCGCATCGCCGTGACGAGGAGACGATCCGACTGCTTGATGCAGCACTGGCTCATATGACGGAATCGTTGCACGATCCGGTGGCCAATGTCGATGCTGACATGGCGTTTCATCGCGCTCTTGCCGCGGGGGCCGGCAACCCGGCGCTCTGGATCCTGCTCCAACCGATGCTGGCTCCCATCCTCGCCGGTATGCTTCGCGGCACGTCTCTCCCCGCCGCCACTGCCCGTGCCCTGATCGAACATCGCACTATCCGCGATGCCGTCGTGGCCGGTGATGCATCGGCGGCACGCCTCGCCATGCGAGCGCATATGGAGACAAGCAAGTTGGAAGTCACCAATCGCGCGAAGCTGGCCGAGGAGAAGTACGAGGCATCACGTAAGAGACATGGGGCCGCTCGCCGGGGCGCGTTTGCCTAAGGCCGCTGGGCAAGCGGCGGACGGTCACGCGCTGAATGGCGCCGGAAGGAGAAAGAATGCGAATTACCGAGGTCGAACCGATCGTCTTGCGGATACCGGACTTACGGCCCGAGGATTGCGACGGCACGCAAGATACCTTGCTGGTCCGCGTGTATACCGATGAAGGGCTGATCGGGATTGGCGAGGCCGATACGTCACCCGAGGTGGCTCGGGCCGTCGTACTGGCCCCGATTAGCCACATGATCGCCCGCGGCCTGCGCGAGGTATTGGTCGACCGGGATCCATTCGATGTGGTTCGCCTCTGGTACGACATGTACCACGCCTCCATCTATTACGGCAGGCAAGGCGCGGCCCTGCAGGCCATGAGCGCGGTCGACATCGCCCTGTGGGACCTGATAGGCCAGGCAAGCGGGCGACCGGTATGGAGTATGCTCGGCGGTTGCCACCGTGAGCGGGTACAAGTCTATGCAAGCCTGTTGATGCCGGAGCGGCCGGATCAGATCGCGCCGCTTGTCGCGCCGCTGATTCGGCGTGGGTTTACCGCCGTCAAGTTTGGTTGGGGTCCCTTGGGGCGAGATGAAGGGTTGGATGTAGAGCTGATCGCCGCCGCGCGCCAGGCGATTGGCCCTAATCGGTTACTCCTGATCGATGCCGGATGGGCCTATACCGTGAAGAGTGCCGTTCGCGTCTGCCGGCGGTGGGAGCCGTACGATCTGTTCTGGCTGGAGGAGCCGCTCCCACCCGACGATCTGGCGGGCTACGCCCGGCTGTCCGACCTCGTGGAGGTGTCCATCGCCACGGGAGAAGAGGAGTCGGGAGTCCGCGCTTTTCGCAGGCTGATCGAGGAGGGGCACGTCGACATCATTCAGCCCGACGTGTCGCGGGCGGGCGGCTTCACGGAGTGCCGGCGCATCGGCGATCTGACCAGGGAGCTCCACGCGCGGCTGGTTCCCCACGCCTTTAAGACCGGCATTCTGCAAGCGGCGTCCCTGCATCTGGCCGCCATTCTGCCGCATGGCGACCTGTGCGAGCTGACGGTCCATGGCGGCCCGTTGGCGCGCACTCTCACAAATGTTGATTTTCTGGATGTACTCGAGCCGGACGGCCTGGTGACTATCCCGTCAGCTCCAGGATTGGGGGTGGTGCTCAACGAAGAGACCGTGGCCCGTTACCGCGTGACATAGGAGACTATTGCCGAGGTGGCCTTATCCAAGTCGAAAGTAAGATCTAGGGAGGCCGATCATGCTGGTATCACGCAGACAATCGCTACGGACCGCCGCCGCGCTCCTTTTGGCAGGCGTGCCCGCTCTCGAAGCGGCGTCCACTCAAGTATCCCGCGCCGCCGACAAAACCACGCTTACCATGTGGTGGTGGGGAGAGCAAGAGGCGCAGGGCGCCCAGGGGTGGATGAATGAAACCATCCGTCTCTACGAAAAGGCCAATCCGAATATTGTGATCAACGCCGTGCTGCAGACGACCAACGGCCTGGTGCCCTCCTTCGAGACCGCTGCCAAGGCGCATCGCGGTCCCGATATTCAGTACCTGTGGGGTGGCATCAACTCGCTGGCCGAGGCATGGCCCGGCTACCTGGCTCCGATCAGCGATTATATCCCGGCCAGTGAACTCAAGCACTATCTAAATACGGCCGAGGATACCTACAATGGCAAGATATGGAGCGCCCCCTGGTATACACAGCCGTCCTTCCCCCTGCTCTATAACAAAGACAACTTCAAGAAGGCAGGGCTCGATCCGAATAACCCACCCCGCACCTGGGATCAATTCATGGCGGCTTGCGCCAAGCTCAAGAAAACTGGGATTATCCCGATCGCCGGCGGCTTGCAGGATGGCTTCTACGGAGGCTGGCTCTTTGCCTTGCTCGGTGGGCAGAATCTGGACAATGCCAAACAGATGATGGATGCGGCGATCGGCAAGGCCGACATCACCTCGTCCAAATACAGCGAGTGGTGGTTAAAACTGGCCGAGATGCGCGACAATGGCTATTGGAACAACGATATCGACTCTCTTCAGTTGTATCAGGCTCAGAACCTGTTCGTGCAGGGCAAGGCGGCCATGACGAACGTGGCGGGTTCCGACATTCGTAAGTTCGTCAAACAGGTCGGTATCAATAAAGTAGGGGTAATGCGCATGCCCGTGTACGGCACCGGCAAGCTGGCCAATACCTTCGGCAGCACGTCGCAGACCCTGGCCATCCCGGTCTTCTCGCAGCATAAGCAAGAGGCCGCGCGGTTTATCATGTACCTGCATACGCCAGAACGCATGGTGGCCTTCTACCGCGAAACCGGCTCCATTCCGGCCGACGACCGTTTTCCCCAGAGCATGATTACTCTGCCCCAGCAGAAACTGATCTTCAATTGGATGGTCAAGCAGGGTGGTCCCTATCTGGAGAACTTCATTCCGGTCGAGCTGGACAGCGACGGCAACTTCGCCGGTACCCAGAAGCTCTTCGCGGGGGACAGCGCGAGCAGCGTCATCTCATTGCAGGCAAGCGTCCTCAATAAGTGGCATCGTACCGCCCCGGGCGAGGTAGCGGCCTTCCAGAACTGGGCGAACAAAGGGTAAGAGACGATGAGTGCCCCGATGGCGGTCGAACGGCGACCCAAGAGCACGG
>DATLQX010000258.1:0-2277 GCA_035534995.1 Chloroflexota bacterium | reverse complement strand
CGTGGTGCAAGGGCTCGGGATCGCCTTATCCGAGGCCATTCCCTATGGCGAGGATGGGCGCCTGCTCGGCGCCACCCTGATGGACTACGCGGCGCCGTACGCCGCCGGCGTGCCCCCCATTCAAACCGTGCTGGTCGAGGTAGCGGCGCCGGACGGTCCCTTCGGGGCCAGGGGGGTGGGAGAGCCGCCGATCACCGCCCCGGCGGGCGCGATCGCCAACGCCATCCTGGACGCGGTGGGAGTTCGCCCGAGCATCCTGCCCATGACCCCGGAACGGGTACTGGCGGCGATCCGGGAATCGAGGGGGTAGATGCCTGAGGGATGTATTACGTGCGTTGCCGCAGGCGCGAAAGGATTGACCTGAATGTCTATTGGCTCTGCCGAAGAGTTCACCCGATTGCGTACAAGTTCTGATCCCGCTGAGTATCACCGAGCAGCTCATGAAGAAGCTTCGCTCGATGTATGGCTGGAGGTAATACGCGACTTTCCTGAAATGCGCTTTTGGGCGGCGCAGAACAAGACAATACCGATAGAGATATTGGAGATCTTGTGTCATGACATAGACTCAAGGGTGCGGCATATGGTCGCTTCGAAAAGGAAGATCCCCCACGATCTGCAGTCGATTCTCGCGCGGGACACCGATGCAAGTATTCGCCGCGCGCTCGCTCACAATGCGCGTGTTGCCGCCGACATACTTTAGATTCTTGCAGTGGATCCTGACCCCGAAGTGCAACACATGGCACGGAAGAAGCTGGCTGTAGTCGGCGGCTCTCAATAGCAGGATTACTGCCTCACTGCGCGGCAGGCCGGCCGTCGCAAGTCATCCGCTCCTTTGAGCGCGCTAGCCTGGATTATGCAAGGGTCGGCCTCTTCTTGGGAGCGCGGGCGTCTCGCCCGTCCCCGTCGGATGCTGGGCGAACGGGGGACGCCCAAGATGGGCGCGCTCCCAGGATGCCTCCCTTCGTGCATAATCCAGGCTATGTATGAGTTGGTATGTTCGCGCAATCCGGCCCTGAAGGGACCACGGCACGGACGAGACCCGGAAGGGTCCGCGGGTATGCACGAACTTGCCCGCGCATACTTAGGAGCGCCCCGTGGCAGCGCCTCGTGGCCCGTTAAGAAACGCTCTCTAAATTCAGACGATACTCATGGTGACGGCGCGTCATCAATAAACGTTGCCGGAGAAACATGGAAGTAGGCCGCCAACTTCGTGATGTGCGAGAGGGCCAATCGTCGCTTATGGTGAAGAATCTCCGACACCACGGATCGTCGGCCCAGAATCGGCACCAGGTCAGCCTGCTTCAGACCGCTTTCCTCCATGAGAAAGCGTAGGGCATCGACCCCAGTCCTCGGGGGTATCACGACGTGTGCGTCCTCATACCGCTCTACCAGATCGGTAAGGGCGCCGAGATAGACCTCCTCTCCCGTGGAGAGTACCGACTTCTCCGTGAGACGGTCGATCACCGTCATCGCCTCCGCTAACTGGGAGTCATCAGCAATGTGAACTAGAGGAAATCCCCGCACCTGATCGAGGTAGTCGGCAAGAACCTCCTTTTCGACCGTCACCGTCTGCCCGCTCATGGTACCTCCTAGTCCAGTCCCTACGGCTTCCACGCACCCCTGTCATATTCCGCGTGGGTCAACAAGTCCTTGATATAGATGACCCCGGCCGAATATCGGATGTGGACGATTAACCGATACGAATTTCCCTTGATGTTGAATACGGTTCGGTCACCCACGCTGTCGGCATGTCGAAACGACTTACGAACCTCGACCAGGCTTGTCCAATTGTTCTTACTCGCGATTCTATACCAGTCCGCGACCTGGTCCACACAATCGCCATGCGCTTCCGCCAGGCTCATCAACCGGCGTTTGGCGATTATCCGCACGCGATCACCTCTCTATAACCACAATACAATGTTCTCATATTGAGAACTTGCCGTCAAGTACCTCGGATCAGCCATCCAACCACACCGTCTCGGAGCGGGCCAGGGCCAGCATCTCCAGCAGGCTCTGGGGGCCGGGAGCGCCGCCCTCGGCCTCGAATAGAGCGGGTGGTAGTTCAGCCGCTGGTGCTGGTTCCGCCGCCGAGCCGAGCACGGCGAGGAACCTCCCAATCAGGGCCTCGGGGTCGCGCCACACAAGCAAGCTGGGCGGAATGCTGACGATTCCGGCCTGCTCCTGGTCGTCCCACCACAACGCGATAGGGGTTCCCGCCGCCAGGTCCAGCGGGGCGTCCGCCACGAATACCTGGCGGCCATCGGCGAGACGCGCCCC
>DATLQX010000257.1:0-21837 GCA_035534995.1 Chloroflexota bacterium | reverse complement strand
CCTTTTCCCAGGTTAAAAGCAACGCAAATGTAGCGTGACCCACTAGATGACGTCGACCTCAGAGTAGCGCTCATTCATCATCCGGATGGATGGTTTGTGGAGCAGGAAGAACCGCGACTGTCACGCGCCATTGAACGTGATTTCCACTTTCACCTCCATGGACACGAGCATGAGGAATGGGTGCACCACGCGAATGGCCATACGCACATCGCTGCTGGTGCATGCTACGACCGGTCGGATCGTCAGAATGGCTACAACTTCGTTCAGTTGAATCTTCGCACGGGCCAGGGGACGGTGTGGCTGCGCCAGTATGACGCGCATGGCGGTGGATGGATACCGCGCATTGTCCATCGCAAGACGGACAATGATGGACGTTGGCCTATAGCCACAGCACCCCTATCGACACACGGTCGCCAGATCAGTAACCCTACGGCGCGTGAGCAGCAAGAGATCAAGAATGCCGGTGCAACGCTCAGCCAAGTGGCTATCGAGGATGATGCCCAGATCAATTGGACCACAGTTGGACGAGCGCTATTGGTCAGCGTCACGCCTGAGATTCCCACGACCGCGCAAGAGCTGGTGCGAACGCTCGTTCTCACAATGGGCGATTACAAGTCTCGGTTTGCGCGCCTCGTCATTGGCTGCCTGCAGGCAGATGACGAGAAAGTACGGGCGAAAGCTGCCCGCGTCATTGAAGAGTTGGTGCTGTGGACGCCCGATATCGTAGGTCCGGACGTATTGATAAACATGGCCCGGTCGAATGACTCGAGCCTGCGCATCTCAGCAGTGCTCTGCTACCACAGCTTAGCTGCACTCAACCCTGCTGCGGTGCCGATCGAGGTACTATATACGCTTGCGACGCAGGACGAGAACTGGTATGTGTACACCCCGGCGATTAATGCGCTCCTACGACTCGCGCGGGCGCGACCGATCGTGATCGACCTCCTTGTCCTCGGCCTAAAGAGCAATCAGAAGAATACCCGTGAATCAGCAGCTTCGGCAATTGAGACACTTGCCGAGCGCGATTGGGATCTTGTATCCGAAGAGTTGCTTAAATTGATGGCGAGGAGCAAAAACGAGTATGTAAGAACAGTCGGACAAAGGTGTGCAGCAATCAAGCAGACACATGCCGATGATCCACCTCGAGACTACCCGGTGTTCTAGCCACTGGACCGAGTCCCGCGACGACAATCGCCCGGTTGGGCAGAGGGGGCATCGACCATTTCTGGACCGAGACTGCCTGAGTGCGCTTCTCCGCGCGGTACAAGGTGTAGCTATTCGCTTTCACCACGTACCCATGGTCTCAGCGAACGATGATGGTCTGCGAGCCGCGTAGCTCTAGGCACGGGCATGTAGATCCAGGCTCGGGCATACGACTGAGAACACAATGTGGGGATTTTCGCCATACAAGGAAGAAGCCGGCCCACAATGGGACCGGCTTTCTCTTGAAACGGGAGCGGAAGCGACGGGATTCGAACCCGCGATCTCCTGCGTGACAGGCAGGCATGTTAGGCCGCTACACCACGCCTCCGGATGCAAGCTATGGTAGCAGAGCCTTTCCCTGGCTGTCAACGCCGATTCTCGGGGACACCCCTCCTGGGACGCCTCCACCGCTGGTCGCGGCGCGCTCCCATCTCCAACCGCAATGAGGGCGGGCGACCGGTTCCCCTGCCCGAATGGCACATATCGGGACGGTGGCCGCGTGTGCTACCATCGATTCGTGAGAGTGAATCAGCCGTGCCCAGATTATGAGGTTCTCGTGGTGGGGGCGGGTCATGGGGGCTGCGAGGCGGCGTTGGCCTCCGCCCGCATGGGTCGGCGTACCCTGCTGCTTTCGCTGAACCTGGAGAACGTGGCCCTGATGCCCTGTAATCCTTCGATTGGCGGACCGGCCAAGGGGCACCTGGTGGCGGAAATCGATGCTCTGGGCGGCGAGATGGCGCGGAACGCTGACCGCACCAGCGTGCAGATCCGGATGCTGAACACGAGCAAGGGGCCCGCCGTGCAGGCGCTCCGCGTGCAGTCCGATAAGTTCGCCTATAACGCGGTGATGCGCGGGGTGCTGGAGGCTCAAGCCAATCTTGACCTCGCTCAGGGCACGGTCGACCGTATCCTGACCGAGCCGCGCGCCGGTGGACCGGCGGTGGCTGGCGTCACCCTCCTGGACGGGGCGGAGGTCCGCTGCCGGGCTCTCGTGCTCTGTACCGGCACCTCGCTCAACGGCAAATTGATTTGTGGCGACCGAGTGACCAGCGGCGGACGGATCGGCGAGGCGGCGGCTCTGGGGCTTTCCGGGGCGCTGATGGCGCTGGGCCTGGATCTCGGGCGGCATAAGACCGGGACGCCGCCCCGGATCGATGGGCGCTCGATCGACTATTCCCTGGCCGGAGACCAACCGGGGAGCGTGACCCCGTTTTTCTTTAGCGATCAGGCGCGGCAGGCGGCGCACGCCGCCTGGGGCGGGGAGGCCGCGGCGATTGGCCGATTCTGGTCTGATCCGCTCAGTGGGCCGAGCGCGCCAAGTTTGGCACCCGAGGGCCCGCGATGGCGCCGGCAATTGCTCTGCCGGCTGGTCCATACCACGGCGGAGACCCATGGGATCATTCGTGCGAATTTGCACCGCGCTCCCATGTTCAACGGTACCATCCAGGGAGTTGGTCCGCGCTACTGCCCTTCGATCGAGGATAAGATCGTCCGTTTCGCTCACAAGGAGAGTCACCAGCTCTTCCTGGAACCAGAAGGATGGCATACCGATCAGGTGTATGTACAAGGAGCCAACACCAGTCTGCCCGAGGACGTGCAACTGGCCATGCTGCACAGTATTCCCGCCCTGCGCGCCTGCGAGATGCTACGGGCCGGCTACGCGGTGGAATATGACTACGTTCCCCCGCATCAGACGTCGGCCAGTCTCGAATGCAAACTGGTAAGCGGTTTGTTCCGAGCCGGCCAGATTAACGGAACCTCCGGTTACGAGGAGGCGGCGGCTCAGGGCCTGATTGCCGGGATCAACGCGGCTCGCCACGCCTGGTCCGAGGCGCCCATACTCCTGGGTCGCGAACAGGCATATATCGGCGTGCTGATCGATGATCTGGTCTCACAGGACCATCAGGAGCCGTATCGGATGCATACCTCGCGGGCCGAATACCGGCTCATTCTTCGCCAGGACAACGCGGATGAGCGCCTGAGCGCGCTTGGCCACGAGGCTGGGCTAGTGGAGGACGAGCGCCATGCCCGCGTTCAGGCCCGCCTGGCCGCCACGAGCGATGCCCTGGCGCGTCTGAGCGTCGCCCGACTCCGTCGCGATCGGGAGGGTAGCTTGGACCAGAGATCGGCGGCGCTGGGGGATCTCCCGAGCACGGCCGAGGAGTTGCTCCGCCGCCCCGGCATCACCTATGAGGATGTGCGGACTTTGGTCGGCGATCCCATCTTGGCGGCCCTTGCGGATGACGTGGCCTGCGCCGCCCACACGCGCATTCTCTACTCGGGATACCTTGAGCAACAGGAACGGCAGGTGGCACGGGCCCGCCGCATGGAGGATGCTCAACTGCCCGCGACCCTCGACCTCGCGGCGGTGCCCAACCTGAGGACCGAGGCGCGGGAGAAGCTAGCTCGATTCAAGCCGGCCACGCTCGGGCAGGCGTCGCGGATTGCCGGAGTCACGCCTTCTGATATTGCCATGCTCATGGTCTGGCTCCACCGCTGGCACGTTCAGCACGAACATGACCTGATCGCCCCCGATCCCGTGTCCGCGGCCGGTTGATGGCGGTTACCGAGGGTTCCACCTCGATACCGACGCGGCCCTCGGACGGCATCGAGCGCCCAGCTTTGCGCCCCTCCCTCTCTCTCGGCTTATTCTCTGGGCTTGTGCTGGCCGGTCTGGCTGGGCTCTTCGTCTTGCTGGCCTTCTACACCCGGAAGGGCGCCTATGGGAGCGACTGGCAAACCTTTTACGATGCGGCGGCTCGGTGGCGCGATCAGCGCCGGGTCTATACGGTCGCCGCTGGTTTCTTCAACCCTCCCCCTACCTTATTGTTGCTGCGTCTCTTCACCGTCCTCCCGTACATGCCGTCGCGAATCCTTTGGGGTGCCCTGTCCGCCGGCATGCTGCTTGCCTCGGGGTGGCTCTCGGCCAGAGCCCTGGCATGGCGGCCGGAGAGCAGGATCCTCGTCCTGGGAGCGTGGTGGATTCTAGTCTCGGCCCCCTGCGTGTTGCTGGCGCCGCTGACCGGTAACTGGTCGGGGCTCATTCTCCTGAGCTTCAGCCTGAGTCTGTATTTGTTGCAACGAGGGCATGAAAGCTGGGCCGGTGCTACCCTGGCTGTGACTCTGGTAAAGCCACAGTTGGCCTTCCTTACCCTGCCCCTGTTGCTCTACAAGCGGCGCTGGCGCGCGGTGGGAGGGTACCTCGGAGCTTGCGTGCTCTCGGTCCTGGTGTCGCTTCCTTTGGTGGGCCGGCAGACATTTGGTGACTACTTTCAGGTCCAGCGCTCGGTGGCCGATTGGACTCTGACCAATAACCCCCTTCAGCTCGATGTGCCGGGCCTCCACGGTCTGTTTTTGCAGCACTGGCCAGGGTCGGTCGCCGCCAGCTCCGTCGCGAACCTCCTGAGCCTCGGATTGGTAGGGCTCCTGGCCTGCTATTGGCGAGGTCCGTGGCGACCGGCATCCCCAAGGTTCGTCATCGGCTGGTCGCTCCTCCTCGTGGTGACCATGCTTGGGTCATCGTTCGCCCATAGTTACGATCTGGTCCTGCTGATTCCACCCTGCGTGACCCTGTTCGTGCTGGGAGAACGTGCCCGATTGCTCCGGCCAGATCGGAGGACATGGGCGAGGGCCGCTCTGATCGGGCTGTATGTTTCTCCGTACCTCGTGCTTCTGTTCCGGCAGCACTTTGTCGTGCCGGCCATGCTGGCGGCCCTGGCGGTTTTGTGGTGGTCGGCGCCGCCAGTTGTCGGGGCGGCTTATGACCCTGAGTGAGGCTGAACCACGAAGACAATATCGCCGCCGAACCGCAGGCGCGTGTAGCCCGGACAAGGGAGGGAAGCACAGTAGCTTTCGGCTGCCCGGTACCGGGGGAAGTCCGGGTGCGCGATGATATAGGCGATCCGCAAGCGGTGGATCATGGCGGTAGCCGCCGGTGAGGGGAAGGTTTGCAGGGGGCCGATCCGCTGATTCCAGTCCGCCGGAAAGAAGCCGCCGCCGCCATTGACCAACGGGTGCCAGTGGTAGGTTTGATAGTACATGTAGGTGGACTCCTCCAGGCATGGCTGGCCGGGAAGGCCACAGATCGGCAGTTCCAGGACGACCCCAGCCGGCTGGGCGGCGAGCCACCGGTAGACCGCGGGGATGGCGTGACCGCTGGCCACCGGAAGGAGCGGCTTCTGGATCACCGCGTATTCCAGGACCAGCACGGCAAGCAGGGCGGCGAAAACGCGGGACGCGGTTTGACGCGGGTGACGGGCCAGGAGGCGGGCGGCTCCAATCGCGGCGGCCCCGGCCAGGAACACGGTGAGCACCTGGTCCACCCGGCTCACGTCGCGGAGTCCGCTGAACCCCGGTAGCCAGAAGTAGACCGCCAGGTAGGGCAGGGCCAGATGCGTGAGGGAACCAAAGAGGCGCAGGTAGGGTCCGAGGGTCAGGACGCCCAGGGCCACGGCGGTCTGAGCATAGAGGATGGCGCGCTCGCGCATCACCACCACTGGGGGTTCCGCGCCGGCCGGCGACCGGCGCACGGCGAGCCCTACCAGGGCGAGCGCCAGCCAACCAGGGAAGACATACACCTCCACCGCGAGCGGGGCAATCCGCCACAGGCCGTCACTCCAGCCATAGAGGAGGCTCTCCGGCCCTGTATGAAGAAAATCGCGCAGGTCGGCGGAAAAATAGACCACATCCTGCAAGCGTCGCTCGGCCCCCACCGCGGCCTTCACCCTCACATAAGGGAGCAGCGCCAACCCAAGGGGCACCAAACCGAGGAGGAAGGCCCAGCTTCCGCGCCAGGCTCTCCTGGCGACCAGCGGCCGGCGGCGAATCAGACACACCAGGCTATACACGCCCAGGGCCAACACGGTATAACCCAGATAGTAGTTGCTTAAGGTGCTGCAGAGCAAGAGGCTCCCCGCCAATCCCAGCCACCATCCAACTCCCCCATCGTGGCGCGCGCGTTCAAACGTCCAGAGGATCAGGGGCACGCCCTCGGCGCTGCTTTGGTTGAGATGGACGATATGGCGTTCGCGGTAGGGTGAGAAGGCGACGATGATCCCGGCGAGGAAGGCGGCGCGGCCATCGCCACAGAGATGCCAGGCCAGGGGAATCATGGCGAGCGCGGTGAAGGGGAAGGCAAGAATCAAACCCACGTTATAGACGACCAGCGGATTCCCCGTCAGCCACTGCACCGGATAGAGAAGCACGGCCAGCGGGGTCATGTGGTCCTGGTACCCCAGGACGCCCTGAGTGGGAGAGAAGATGGGGGCGTTCAGCAGTTGGGTGGGGTTGGTCGCCAGGGCGTGCTGCACCCAGGCGAGCACCCAGGTTTGTTCGTAGGCATCGGGGGCATCGGTTTCGTCCAGGATTCCCGTGTTGAGATGCAGGGCCAGGGGCCAGGTATAGGCGATGGCCATAACCAGGTAGGCGAATCCGGCGATCAGGAATCCGCGCCAGGGAAAAGCACGGTTGGGCATGGCCTGGGCCGCCATTGGTTCAGTCAATCCAGCTTCCCTGCGTGAACTTACAGGTAAAGACAAAGAGGATGGGGATGAAGAGCCAGGCGAGCCATTTGAGCCGGCCGTGGTCGAGCCACAGGGCGGCGCCGATAAAGGCGGGCAGCACGGCCACCATGTAGCGTCCGGTGGAGGCATACCGGCTCATGGCGAAGCACCAGGCAGCCAGGCCATAGAGGGTGAGGTCCAGCCCGAGGCGGCGGGTGCTGATCAACAGCACCGCGAGAACGATCAGAGCCGCCAGAAGATCCCACAACTGGACATAATTCGCGACCGTGGAGCCGACGAATCGCCACGCGGGTGACCGAATGACCGTAATATATTTCCCAATCGTCTGCCATGGCGCGAGCAAGGGGATGTGCCACTTGTCCTGAAACGTATTGAGGATACCTCCCCCTCCCAGCCAGACACTCAGGGACTTCTGATACACGAGGAGTCCCACTCCCGGCAGGGCCGCCGCGCCCAAGGTCGAGAGAACATGCCACGGTTCCCGGCTCCGCCTGAGCGACAGGACGATCGGCACGCAGAGTACCAGGCCCTGCAGCCGAGTCAGGGTGGCGGCGAGGGCCAGGACGCCCGCGAGGGCGGGGCGGTCGCGCCGGACTGCCAGGAGCGTGGCGGCGTTGAAGGCGAGAAACAGCGATTCGCTATAGCCGCCCAGCAGATAGAACGAATCAGGGTAGATGAGGAGAATGACGATCGTCCTCCAGGCCACCTTCTCATCAAAGCAGTCCGCTACCCAGCGCCAGAGCAAGCCAAGCGCCACGATACAGCTCAGGTTGGAGGTGAGCAGCGCGGCGGTGAGATAATGGCCATGCGTGAGAGTGCTCACGAGCCGGATGAGTAAGGGATATATCGGCATATAGGCGGAGTTCAGGCCGTCGGCTCCGTAGCCATGGGCGGCGATCGCCGTGAAGCGGAGGGCATCAAACTGCCGCCAGGATCCCACCAGAACGCCCAGTATGCCGCTCGGGTGCTGGGAGCCTGGGATCAATACGGCGGTCATAATCGCGGAGAGAGTGAGAAAGAGGCGCAACCCGACCACGGCTACCACGATATCGGCCCATGGTACGCCCAGCCAACGGATTGCCACTCGCCTGGCTTGCGCGTCCACCGCGATCGCTGGTCGGGACAGGCCGGCTTCAGCCATGGTCGGGCCGCCCGATCTCCACCAGGCGCGGACGGCGCAGCCAAAACGCGACCGCGACGCACAGAGCCGGCAGGGCATTGATCCCAGTGGTGTGGTAATCGCGCATCACTACCATCGGGGACAGAATGACCGCCGCGGCCGCCAACATCACTGCCTTATCGCGGAGTCCCTCCGCATGTGGGCCGATCAGGGTCAGCAATCCGGGGACCAGCAGTACCTGGTCGCTGGTGTGAACGTAGGGAGAAAGGGCAAGGTAGGCCGCGATGCCGGCGCCTAGCAGATCCTGTCGCGCCAGCGGATTCCCGTGGGCGGCGCGGATCGCCAGCCTCGCGATAATGACCGCCGCCCCGACCAGGCAGGCCGCGTTCAGCAGGCCGCTTGTGGCGGTGCCCGCCGTGCCCAGGTAGAGGCCGGGGACGGAGGCCAGATCGGGTTGATGCCGGATGGTGTCGCCGAACTGGCGCGCGCTGCTCAGCCAGTGGCCATAGGCGGCGAATCCTCCATCGAATAGGATCCCGATCAATCCCCAAGCCAGAGCGGCAATCAGGACACCGACAGCCATGGACTTCCTGGCTTCACGGGGGGCGGCGAGGACCATGATTGCGGCGATTGGGAGCATCAGGTGCGGCTTGAGCAAGCCGCAGCCCAGGCAGAGGCCGGCCATTCCCGGCTTTTTCCTGGCGGCCAGCCAGAGAGCGGCGCCGAGGGCGAGCAAGAGTGGGGTGGAGTTTTGTCCAAGGCGGAGATCGAACAGCACGACCGGAGAAATGGCGGTCAACGTTGCTCCAAGAACCCGTGACCGTGCCGGCCACTCCGGCACCGCGAGATAGGCGCCGGCGGCTCCGCACAGGAGGATGAAGGCGGCCCAGAGGCGGTAGGCACTCGCTTCACCGATCGTGGTGAGCGGACGCAGGAGCAGCGCGAAGGGCGGAGGATCAGCGTATGGGGCGAAGGCGAACGGAGTGCCGTGTCCCACCCCTCCATTATAGACCTGCTCCTCCACTTGCCAGAGGCTGGGCCAGTCGAAAGGGTTTACGCCGTGTTTGTCGGCCACCGAGCCGGCATAAAACACCTGAAAGTCGGACCCATTCCCCCCGGCCGGCGTGTAGGTCACCAGATAATAGAGGGCGAAGCCGATCACGACCACCATGAGCAGCGGCAACGCCCAGGGACGGCGCCGAAATACACGGAGCGCCTGACCCGAGGCCGGCGGATGCGCGGCGGCGGCATGGGTTGGGGCTGGCACCCGTCCTCCTGCATGCTGAGCGGCGCCGTTGGCCGGGAACGAAACACTGCTCATGGTAGACATGGGGGAGCGGAACGTCAATCACCGGGTTGGGTGGTGGCGCCGCGGGAGAAGGGGATCAGTATCCGACAGCCACCGTCCGCGGCGTGTGGAGTACCCGTCCGAGAAAGTGGCCGGTGAAGCTGGTTGGATGATCGGCCAGATCCTCGGGAGTGCCTTCGGCGACCAGGGCGCCGCCGCCATCACCCCCTTCGGGTCCGAGATCGATCACCCAGTCGGCGGTTTTGATCACGTCAAGGTTGTGCTCGATGACCACCACTGTATTCCCATTATCCACCAGCTTTTCCAGCACCTCCAGGAGCCGGGCCACATCGGCGAAATGGAGGCCGGTAGTTGGCTCGTCCAGAATGTAGAGCGTTCGCCCGGTGGAGCGCTTCGATAACTCGGTGGCCAACTTCACCCGCTGCGCCTCGCCGCCAGAAAGCTGGGTGGCGGGCTGCCCGAGGCGGATGTAGCCCAGCCCCACGTCGTTCAGGGTGGCGAGCTTATTTCGGAGGGCGGGGACTGGATCGAAGAAACCCAGAGCCTCCGATACGGTCATTTCCAGCACATCGGCGATGCTCTTGCCCTTGTAGCGGATCTCCAGCGCCTCCCGGTTATACCGCTTCCCTTTGCAGATCTCGCAGGGCACGTAGACATCGGGAAGAAAGTGCATCTCGATCTTGATGATGCCCTCACCGGCGCACGCCTCGCACCGGCCGCCCTTGACGTTAAAAGAGAAGCGGCCAGGCTTATAGCCCCGGATGCGCGATTCCGGTACCTGCGCGAACAGTTCACGGATCGGGGTGAAGAGGCCCGTGTAGGTGGCGGGATTACTCCGCGGGGTCCGGCCAATCGGTGACTGGTCGATGTCAATCACTTTGTCGAGCTGCTCCATGCCGTCGATTGCCACATGGGCCCCGGCCCGCCGCCTCATGCGGAACAGATGCTGCGCCACCGCGCTGTAGAGCACCTCGTTGACCAGAGTGCTCTTGCCGGAACCCGAGACCCCGGTCACGCAGGTGAAAGTGCCCAGGGGGAAGCGAACCGTCAGATCTCGCAGGTTATTCTCGCTGGCTCCGCGAACCACCAGCGACCGGCCACTGCCGCGTCGCCGCCGTTTCGGCACCGGGATTTGCCGTTGACCGGAAAGGTATTGTCCGGTCAGCGATTCCCGGCAGGCCATCACATCCTCGATAGTTCCCACCGCAACCACATGGCCGCCGTGCTCGCCGGCGGCGGGGCCGATATCGACGATGTAGTCGGCGGTGCGCATGGTATCCTCGTCGTGCTCGACCACGATCAATGAGTTCCCCATGTCGCGCAAGGTGATCAGGGTGTGCAGGAGCCGATCATTATCGCGCTGGTGGAGGCCAATGCTCGGCTCGTCGAGGACATAGAGGACACCCATTAGTCCGGAGCCAATCTGGCTGGCCAGGCGAATGCGCTGGGCCTCACCGCCCGATAGAGTCGTGGCCGAGCGCATCAGGGAGAGGTAGCCCAGGCCAACATTCACCAAAAAGCCAAGGCGGGCCCGTATTTCCTTGAAGATCTGCCGCCCAATCGCCATCTCACGCATGCCGAGCGGTGCTGGAGCTTGGATGGCACGGGAGGCGGGGTGATAGCCAGGCTGTCCGGTTTCATCGCTAGCGTCGGCGCCGATCAGGAGGGTAAACCACCGGGCGGCATCGTAGATCGACAAGCACGAGAACTCCACGATGTTGAGCCCACCCACCGTAACCGCCAGCGACTCAGGCTTCAAGCGGGCCCCAAGACAGGTCGTGCAGGGCACGCTGGTCATGTACCCCTCGCTCTCCTCTTTATAGCCCTCGCTCTCGCTTTCGCGATACCGGCGGTTCAAGAGAGGGATGACCCCGTCGAAACGGCTATCGAACTCATAGTGCCGTCCCGATTTCGTGCTATGAGATATGCGAATCTTGGATTGCTCACCGGGACCATAGAGGAGCATCTGCCGCTGGTCCTCGGTCAGTTCCTCCCAGGGGCGCCGGGTGCTGATTCCGTGTTGCCGGCAGAACGCGCCCAGGAGAGTCGAGTAGTAGGTGCCGGTGGTCTTGGACCAGGGGTGAATCGCGCCTTCGTCGAGCGAAAGATGCGGATTCGGCACCACCAGATCGGGGTCGAATTCAAGGCGGGAGCCCAGCCCAGTACATGCCGGGCAGGCGCCGTGGGGATTGTTGAAGGAGAACGTCCGCGGTTCGATCTCGCCCATGCTGATCCCGCAGACCATACAGGCGAAGTGTTCGCTGAACAGATGCTCGGGGCCATCAATCTCGCTCACGATGACCAGCCCGCTCCCCAGCTTGAGCGCGGTTTCCACCGAGTCCGCCAATCGCGACGAGTCCTCGCGGGCCTCGTCTCCCTGGTCGGCGCGATCATGAATGATCAGGCGGTCAACCACCACCTCGACATCATGTTTCCGATTCTTGTCCATGGCGATGTCCTCGCCAAGATCATAGATCTGGCCATCCACCCGCACCCGCACGAAGCCATTCCGCCGCGCGTCATCCAGTACGTTGCGTGCCTCACCCTTCCGCCCGCGGACCAAGGGGGCGAGAATGATCACCCTGCTGCCGGGCGAGAACCCGAGGACGGTATCGACGATCTGCTCGACTGATTGCTGGCTGATCTCGCGACCGCATTTTGGGCAGTGTGGATGGCCAATGCGCGCGTAGAGCAAGCGCAAGTAGTCGTGAATCTCGGTCACGGTGCCTACGGTTGAGCGAGGGTTCCGGCTGGTGCTTTTCTGGTCAATGGAGATTGCCGGCGATAGTCCCTGGATGTAGTCCACATCCGGCTTATCCATCTGGCCGAGGAACTGGCGAGCATAGGCCGACAGCGATTCCACGTACCGGCGTTGACCTTCGGCGAAGATGGTGTCGAAAGCCAGACTGGATTTTCCGGAGCCCGAGAGGCCGGTGAACACCACCAATTTCTCGCGAGGAATCGTCAAATCGATATTTTTGAGATTGTGTTCGCGCGCGCCATGCACAATGAGTTGATCTTGAGGCATAACGTCCAGTATAGCCGCCGGTGGCTATGGGAGAGGAGAGGGTTTTCATCAAAACTGGGGTAAAAGATCGGACACAAATCGAGAGGCCCCACGCACATGTCGTGAAGCCTCTCGCTTGGCCCAAGGGCGCGGGGAATCTGGTGCTAGGATTCCCCGGAGTCAAAAAGGATCGAGTTTCGCGACCGGCAACGGCCACAGGCCACCAGCTTGTCATCAAGCGAGATTTCCCAGGCATTCGCGATAGCGTTCTGGTCACCGCGCCGCACCCAGAAGGTGCGCCGGTTGCCGCAGGCGATGCACACAGGCACTCGTCCCATGATCCGACCCTCGAATGGGGCTTCTTGACGCTTAAGCAGTCTAGGCATTGCGACACCTCTTCCGTACTCTCTAACCGGCTGCCGAGATCGCGGGATACACGCTGTAGGTTCCGCGGGTGTATCGGCTACTCGGGCCGGCTCATCACTGGTAAGCGAAGCGTTCCTGGTCTCCTGATACTCAACGAGTCAATTGCCTTTTGGTTACTCCGCACTTGCCTGATCTCCCCGGAAGTGTCCCACTTCCTCGGGGGAGGGTGCGTGACGAGTTTCCTCGGTGCACTTTTATCGTAATTGGACGCGGTTATCGGCGCGTTGCGTTCACGTTAAGGTTGGTTAACCTATTCGGTGCCTTTTTTTACAGGCCGACGGTCAGGTGGCGAGGCCGTGACGGTGGGCCAGCCGTTGGTAGAGTCCCATGTAGGTCTCGGCCATGCGCTCCGCCGAATACAGGGCTCGCGCGCGGGCGCCCGCCTGCTCGGCCAGCGCGGTCCTCCGCGTATCGTCCCCGAGGACTGCCTCGACCTGGCGGTGGGCCGAGTGGGGATCATGGGGATCGAAGTAGAGCGCGGCATCCCCCCATATCTCTCGATAGGAGAGAATGTCGCTGAGCACCAGGCAGCATCCGGCCAGCGCGGCCTCCACGGCGGCCAGGCCAAAGGGATCGTAGTAGGCGGGCGAGACAAACACTCGGGCTCTCGCGAGATGGCTACGCACCTCTCCCCGAGGCAGGGCGCCCAGGAATTGCACCTGTCGGGACGGGCCGGCGGTGACTGGCCCGTCCGGCCCGACCGTCTCGCCGATCGCCACGCAGAAGCGCTCCGGAAGGTTCTCCGCGAGGCCGGCGAAGCAGGCCAGGTTTTTTGCCTTATCCCACAGCCGGCCTACCATGATGACGTCGATTGGTCGCACTGCCGGCAGCGAGTCCAGATGCGGACTCACGCCATTCGCGATCAGGCGAACCACGCCGTTAAAGGCATACCACCGGCTCAGGCCCTGGGCCACCAGCATGCTTGGCGCCACCACGGCGGAGGCGGTAGCCAATCCCGTCCGCAGACGATGCATGTAGGCTTGATCCACGCTAGGGACCTCCTCACCGAGGACGGCGGAACGCCAACTGCACAGATCGCTGTGTGACACCACGACAACCGGCATGCCGCTGGCCCCGATCTCACCCAGGTAGTGCTCGTTGGCATGGACGAGATGGGCCCGCCAGCGTAAGGAGAGATCAAGCAGCTGCCGGCGGGCGCTGTCATACTCTCGATATGGCGCCGCCTCCCATTCGAGGGGCACGTTCAATTGCTCGATCTGCACTAGGCCGCCTTTGGGGCGGCTGCCGAGATTGATTTCCCCCAGTTGGCCGGCGCTCGGCGGACGCCCGCAGACCGCGAGCATGATATGGGCATTGAATTGATCCGCCAACCGATCGGCCAGGGTGGTCGCGTATTGCCACACCCCGCCCACCGCGTCGGTGGTCAAGATGAGGCGCATGTCGCACCTGGCTGTTCGGTGAGAGCGGCGGCCAGGATTTGACCCATGCGACTTCGCTCCGCTTCAACGGCGCTTTCCTGGCCGGGCCCGTCCGCGTGGTACGCGGTATCCAACCTGGCGAGCCGATGGGCGGCGAACACGGCCCGGTAAAATGGCAACCGAGCATAGAGGCCAGGATCGGCGCCGTGGGACACGTAGGAAGCGAGCAGTGCCCGACGTTCCCGATCGGTGATGGCCCAGAGATCCAGGAAGCCGGCAAGATCGAACGCGATGTCTTGGTGACGGGCCCAGGAGTGATCCAGGAAGTGGTCGGCGGCGTCACATTTCACGATGGCGGAGCCCCGCCCTACCCATTCGCCCGGTTCGGGCCGCTGATCGCCGAGCAGGGCGCGCGGATCGGCGCCGGCCGCCGCGCGCGCCAAGCGGCGCACCAGGCCGGCGTGGCTCCTTCCGAGCCAGGCCGTGCCGGTATCCTCCACGATCCGCTCGAGATCGCCGAAATCAATCCCGACTGTCGCCGGACAATGACGGCGAAGATAGGCATAATACCGGGGCGCGGCGTCAAACACCGCCTGTCGGGTGGCCCCGGAATCTCCCTCCCAGTTCAGCAGGAGAAAGCCATGGGCGAAACCGCGGTAGGCGGGGGATAACCCCTCAGCGCCGAGACGCTGGGCGAGCCTGGCTTTCAGATGGCCGTGCTCGCCGAAACCGACGAACTTCGCCAGCACCTGGCGCTCTCCGTCCCACAGCAGGAGTTTCCGCCGTTCCTGTTGAGGAAGTATGGGGAGCGTGGCAGCACTCCAGCCTCCCCACGAGAGGTCGCGGATCACGGTAAGCGGCAGCCCAGTCGAGCCGGACAGCAGGCCCGTGAGCTTCTTTCGCAGCAAGGCTTCGATCAAGGGCCTGGCCGGGTGGACGGAGGTTGTTTCCCATTGGCGGCGGATCGCGTCACTGGCCTGAGGGAGGTGGTTAGGCGGGTCCGCGCAGAGAATAGTCACTCGCTCCGCCGACCCCGCGCGGCGGAATACCTCAACGACCGCGGCGAGCGAGGAACCGCTCAGCCCCGGCCCCTCGTCCACCGCCACGAACTGGGCTCCGCGCGCGGCGGCTTTTCGCCACTGGTCCAGCAGAGCCTGATTGGGGACCAGTTCCCGCTGAAACGGATCGCCGGACGGGCGGATCGAGTAGCGAACAACCGGGCAACCACCCAGCCGCAGACCCGCTGAAACCGCCGCCGAGAGGGAGGTGCCGATGCTCCGTACTCCCACCACCACGACCGGGCGGCCAGTCCAGCCGCCTGCCAGGGCGCGCCCAAGGACCCCATATACATCAGGAAAGAGCCCGTAAAACAGATAACCTTCAGGGATGACGGTCGGAAGCTTCCCCAGGTCCGCGAAGAGGTGGACTGACGGCTCCGAGCAGTTGAGCGCGCTCGTAGGCAACGATGAGCGCGTGTCCCGCGATCCGCCGTGCTCGCTCGGATCCAGGGTGACGCGCATCAGCTGGTCCGCCCACCAATCGGTGCGCATCTGGGCCGAGAGCACGGCAGGGCCGGGGGGACCGCAATCGGCGATCGCTTGCTCCCGCATGCCGGCCAGGATCAGGCCGTCACGGGCCAGGTCGGCGGCGGGAGCGTGGCGGCCCCTCGCCTGCTCAATGGCCAAATGGCCCGCTATCTCACTCAGCCGGGCGCCGATGTCCAGGAGATCCCGCGATTCCACGACATCGGCATAGTACCTCATCCGTAGCGCCGAACCACTTGCTGGGCGAAATAGGCGTACTCTCCCGGCTCGACCGGCGGGCTGGCGTGGTGCGGTGTCCGTCCTCGGCTGGGCGGGGTGAAGCAGAGGGTCGCCAACACCTCGAACTCCTCCAGGGCCAGCATCATGGTGTCGAACCATTCCCACGCCCCGGGGATATGGGAATCGGCCCAACTGATCCCCGTACGCAGCCGCTTTACCCCCAGATTGCGGAGCCACTCCACCGTGCGCCGGAGCCCGTCGTGATCCTCATACTGGATCCATTGGCAGATTCCCAGACTGGGGTCGAACGAGGCCAGGGCTTTCTTCGGCACCCCATCCTCGGTCAGCAAGCCATGGTAGAAATGGCGATAATAGGAACTGCCCTCGCTTTCCTTGTGCCGGGTGACCGCCATGGCGGCGGAGGGAAGATCGAACAGGGAATACCAGTAGACTCTAGGCGCCACGCCCCGCAGGAGTTCGGTGGTTCGGCGGAGGCCAAAGTCCTGCACCTCCTCGCTCCCGAAACTAGACGCCCCGACCTCGGTGACCCAGACCGGCTTCCGGCTGAATGCCTCGACCTTTCGCACCTGGTGGGGCCATTCATTCAGCTGCCAGAGGTTCCAATCGAGGGGGAAGCCATGGACGGCCACCACGTCGAGGTGCCGTTGTAGGCCATAGAGATAGAGGGTCCGAATGAACTCAGGATCGATCGGCGAGATACCGCCGAGTACGCGGGTCAGGCCAGACCGTTCGGCGGCGATGGCCTGACAGGCCCCCATGATCATATGCGCGAAGGCGCACCAATCGGGATCCTGTTCGCGATCCCAATGCGAGAGATTATTTGGCTCATTCCAGAGCATGACCGCGTCGAGCATGGCTTACGGCAACGGGCGGCTAAGGAGCAACGGAGGCGGGTGCGCCGGCGCCGTTGGCCTCGGGAACCAGATACAGTTCCTGGTCGATGTCTCCGGCGAACGGCTCGGGCACGTACCCGCGGCCGATTCCCAGATAGGTGAATCCGGCCGCCCGCAAGTCCTCCGGCTCATAGAGATTCCGCCCATCGAAAAAGACAGCCGAACGCATGGCCTCCCGGAGGCGCCGCAGATCGAGAGCCCGGAACTCGCGCCATTCGGTGACCAGGACCAGGGCATCGGCGCCCTGGGCTACGTCGTAGGGGTCGGAACGGTATTCGATGCCCTGGAGAGAGAGGCGGGCATTCTCCTCGGCCTGGGGATCATAGGCCGCCACGGTGGCCCCTTCGGCCATTAATTGGCGGGAGATGTCGATCGATGGCGCCTCCCGCATGTCATCGGTATTCGGCTTGAACGCCAGCCCAAGGAGACCGATGTGCTTGCCCGCGAGCCCATCGAGGGCCTGGCGCAACTTGGTCACCGCCCGCGATCGTTGATCGTAGTTGATATCGAGGACGGCGCGCAGCAATTGCGGATGGCAGCCACTGAAATCGGCCATGTGGGCGAGCGCTTTGACATCCTTCGGGAAGCAACTGCCGCCGAAGCCGAGTCCGGCTTCCAGGAAGGCGCCCGCGATTCGCTTATCATACCCCATGCCGGCGGCTACTTCCTTCACGTCGGCGCCCAGCCGCTCACAGATCTGGGCGATTTCGTTGATGAAGGAAATGCTGGTGGCCAGGAAGGCATTGGAGGCGTACTTGATCATTTCGGCGGTGCGAAGGTCAGTGACCATCACCCGGCAACGTAAGGTCAGATAGAGTTGGGCCACCCGCTCCGCCGCCTCGCGATCGGTGGAACCAAGAACGACGCGGTCGGGCTGCATGAAATCATGGAGGGCGCTGCCTTCGCGGAGAAACTCGGGGTTGGACACCACGGCAAAGCGACTCTTGGGCTTCTTATAGCGCTCGACGATCGCCGCTACCCAGTCACCGGCCCCAATAGGGACAGTACTCTTGTTGATGATCGCGACCCCATCGCTCAGGTGAGGGGCAATCCGCTCCGCGCATGCGCGGACGGCCCGCAGGTCCGCCCGATCCGAGCCTTCGCGGGTGGGAGTACTGACCGCGATGAAGACGAATTCCGCCTCGGCCAGCGCGGCGTTATAGGCGGCGGTATCGCGTTCGGCCAGGAAGCTGAGCCGTCCACGGGCCTGATTGTCCAGCACCAGTTCGGCCAGCCCAGGCTCGTAAATTGGCATTTCGCCCCGGCGAAGGCTCTCGATCTTGGCGTTGTCTATGTCAAGGCAACTGACGTGATTGCCTAACTCGGCGAAGCAGGTGCCCGTGGTCAGACCCACGTAACCGGTGCCCACCACACAAATTCGTCGCATGCGTTCTCCTGTACCCTCTCGACTGTCAGTTTCCCGGCGCGGAACAGGCCATGAGGCCGTGGCCCAAGCGCATGGTTCCGTGTAGCATCGTGCGTGCCAATGCTAGCATGATTGTCGCTCTAGGCAAAGTCAGTTGGAACTACTCGTACGGGCCATCCTGACGGCGCGGGGCGACTACTCCTCGGCGAGGTTGTCCGCCCGCGCCCGCCCCGCCGTCCGGCGGGTTCGCTGCTGGACCGCTGCCTCCTGATTGGGGGGACGGTAGGCCGCATGAAACTGCTCGCGGAAGGCGCCAAATCGGCCCTCAAGTATGCTCCGGCGAATATCACCGATCAGGGCGGTCATGAACCACAGATTGTGCACGGTAGCCAGTCGGTAGGCGAGGAGCTCCTCGCAGTGAAAGAGGTGGTGAAGATAGGCGACCGAGTAGACCGTACAGGTCGGACAGGCA
Organism: Chloroflexota bacterium; assembly: GCA_035534995.1. Classification (GTDB taxonomy): domain Bacteria; phylum Chloroflexota; class UBA5177; order JANWHV01; family JANWHV01; genus JANWHV01. The sequence continues at coordinate 3,356 of DATLQX010000257.1, read as the reverse complement.
CAATTGGGGTCGGCTGGGGCGTCCCGGCGCGCGTACTGGGCGTTCCGGAGGTTGACTCGCCCGAGCCGGGTGAGCAGACTGCCGTTCCGGGCAACGCGGGTGGGGAGCACGACATCGAACATATCGATTCCTCGGGCCACCCCTTCCACCAGATCCTCCGGCGCCCCCACTCCCATGAGGTAGCGAGGTCGGTCCACCGGCAACTCCGGTTCCACCACCTCCAGCATGGCGTGCATTTGCTCCTTGGGCTCGCCCACGCTCAGCCCGCCTATCGCGTAACCGGGCAGGTTCATTCCGCGCAACACGCGGGCGTGCGCGCGCCGGAGATCGGCGAACGCCGCCCCTTGCACGATGCCGAAGAGTGCCTGATCGCCGCGTTCATGCGCGGCAACGCAGCGCTCCAGCCAGCGGCTTGTCCGATCCATGGCCCCTTTCGCCTCTTCATATTCCGCCGGCAGGGCGATACATTGATCAAGGGGCATGATGATATCCGCCCCGATGTGCTCCTCAAGGGCGATCACCGACTCTGGAGTGAACCGCAGGGTGGCTCCATCCAGGTGCGAGCGAAAGGTCACTCCATCCTCGTCCAACCGGCGCAGATGGCCCAGGCTGAAGACCTGAAAGCCGCCGCTATCGGTCAGGATAGGGCCATCCCATCGCATGAAGCGATGGATACCCCCCAGGGCGGCGATTGTTTCACCGCCCGGACGGAGGGAGAGATGATAGGTATTGGCGAGGATAATTTGCGCGTTGCACGCGCGAAGCTCGTCTGGAGTGACGCTCTTCACGGTGGCGTTGGTTCCCACCGGCATGAATACCGGGGTCGTGATCATCCCGTGGGGGGTGCGCAGCAGGCCGGCGCGCGCGGCGGGCGCGCCGGTGGCCTGCACGGTGAAGCGGAACTGATCCTGCATGCGGGATCCTCTCAGAGGATTGAATAGATCGGGTGGAGGGTATTGCCGGACAACAGCACGTACACGACACCCCCGATCAAGTATGGGCCGTACGGGATAGCGGTGCCAATCGGTGAGCGGCGCACCACCATCACCACGAGGGCGCCAAAGCCGCCGAGGAAGGCCCCGAGCGCCAGGGCCAGCACCACCAAGGGATAGCCGCAAATGGCCCCGATCGCGGCGGCCAGGGTCACGTCACCGCCTCCGAGGGCGCCATCGCCAAAAACGAGCCTTGCCAGTAGGGCCAGGGCAAAGAAGAGGGTGAAGCCCAGTGCTCCCCCTTCCAGGCTCTTGAGGAATCCGAGTCCGGGCCAGAGGGGGCTCCCAGCCAGGGCAAAGAGGATGGTGGGATAGACGAGCAAGGAAGGAATGAGGCGGTGCTGAAAGTCGATCACGGCTATCGTCATGAGCAAACCGGTAAGGATAAGGGACGAGGCGAGCGGCCATCCAGCCCCATACCGGCCGGAGAGCATGGCCCAGAGGACCGCCATGGCCGCCTGGACAATGATGGCCAGCCACCACGAGCCCGTCCCCCGGCAAGTCCCGCATTTGACCGTGAGGAGTGGTCCCAGGATGGGCAGGTAGGCGCGCGCGGGGCCACGGTGGCCGCAGAGGGGGCAGACGGGGAGCGGGAGGAGACTTTGATCGAAGGTATAGTGACCGGCGGCACCCATGATGAGCACACCGGCGACCGCTCCCGCGACCGCGCAGGCGCTTTCCGCGAGAAGCACGGGGCTCACGGCGCCCTCATCAGGGCGCCATGGAGCAGCACACCACGGCGGCCTCCGCTCCATTGCCGGAGATTCCCCGACCGGCGACGATCGGTTGGGAGGCATGGATGAGGATAGTCGCCCCGCTTTGCTCGACCGCGCCGGGCAATGCGCGCGAGATTCCCCCATGCGGAGGGATGGTAATTCGCCACGAGGTTGCCGGACCCCGCGCGCCGTCCATGGTAATCGACACGGTAGCCGGCTTGGCGGAAGGATTCACCAGGTCGATCGTTTCGCTGGTGCCTTTCCCGCCCAGTCCGGCCAGGGTAGTCCAGTCGCGGGCGGTGGCCGTGCTACCCAGGGCGGTCGCTGGGAGCGCGCCCTTGGCGCTCCAGGACGCCGAGACGACAACCGGCCCATTGGCGCTTACCTCGGCGGAGAGGCTACCGGCGGATGTCAACTCGGACAGGGGGAGCCGCCACTCGCTGAACGGCCCGACCGCCCGCCCGATCCAGCGTCCAGATCCGAAGCCAAGATCGCTGTGAATGGTTACGATCGCACTGGTAGCGAGCGGATTGAACACGTTCACCGTGCCAAGGCTTGCGGCGCCGCGAACCGTGGGGAGATACCATGTTTTCGCGGCGTTCACGGCGCCGGGGATGCCGCCAACCGTGGTGTTGTCCGCGCTTTCCGCCAGGCGCTCGGCCGCGATCGGTGCTCCGGCGGACAGGGTAAGCGGGCCGGCCAGGGAGGGGGACGTGCCCAGCACCACCGAGTACTGGGACTGAGGCGGTACGGTCACGGTTTTGACCGCGGAGCAACAGCCTCCGCCCTGGTTCCCCACGCGGACGGTCACGGAGGTGGCGTCGGCGGCGGGATTAAAGAGCACCAAGGTCTGGTTCGAGGGGGCGCCGGGGGGAATGGCGGGAAACAGCCAGGTACGAGAAAGCTGGCTACTCGCCGAATCCAGGAGCAACCCGCGGGGCGCCGTGGAAACGCGCTCCGTCACCACTTGCCGATCCGCCTCCACCATGGCGGCGACCCCGGTTCCCGGGGCCACGCGGTCGAGGGCAACGACCTGGCGTTGGCCGGCGTTCAGGGCGAAGACAAAGCTCCGGCGTGCCCCATCCGGGCGAAAGAGGGTGATGAGGACGTGCGCGAGCTTGGGGCCGCCATAGAAGACCCCCAGCGTTTCGTCATGCCCCGCCAGGGTTGAGCCGGCGGGAAAGTAAGCGTGATAGACCATCGATCCGACCCAGGCGGAGGAGACAAACTGGCCGCCGCCGCCAGGAACGTTGATCGTTGGTTGGGAAGGAGGCGCTGTCGCGACGGCGCGGGCCGTGGTTGCGGCGGGCACCGGGGTGGGAGAAGGAGTGGTGGTCGCGCCGCCGCTTCGCACCACGATCTTCACCCATGCTTGATGGGGAAAGGTCTTCCCTTGGGGATCAACCATCTGCCAGAAACTGGTATACACCCCAGGTGCCATGGGCGCCTGCATCGGCACCCGGATTAACGTTGACTGGCCGGGTCCGGTTGGACTCACGGGGACCGACAAGGTCGCCCCGGACATGAGGGTGCCCGCCTCGAAGTGCCAGCGGAAGGCGCTGGTCCAGGTAGCGGTGCCGATGTTCTTGATGCGCCAGATTTTGGTGAATCTGGCGCCGGGAGCGAACGCGGTGCCGTCCGGGACGTT
>DATLQX010000256.1:0-46904 GCA_035534995.1 Chloroflexota bacterium | reverse complement strand
TCGTCAGAGCCGAGCATACTCCCGGAGACGGGCTTCGGCCTGTTCGCGGGTGGGGATGCCCTCGGTCCCCAGATGTTCCACATGGAAGGAGGCCACCACGGCGGCGAAGCGCGCCGCGTCCACCGCGTCCTCGGTCTCGTGGTAGCGGATTAGGTAGGCGGCGGAGAAGACATCACCGGCCCCGTTGGAATCGACCTCGGTCACCGGGAACGCACGGACATGGGTGGCGCGCCCGCCTTCGTAGACGGTTGCCCCGTGGCTGCCGTCGGTGAGCACGACGATCCGATGCGTCTTCCGGTAGAGATCGATGACCCCGCGCTGATCGCCGATGTCTTCCTCACTCAGGAAACTGATATGGACCGGAGGCGCCCAGGCCAACATCTGAGCCGGATCGACCGGGCTCACGTGGCCGGTCACTTGATCCCAGCGGCGTAGCCAGCCCTGGACCGAAGCGCCGAGCAGTGAGTGCTCGAACGAGGCCATCAGTTCATGGTCCACCTCCTGGACCAGGGGACCGAAATGAACCACGGGGATTTCCCGCCAGCTCGGCGGCACGTCGGAAACATGGAGGTTCTTGGCCACGGCGGTAACATACTGCTCGCGGACCCCGTTTTCATACTCATGGCGGAACGTACACCAGACTGGCGAGGGGATATTGTGCACTGTGATATCGGAGGGAATGGCCAGACCCGGCGTTGATTCGGGCATGCTGGTGAGCACATGCACGCGGGCGCCAAGCTGGTGCGCGGTGATGGCGGCAAAGAGCGCCGTCCCACCGAACTCGGTCCCGATCGGCGTGTGATCGACAGTGATATGACCGACTACCAGGTAATCAAGAAGGGTTCGGCTCACCGTTCCGCCAACCGCGGTCCAATGACCACACAGCGGTTCGGCTCTTCGCCCGTGCTGTTGGTGACCACCCACGGGCTGTTCTGCAAGGTCAGATGGATGATCCGCCGTTCAGCGGCGGGCATGGGATCAAGGGTCAATTCCTGGCTGGTCTGGCGGACCCGCGCCGCCTGGCGGTTCGCGAGGGAACGGAGTGATTCCTCACGCCGCAGGCGATAATGCTCGACATCGATCACCACCTTGCACCAACGATCCACACGCTTGCCGACAATCGAATTGACCAGGTATTGGAACGCGCCCAGGGTATCTCCATGGCGTCCGATCAGCAGACCGAGGTCGGCGCCCTGGACGTCGATGATCACCGGCTTCCCGGCGCTTCGAACCGTGGCCTGGGCATCGAGACCCATATGCAGGATCAACTCGCGGACTACCTCCACCGCGACCTCGGCCACCAGAGCCGGCTCGGTTCGCAAGGCGTCGGGCTGCTCCTCGTCTTCTTCATGCTCGATGGCGGGCTGGGGGGCAGCGACATGATTTATCGGCTCAACCTCGGCCAGCGGTGGTTCGGGGGTGACCGGGGCGGGTTGCGGCCTGGGAGTGATCGGTCGGAATCGCGGTGACGGCGGCGCGATCGATTCAGTGGCGGCGGCACGGTCGGGGGCAGGGGGAACCTGTGGCGCCCGGCGGGCCAGAATTGCCTTGGGCATAGCCAGGATGCGGGCATTCTCGCCTCCCATCCCCAGGAAGCCCTTGCTTCCCTCGCTGATCACCGTCACATCCAGTTCACTCTCGGGCAATCCCAGCTTTTGCGCGGCCTCGGCGGTCGCCTCGGCGACCGTTTTGGCGCTGACGGTAATGCTCTGAGCCCCACGCTCGTTGGTCACTTCTTCGCTCCTTTTGCGCTCGGCCGTCCCCGTGAGACCCCACGGCCATGACGGGCCGCGTAGCGTTCCATCTTGCTTTGCCGATCGGTCGGAACCAAAGGCTCATCGGGAGCAGGCGCCTCCAGCCGCGGTTGCGAAGGCGGGGACTCCGCCGGCGCGGTTCGCGCTGGCTTGCCGTTGGCGGCGCCGCCGGCATTCGCGTCCTGGTTGCTCACCTTCCCGTTTGAGGTTTTGGCGCTATTCGTGGAGGCACTTTGGCGAGACGCGAAGGCGCGCGCCATCCCGCCGCGGGCTAGGTTGGCGCCGGGGCTATACGAGGGGGCAACATCACCGGGCATGGGGATGCTCATGGGCGGCGTGAAGAGCGAGCCCCAGCCGGAGATCAAATACTGCATCACCATCATAAAGATGTTGGACGTCACCCAATAGACCGCAAGGCCGGATGGGTACTGCCAGGCGAAGACGACAATCATCAAGGGCAGGAATTGCATGATCTGCTGCATCTGCCGCTGCTGGGGATCGCTGGTGGGCTGCAGCATCATTCGCTGCTGGATCCACTGCGTGATCCCAGCCACGATGGGCAGGATATGGTAAGCATCCGGCTTCCCCAGATCCAACCAGAGGAAGTGAGCCGAATAGAGTTGGTAGTGCGCCAACCCCTCCACTTTGAGGGCGGCGGCTCCCTTGGCTAGGCCACGGAGGACGAGGAACAGACTCCACAGAATAGGGATCTGGATAAAAGGCAGCAAACATCCCAGGGCGGGATTGTGGTTGTGCGCCTTGTACAGGGCCATGGTCTCGCGGGTCAGAGCCTCGCGATCCTTCGCATGCCGCTTCTGCAGTTCCTTGATCTTGGGACTCAACTCGGTCATTTTCCGCGAGGAACGGATCTGGATGACATAGAGGGGAGAGAGGATCCCACGAATGATGATCGTGAACAGAATAATCGCCATGCCATAGCTGAGCGTGGCATCGGTCAATGAGGTGATCAACCAACGCAGAAGATCCTGAAAGGGCAAAAAGACGTTAAAGATTTGCACCGAGGTGTTCTCCTACCAGAGCAGAGCGAGAATGGTTAAGGCACCGGGTCGTAGCCGCCCTTGCTCCAAGGGTGACAGCGGACAAGGCGCCGAAGGGTTAACCAGAGACCGAATCGCGCTCCGTAACGCTCGATCGCCTCTTTGCCATAGGCCGAACAGGTGGGGTAAAACCGGCACGACGTGGGAATAAGCGCACTGATGAGCCCCCGGTACAGATTGATCAGGACGAGCAGAACATGTTTCATTCGCGGCCATCCGGCACTATGACCTCGCGGCGCGGCTCAATAACCGCGCATGGCGAAGCTGTTGGGCCAGCGCTCCGGCGAGGGCGGCGTAGGGCTGAGCCGCGAGAGCCGGCCTGCTGATAATGACGATGTCGTAACCGGGGGCCAGATGCGGCAGATGGGCGCGCATGGCTTCGCGCAGACGCCGACGCACCAGGTTGCGAACATGCGCCTTCCCCACTCGCTTACTCACCGTAAAGCCAACCCGGCTCACCCTTCCTCCGTTCGGGACCGCCGTCACCACCAACCAGGGATGGGACCACGCTCGGCCTTCTCGCCGTACACGCGCGAAATCGCTCGATAGCCGAAGCCGATGCTCGCGAGGCAACATCCTGCCGACACTAAATCGTCAGCTTGTGGCGCCCTTTCAGCCTACGGGCCTTCAGTACGCGCCTTCCATTCGCGGTTGCCATGCGGGCACGGAAACCATGCTTTCGGCGCCGTTTGATCTTCTTGGGCTGCCACGTTCGTTTCATGAATGCTAGCGTTCCCCTCTAAGTCCTCACGTCAAGTATAGCAAAGGCCCTCGTTCACGGCCTCAACGATTATAGCGTCAAGTAGGCCCCACGGCGCAAGCGCACGGGAACGTCCCCCTACCACCAACTGGAATAGCGCTCCTCGGCCCATGGGTCGCCCCGCATATGATACCCGTTCCGTTCCCAGAATCCAGGCTCGTCGTGGTTCAGGAACTCCAGGCCCCGCACCCACTTCACGCTCTTCCAGAAATAGAGGTGGGGCACCACCAGGCGGAGCGGCCAACCATGTTCGGCGGTTAGATCTTCCCCGTTATGCAGGCGGGCAAACAGGTTCTCCTCCCGATTGAAGTCACTCAAGGCCAGATTGGCGGTGAAGCCGTGCTCGGCGTGGACCATGACGTGGGTGGCTTCCGGTTTGAGCCGGACCCGCGCCAGCACGTCTCGCACGGAGACCCCCTCCCAGGTGTTGTCCAGCTTGGTCCAACGGGTCACGCAGTGGATGTCGTTCTTCCTGGCCGTGGAGGGAAAGGCGAGCCATTCTTCCCAAGTCCAGGTCACCGGTGCCTCGACCAATCCAGTCACCGCGAAGTGCCACTTCTTCAGGTCTACTTGGGGCACGTTGCCGTAGTGCAGGACCGGCCACTTGACCGTCAGTTGCTGACCTGGGGGAATTCGCGCCGCAACCTCCGGCGCGACCTGAGTACGGTTAAACAATGACATCGCATTTCTCCACGCTACAGGATGGTGGGCATAACTAAATCTCCTAAGAACATAACATGGTTGTCCCATGGAACCCAGAGCCTCTACCTTTAGGGGTGCGTCTCGCCCTTGATACTGGGCTGAAAGAGGGCCTCCGGCCGCGGCCGGATGGAGGAAACGAGGCCGGCTTTGGCCGCGCCCCTGGACCGTGGACCGCGTAGCTGATGTATGGATCGGAGGATGGCCTGGTGGCGAACGATACCGCCGCGACTCGGAATTTGACGGTGCCGATGGCGGTCCCGGCCGATCTCGCCTGGGGCGCCGCGATGATCGCCACGGTCTGCCTGTACTACGCGGTTGGCTCGCTCGCCCTGAGTCTGGCTTTCCTGGTCCTCCTCGCGTACCTCTGCTGGCGGCGGACTAGCCTGGCGGTCAGCTTGATTCCCCTGGCCATTCCCTATTACCTGGTGCCAAAGCATGTGCGCCAGGGACTGGACTTTTCCCTGGGCGAGACGGTCATCGTGCTCTGCGCGGCGATTGTGATTCTCAAGCTCCTGCTCGGTCTCAGCGGTCTCCCGGCCGGCGCCTCCGTCCGCCGTTATTTTCTCCCCGATACCCCTTTTCTCTGGCCGGCCCTGGCATTTCTCGCCGCCGCTACCCTGGCGCTCCTGGCGGCCCAGTTCCACAAAGTCGCATTGCGCGAGTATCGCGAGGTTGTGCTGGAACCCATCTTGTTCTTCTGGCTGGCTCTTCAGACCCTCCGCGGCCCGGAAGGCGCTGTCCGCCTCCTGGTATCTCTGATCGGCTCCGCCGTGGTGGTGGCGGGGATGGCGATGGTGGAGATTGCCTTCCGCTCGCGGGATTTGGTCCTTGCCGCCAATGTGGGCGGGGCGCCCCAGCGCCTGGTGCAGGCGGTCTTCAAGGATCAGAACAGTCTCGCCCTCCTCCTCGATCATGCTCTGCCCGCCGCGCTTGCGCTCGCCTTGCTGCCCGGCTGGGTCGGCCTCTGGGCACGGGGTCGGCAGGCGGCGTCCACAACCAAGGCAGCTCGGATCTGTTTGTTGGCGGCCTCGGTCTTCCTGCTCTACGTCCTCTATCGGACCGGCTCGCGGGGCGGTGAACTGACCGCCGGGATCAGCGTCCTCCTCCTGTTCGTCTATGGGCAGCGCGAGCGGCCGTGGCTGATCGGCGCCTGCGCGGTCGCCGCGGCCCTGGCGGCCCTGGTCGAGCGCCACAAGCTGGAAAGCTTCGCCGGCAGCGGCCACGGACTGAGTAACCTGGCTCATACCTCGATCTGGCATTCGGCCTTGAACATGATCCGCGACCATCCCATCCTCGGGGTAGGTCCGGATAACTTCCTCTACTACTATTCCAACGACAACGTATGCGCCCCTGGGCATGTCGCGCACTGGTATTACGTGCAGGCCGGGACGAACTTCGAGCGCTGCATTTCCCACCCCCACAATATGTTTCTCGATTTCTGGCTGAGCACCGGCGTGTTGGGACTGGCGGCGGCGGTGTGGCTGATCGCGCTCTTCGCCATCCTCGGGGTGCGCGGCTGGCTGCGCGCGCCCGCTCAGTGGAGCGGTCCCCTTCTGGCGGCGCTCCTGGTCATGGTCGCGACAGTCGTCCATGGGGAAGTGGACAACTCGTACTTCCTGCCCGATCTCTCGGTCATCTTCTGGCTGTGCCTGGGGGTGGTGACTCTCTGGGAGCGGCGAACTCCATAGTGCTTTTCTAGTCGGCGTAGTTTGAAGTGCCGCGACCCTGACCGCGGTCGGCCTGCCGCTACCACCCGACCTCAGTCGGGGGGACCAAACAAGGCGGGCTACCTAGAAGGTGGTATTGAACTGCTTGTTGAGGTAGTTCGCCAGCGAATCTATGGCATGGGAGGCCGTGGGGTAAACAGTGATAAAGGCGATGACCCCGATGGCCGCCACGATCAGGAACTCCATCAGAACCAGGGTCTCTTCCGAGAGCACCGTGTTGCGAAGCCCGTCGAACAACTGCTCGAACGGCGACGCCCGCCGCACCCGCACCGCCGGGGTCGCCGGGACGCGCACGCGCACCTTGGGGGCCGGAGGCGCCGGGAGAGCCTGCGGCTCGTCGGGCACCGGGGATGGGGACGTGGACATACCTTGCTTTCCTCCAATGTGGTCGCTGCGTACCGACCCGGACTATTCTATCAGCTTTCCTGGTTGCGATGAAGTCCATGTCTGGCAGGGCGCGAAGAAGGCGGAGACAATAAAGTGCCAGGGCACCCCTTATGGGGGCCCTGACACGGACCGCCAAGGGCACCCATAAGGGGTGCCCCTACAAGGAAGATGATATGCTCTTATCGCTGCGGCAGGAGAACCGCCATCGCTACCCCCTGGGTGATCATCAGCCCCGCCCGCTGGCGATCCTGCATGGGCGCCTCTTTAGCCTCCAGAATAAAGGCTTTCCCAGCGCCATCGATCCCTTCGATGCACGTACGCTCGTCCACCGAGAATACCGCGACTAACGATCCGGTCTTGTCGCCGAGCTTGACCGCCTTGACCCCGGCCCCATCGCGCCCTTGCAGCGGATAGTCGCCAATCAAGGCGCGGCGCCCAACTCCCGTCGCCGTGAGGGTAAGGACAGCCGGACCGCGAACCAGGAACGGGCCGGGGAGCACATGATCGCCGGATTCGAGCTTGATCGCCCGTACCCCGCCGGCGACCCTACCGGTCGGGCGTACCTCCGAGGAGGCAAAGCGGATGGCCTTACCAAGTGAGGTATGGAGAAGGATTTCGGCGTCACCCTCACCCGCCTCTACCGCCACCAACCGGTCCCCGTCATCCAGCCGCAAGGCCGCCAGGGGCGCTTGTCGGGCGTGCGCGTATTCGGCCAGTTGGGTGCGCTTGATCTGGCCCCGCGCGGTCGCCAGAAGCAGCCATTGAGGCGCCTCGGCGCCCGACGCCGTCATGGCCACGATCTCGTCTCCCGCTTCCAGGTCCACCAGCGAGGCGACAGGTACCCCATGCTCGCTGCGCCGGGCGACGGCAGCTACCTTATGGGCCGCGACACCGAAGCAGGCGCCCTTGGCGCTAAAGAGCAGCAGCAGGTCGCGGGTGTTACAGCCAAGATACTGGCGTGGCACCTCGCGTGCGCTGCCCCGGCCGCCGAATTGGTCCAGACGCTTGATCGCGCCGTCCATCCCCAGGGCTACCACGGTGGCTTGATTGGGGAGAAGCTCATCGATACTCAAGGGCACGTCCGCCGCGTCATCGATGATCCGGGTGCGCCGGTCGTCGCCAAAGCGGGTCTGTAGGTCACGCAATTCGCCGATCATCAGATCGAGGATGCGCCGGGGTGAATTGAGGATCGCCTCCAGATCACGCACCTGCTTTTGCACCTCACGATGTTCGTCGAGAATCTTCTTCCGTTCCAGGGCCGAGAGGCGGGCCAGCCGCATATCGAGAATGGCGCGCGCCTGGGTGGGAGTGAGGGCCAATTGTTCCACCAGGGCCCTGGTGGCGGCGTCGGTGGAGTGCGCGGACCGGATGAGGGCGATTACGGTGTCCAGGGCGCCCAGGGCCTTGTGGAGACCTTCCAGCACATGCAGCCGGCTGCTGGCCTCATCAAGATCGAACTGGGTGCGGGCGGTGATCACATGTTTCCGATGCTCGATGAACAGATTGAGCGAGCGTTTGATCGACAATTGGTGAGGGCTGCCATCCACCAGGCCGAGCATGTTGATGCCGAAGGTGATCTGCAGGTTGGTTTTGTGGTAGAGGGTTTTGAGCACGGCGGCGGCGGTGGCATCTCGTTTGATCTCGATGGCGATCCGCATCCCCGTGCGGTCGGATTCGTCACGCAGGGCGGAAATCCCCTCCAGCTTCCGTTCGCGGACCAGATCGGAGATTGACTCGATCAGTTGTGATTTTTTCACCTGATAGGGGATCTCGGTGATCGCGATGGTCTGCCGGCCCTTCCCGTCGTCCTCGATCCCCGCGATTCCCCGCAGCAGGATCCGGCCCTGACCGGTGGCATAGGCGCGGTCGATCCCTTCCCGGCCCACGATCATCCCCCCGGTAGGAAAGTCCGGCCCCGGAAGGATAGAGATCAGTTCATCGGCGGAGGTATCCGGGTGCGTGGCCAGGGTGATGATCGCGTCGCACACTTCGCGCAGGTTATGGGGCGGGACGTTGGTGGCCATTCCCACGGCGATCCCATCGGCCCCATTGAGGAGGAACAGCGGCACCTTGGCCGGGAGCACGGTCGGTTCGCGCATCGAGCCGTCGAAGTTATCGGCGAAGGCGACCGTATTCTTATCCAGGTCGGCGAGCAACTCCTCGGCCAGGGCGGTGAGGCGGACCTCGGTGTAGCGCATGGCGGCCGGATTATCGCCATCGATCGAGCCGAAGTTACCCTGGCCGTCCACGAGCGGGTAGCGGACGCTAAAATCCTGAGCCAGGCGGACCAGGGCATCATACACTGCCTGCTCACCGTGCGGGTGATACTTCCCGAGCACGTCGCCCACCACACGGGCGCTCTTCTTGTAGGCGGCGTCGTGGCGCATCCCCAATTCGTGCATGCCGAAAAGGACACGACGCTGCACCGGCTTGAGCCCATCACGTACGTCTGGCAGGGCGCGCGAGGTGATCACGCTCATCGCGTAGTCGACATACGACTCACGCATCTTTTGGTCGAGGTCGATATCGACAATCTGAAGGGCGGGTGCTTCGGCCATGGTCTTCCTCACACGTCCAGGTTGCGCGCCGCGTGGGCGTGCGTTTCGATGAACTTCTTTCGGGGCGGCACGGCGCTGCCCATCAACATGCTGAAGGTTTCATCCAGATGCACCAGATCCTCGGCCCGTACCTTGAGTAGGGTGCGGGTGGCCGGATTCATCGTGGTGGTCCATAGCTGGTCCGGAGTCATTTCACCCAGACCTTTATAGCGCTGGATCTCCACCTTTTGCTTCCCGGCCTTCTTCACCAACGCCTGACGCTGAGCCTCGTTATAGACCCAGTGAGATTCCTTGGCGAAGGTAATCTTGTAGAGGGGCGGCTGGGCCATGTAGAGGCGTCCCTCACTCATCAGTTGCGGCATGTGGCGGAAAATCAAGGTGAGGAGGAGGGTGGTGATGTGGGCGCCGTCAACATCGGCGTCGGTCATTAGAATCAGGCGCCCATAGCGGAGGCGGGCCAGGTCAAAGCCATGGCCGATCCCGGTGCCGAGGGCGGTGACCAGCGACTTGATCGCGTCGCTCTCCAACATCCGCTCCACCGAGGTCTTTTCCACGTTCAAGATCTTTCCCCGGAGGGGGAGGATGGCCTGGAATCGGCGGTCCCGCCCCTGTTTGGCCGAACCGCCGGCCGAATCTCCCTCGACCACGAACAGCTCACATTTTTCCGGGTCGCGCTCCTGGCAGTCCGCCAGCTTACCGGGTAGGGTGCTGATCGCCAGCGGATCCTTCCGGACCACCAGATCGCGCGCCTTCCGCGCCGCCTCGCGGGCCCGAGCGCTCAGCCAGCACTTCTCCACGATTTTCTTGATGTCGTTCGGCGCCCGGTCAAAGTGCGCGAGCAGTCCTTCAGCCAGTGCCCCGTCCACCTGGCTCCGCACCTCGCTATTGCCCAACTTACTCTTGGTCTGGCCCTCGAACTCGGGCTCGGGGAGGCGGACCGAGATCACCGCGCTCAGGCCCTCGCGCACATCGTCGCCGGTCAGACTGGCCTCCTTGGTCAATACCCCCAGCTTCCGCCCCAGATCGTTGAGGACGCGCGTGAGGGCGCCGCGGAAGCCCGTGAGGTGCGTGCCGCCCTCGACCGTATGGATAGCGTTCGCGTAGGTGAAGACGGTTTCGTTGAAGGTGTCGTTGTATTGGAGGGCGATATCCACTTGAGTGGGGCCGGCGACCCGGCTGATCGTGATCGGTGGATGCAGGACGGTTCGGTTCGCGTTCAGATGGCGGACGTAGCTGGTGATCCCGCCCTCGAAATAGAAGGTACGGGAGCTGGCGGGCTCCACGCGCTCGTCAATGACCTGGGCGGTGAGGCCGGGGTTGAGGTAGCAACATTCACGGAGCCGGGCCCGAATCAGGTCGAGGCGCCAGTCGAGATCGCCGAAGACCTTCCGCTCGGCCCAAAAGCTGATCTCGGTTCCCGTATCGTCCGACCGTCCGACCCGCTTCACATCATCTTGAGGCTTTCCCTGATCGTACTCCTGCCGATAGCGGGCCCCGTTCCGGCGGATCTCCGCCACCAGGCGCGAGGAGAGGGCGTTGACCACCGAGAGCCCCACTCCATGCAGGCCGCCGGACACCTTGTAGCTGCCGGCGCCGAACTTGCCCCCGGCGTGCAGAACCGTAAGGGCCACTTCCAGGCCGCTCTTCCCGGTCTTATGCTTGTCCACCGGAATGCCGCGCCCGAAGTCCCGTACGGTGACGCCGCCATCGGCACGGAGCGTAACCACCACTTGGTCACCAAAGCCGCCCATGAATTCATCGACCGCATTGTCGATGATTTCCCAGAGCAGGTGGTGCATCCCGCGGTAGTCGGTGCTGCCGATGTACATGCCAGGGCGGCGCCGGACCCCATCCAGCCCTTCCAGGATCTGGATTTGATTGGCGTTATAGTCAACAGCCATGACCGCGCATCCCTCTCAGCAATAGAACAATTGTCCAACTTACATACCCATGATCGCACGCCGCGGGCCGCTCGTCAAGACGGGCTGGGGATGATTCGCCTAGCGGCCGCCGTAAAATGGCCAACACCATACATGCCGCCTAACGATAGCACGTTTCGCGGCGATGCTGAGTAAAGATGGGGACACCTCTCGGGAGTGTGAGTCACCAAATCCAGTTGCGCCCCAGATAGGCCGATCGGTTAGGCGCTGGCTTTCACGCTGTCAAGGGATCGCGGACCGGCAAGAACGCGCCCGTTTGGAAGCTCACGCATTTCGACCGTGGATTGGTCGATCTTTGTGGACGCCAGATCAATACCTATGCCGACCACGGCGCCGGCGGCGTGGTAGTTTGCCACCACGTCGGGCGCGATTTCGGAGGACTCGGCAGCAGCTTCATCTAGTAGGTCGATAAACAAGCTATCTGTCTCGGGATACTAATGGAGTTTCATTACGAAAACGCCGTGCTGACGAAATAGCTATTCTTTGAGACCAACCCTCGCTGGGCCACATCGACGATAGTCATGGTGTCGGTGGGAGTCTTGGTGGTGAATCGCTTTTGCACATACATGCCGACCGGGGGGGCGAAGAACAGCGAACAGAGAGAGGCAAGTACGGCCCGACTGTAGCGGTTCCGTTTGGGGGGAATCTCGCCTGCCAGGACCGACGAGATCCCAGCCATCATTCCCGCTACCGCCAGGTTGGTGCCGCAGCGTGGATGGATTGCCATTTCCGGTTCTCCGTTCCGGAGCCGCTGCAGGGCTTCGGCGGCACAGTCGCGGAGGTCATCCATCTCCAACTGGCCGTAGACGTAGAAACCGTTGGCGGTGGAACGCCCGCGGAGCATGCTCCTGGGATTCCGCTGGCTCAGGAGTGAAATGGTGGCGTGCTCGAGCGCGTGATTCTGCCGTACCCGTGGGCCAAGCAGCATCTGCTCCGTAATATCGTGTATTTTGCTCATGAACTTCTGGTCACCTCTCTCCCCACGCCCTCTAGGGCGCGAGGTAGCGCAGTACCCTTGTGTTGCCCGCGTCGCTAACGATGATTGTGTTGCCCGCGCTCGCCACGGCCACGGGCGCCTTGAGCTGCGCCAGTCCGGTTCCCAGGCCGCCCCAGGCGTATTCCGGGACGCCGCGATTGGAATAGACCAGAATGCGCGATCCCGTGGAATCCGGCACCAGGATTCGATCCTGTCCATCCACCGCGATCTGCGGGCGGTCGCCCGTGCCGCCTTGCCAGGCGGGGACATTGAACGTGGAGAGCGGTTGGCCGGTGGGGCTCAGTTCCTGCACCCGCTGATTCCAGTAATCGGCCACGAAGACATTGCCCTGGCTGTCGATGGCCACACTCGACGGCTCATTAAATTGGCCGGCCAGGGTGCCGCCGCTGCCAAAGGACAGGACGAACCGCCCACTGGGGTCGAAGACCTGGATCCGCCGGTGGCCGGTGTCGGCAACGTAGATTTTGCCATTCGGCGCGATGGCGATGCCGCGCGGGCCATAGAAGTCGTCAGGCTTGAGGTTGGTCTGGTTCAAGTTACCCTGGCCCCAGGCGCGAATGAAGGTTCCAGTGGGTGAAAACTCCTCCACCCGTTCGCCCCAGGTATCGGTAGCATAAATGTTCCCGTTGGCCGCTACGGCGATCCCTCCCACCGCCGGGGCGTACTGGGCGTTGAACTGGCCGGGACCAGTTCCGGGACCGCCAATGACCCGGAGGAGCTTACCAGTGGGCGACAGCACCGCGATCCGGTGTCCCTGGAGGTCGCCAACCAAAACATCGCCCTGATGGTCAAGGGCGACCGGGCCGGGGCTGGTGACGGCGCCGGCCGCGACGCCGCCCTGTCCATAGGCGGTCGTGGCGGTGACCGTCTTCAACTTGCCCACGAACGGGTCCGCCTGCTGCTCCGCCGCCAGTTGTTGCTGGGCCATTTTTTGGTACTTGGGCGAGAGGTATTGTACATACTTCTTATCGACCAAGAAGTAGAAGTCGGTTTGATTGCCCCAGTTATCCCAGGCGGTCGGGGTGAACGGGCGGCGCTGCACTTCCCACTGCAGGATATGGCCCCAGGTGCTTGGGGTAACGACGTCCTTGAGGAAATAGCCCAAACGCTGAAGCCGTGAGTCGCGCTGGCCCTTGGCATTGAATCGGTTTACATACGCGTCCTTGTACTCCTCGGGATTCCACCAGCGGAGCTTCTCGCGGAAGGCCACGTAATTATTGGCCAACGAGGTTGCCAGGGCAGGGTAGTTCGTGTCGCTCACCAGGAGCACGGGCTGGGTGGGGAGCCCATACTGGGCCACCGCGCCATAATTGTAGGCGATGCTCCAGCGGCTCGGATCCCTCAGGTAGAAGGCCCATGGCCATACATCATCGCCATCCACCTTGATCGGCAGGGCCGCTCCGTAGTGGCCCTGCAGCCTTTGCATTTCATTGTAGACGTCAGGGACGTCCTGAGTGGTCTGCACATACACCATGTATTCAACCGGGCTCGCCCCGTTGACATAGGCCAGGGTGAAGGAATTATGCACGGTGAACACCCCGGTCACCACGGCGGCGGCGATCGCCAGATATCTGAGCCGGCGTTTGACGTGCGTAATCGACACATAGAGGCCGATGGCGGCCAGGGTAGCCAGCGGCACCACCAGATGCAGCGAATTCCAGGGCATCTTCTCCGAGGCGTAGGCGTAGAGGACGAAGGTGGCGAAGGTCCACCACAGGAGGAACAGATTGATCATCGTCCGCCGCCGGCGGAGAATATACACGGCCCCGATGATCCCAAAGGGGACGATCGTCCACTCGTAGAGCGGGATGACCAGCAAATAGTAAAACCAGGGCTGGCCGCCGCGGGCCACCAATTGCTGCTCCTGCCAGTACTGCAAACCACCGAGTAAGCCATCCGTGCTGTACGAATATGGCTTCCCAGCCGCCTGCCCGGGAATGTCCACCGTGGTATGCACGATGTTACTGCCTGGCAGGAAAGACCACGAGGCGGGGGCGCCGATTGGCCAGTAGAGGAGGATGAACATGAGGACGATGATCGAGCCCGCGATAGCCCAGGCCGGCCAAGGGGTGGCCCGCATGGCATCGGCCACCAACCCGGATTTGGGGCTGGCCCAGAGCTGAATCAGGAGGACAATGGTAATCACCAGGGCGCCGAGCACCGCGATAGTCAGCTGATGGCCCAGGGCGCCGGCGGCCATCAGGGCCAGTCCGGCGGCAGGCGCGGACCACCAGGCGCCCTCGATCAATTCCAGGGCCAGTTGCGCCCCAATGAAGGCACCGAGCACGGCGGTGGTAAGATAGATGCTCTCCTTGGCGGCGTAGGCCATGATGAAGGCGACGGCGACCACGTACAACCAGCGGTAATGGAGCGCCCGCCCTTCCCGATGGTCCAGGACGAATCGCAGGATGGAAGCCACCAGCAAGAGAGTAAACAGCGCGTACTGCATATCCTCGCGCGCGAAGCGGGAAAAGTAGAGGGTGACCGGGGACAGACACAGCATGGTCATCAGGATGAAGGTCGTCCAGCGGCCAAGATGCCGATAGAGGATGAGAGGGACCGCGATCAGGGCCGTGCCGCAGGTGACGGACCAGAGGCGCGCGGTAAAGGGACTCGATCCGAAGAGGGCGTAGAAGAAGGCAATCATGTGAAACTGCAGCGGCCCATGCATCATTGGGTCGTAGTTATACTCGGGATTGGCCCTGCCCATCAGATACCATGAATAGGTGGCATGCAGGCTTTCGTCGTGGTGCAGCGGCCGGTCACCCAGTACCACCAGGCGGAGGAAGAGACCGCCAATGATCAGGACGGCGATGATCGCCACGTCGAGCGGCGGGAGGGCCGGGAGCGGGAAAGCGCGGGTAAAAGGGTTGGAGTGAGCGCGCTCCGCCGGCCGAGGAAACTCCGGCGAAGGAGCGGCGGCTGCCCGCAGGCGCGTCGCGGGGTTGGTGTTCATTCGGCGAGCCTCCGTCGCGGTATTCCCCAGATCCAGGCACACCATAACCACGCCGCGGGCCAAAGGTCAAGCTGAAGGGCGGGCCCTGGGAGTCTGTTCGCGATCAATAATCTATGCGGTCCCTCGTGGCATACTACGGAGAGGACGATAGGCTGGATTCCCCGAAGCGGGGTGAAAGTATGGCGCATGGCGACAATAACTCGATTGGCACCCGCCGCTCATAGACTAGGATACCTGGAGATCGAAGTCGATGGGGTTTTACTGGGCTCGATCCCCGATCAATTGGTGGCGGAGCGCGGTCTGGCCCGTGGCCAGGAACTGGACGAGGCTGAGCTTGCCGAACTGCAAGCGGCCGCGAGGATCGGCGAAGCCGTGACCGTCGCCAATCGCTTCCTGGCCCATCGCCCCCGCTCGTCGGCCGAGGTACGGACCCGTTTACGGCGCGAGCGGCTCGATCCGGAGGTCATTGACGCCTGTCTGGCGGAGTTGGAGCGCCAGGGTCTCCTGGACGATCGCCGGTTCGCGGCGATGTGGGTGGAAAATAGGGTAGCCTTCAGCCCGCGATCCGCTCGTTCCCTGGAGCAAGAACTGCGCCGGAAGGGCATCAATCGCGACATGGCGGAAGAGACTCTGGCCGATGTCGCCACGGGTAGCGACGCGGAGTTGGCCTTGGAGGCCGGGCGGCGCCGCCTGCATGCCATGTCCAGGCTGGATGAGGAGACATTTACTCGCCGTATGGGCGGATTTCTGGCCAGGCGCGGTTTCAACTATGAGGCGGCGGCCACGGCGATCCGCCAGTTATGGGCGGAGAAGGACGAGAATGCTGGGAGTCGTGCATGAGCGCCTTGTGTGTAGGACCGCCCATGTGGGACACTGGGAAGAGACTGAGTTTCGGCTCCCTCCGTCCCGACCGCGCGGGGTATCGGGGCCGTAGGTTCCCTCATACCCCCAGAGGCAATCGCGAGTGATCATCATTCTCAAAATCGGCAGTGGGGCCGCTGACCGCGACTATGTTGTGTCGCGGCTCACTGATCTGGGCTTCGCGACCAATGTTTCGGGTTCCGAACACACGGTCATCGGGGCGATTGGTGTCCCTGAAAGCCGCAAGGCGGTCTTGGCGGAAGCTCTGGGGGCGCTGGAGTGCGTGGAGCGCGTGGTGCCGATCACCTCGCGCTACAAGTTGGCCAGCCGGCAGTTCCAGGCCGAATCCACGATCGTCAAGGTGGGCCAGGTGGAAATTGGCGGCCCGCGCGTGGCGGTGATGGCAGGGCCATGTTCGGTGGAGACCCGAGAACAGGTGCTCGCTACCGCCGAGGCGGTCGCCGCCGCCGGCGCTACCATCCTCCGCGGAGGGGCGTATAAGCCACGCACCTCTCCCTACGACTTTCAGGGCCATGGCGAGGACGGGCTGAAGATTCTGGCCGAGGCCCGAGACCGCTTTGGTCTGGCCATCGTGACCGAGGTTCTGGATCCTCATGACGTGGAGTTGGTGTCCTCGTATGCCGATCTCTTGCAGATCGGCGCCCGTAACATGCAGAATTACGCGCTGCTGCGGGAGGCCGGCCGCTCGGAGAAGCCGGTCATGGTCAAGCGCGGCGGCATGTATCCCACGATCGAGAATTGGTTGCTGGCGGCCGAGTACGTGCTGAGCGAAGGCAACCGGGGCGTGATGCTCTGTGAGCGTGGACTTCCGGTGATGGACGATGCCGGGCTCCGGCGGAATCTGCTCGACCTTACGGCGGTGCCGATCATCAAGGAGTTGAGCCACCTCCCCGTGGTGGTGGATCCCAGCCATGGCACCGGCCGGCACGCCCTAGTCAATGTGATGGCGAAAGGCGCGGTGGCGGTAGGGGCGGATAGCTTGATGATCGAAGTGCATCCACAACCCGATCAGGCGTGGTCCGACGGGCCGCAGTCACTCCGCCCCGAAGCATTCGCGCGGCTGATGCGTGAGTTGCCGGCGGTGGTTTCGGCGGTGGGACGGACCCTTTAGCCATGGCCTCGCTGCCGAGCAATGAACCTGGGCCGCCCCTGGCTCGGCCGGTCGAATCGCTTGCCCTGCCGGCAAAGAATTCCGACGCCTGGTGGGCGCCAGGGTTCGTCGAGGCGCCAATCTGGCGATATACTTTCATGGCCCTGTGCGCGGTTGCACTCCTCGGCATCGCGGGTATGTATCTGATCAGTCTGACCAATTATTTGAGCGTCGAGGGCGACAACGCGGTCTACATCATTCTGGCCAAGGCCATGGCCACGGGTCATGGCTATACGGATATTCAGGGACCGGCTCCCCGGATCGAAGCCCAGTATCCCTTTTTGTTCCCCGTCCTGCTGACCCCTATAGTCTTTGCCTTCGGCGCTGGGGCAGTCTATTTGATGGAGCTGGTGGTCACTCTTTTCGCCCTGGGCGCCTTCGTGGTCTGCTTCTTCCTCTTCCGGCGTTGGCTGGGCTCGGCTCCCCTGGCCCTGGTGATCACCGTGGCCGCCGCCACCTCGAGCCTGATCTGGTCCTACTCCCATAAAGTCCTTACCGAGGTCCCCTACCTCTTTTTCACCGTGGTTGCCTGCTGGTTCGCCTCCGTCTACGCGGAGGAAGACAATCCGTATACTCGCGCCGGCCTTCTCGCGGCGGCGGCCACGGCGGCGGCCTTTCTCACCCGCACCATTGGCATGAGTTTGTGCGTGGCTCTTCCCCTCTTCCTGCTCTTCGCCTCCCCGCTGCCCACGGATCGGACGGTATGGTGGCAGCGGATTCAGAAAGTGCTGCTGACCGGGGCGGTGCTGGTGGTGACGGCGGGGGCGTGGACGCTGCGGAATCGGGTGGCATTTTCGGGCCAGGGACATAACTACATGGGGCAGTTCTTCCTCAAGCAAGCCTACGTCCCCGACGCCGGAACGGTGAGCAGCAGCGGCCTTTTTCGGCGCATGGGGGAGAATCTTTCCTATTACGCCCAGGAGTTCCAGCACATGCTGCTCGGCAACGGCTGGGACGGCGTGTTTATCCTGGGCCGGATCTCACTCGTGCTCCTTTTGGTCTGTCTTGGCGGCTTTGTCTATTCCCTACTCGCGCGGCGGACCATGGCCGAGCCGTACATGATCTTCTATGTGCTGATCGTACTCCTCTGGCCCTGGAAAGACCTTCGCTTCGCCGTACCGGTGCTGCCATTCCTGTTGTATTATCTCGCGCAAGCGGTCAGCTTGCTGGCCTCGCTCCCGTGGCGCCTGCGAATGATCGATCCGCGGCTGATCGCGACGGTGCTCTTGATTCCCTTTCTTGGCCGGTCGGGGTATCAGACCTGGCGTACGGCCCTGGCGGACCACCGGGCCGGCTATCACTATGAGGTGGGGAGACTTGGGGAATGGCGGGCCTACGCCGACTGGCGTGATTTCCACGCTGCCGCGGACTGGGTGGCTCAGCACGCACCCAGCGGCAGCACGGTCATAAATCGCAGCCCAAATCTGCTGTATCTGTGGACGGGCTTGGCGTCGCGCAACTACCCCTACATTTTCAATCAGAAGGCCATGCTCCATGATCTGGGCAGCGACCATCGAGACTTCGTGATCTATGATGACTTCGACTGGACCTACACGACCAAGCAGTACTTGCGGCCCGTGATCAAGCGATACCCGAGCCATTTCCTTCCGTTGGCCCATTTCCATGGAACCGTGGTCTATGAGGTAGTCAAAGGCAAAAGCGTTGGCAAACAGGGATGAGGGCGAGGCGGAGTTCGCGGACCAGCGCATCCGTGTTCTGGTAGCCAAACCGGGCCTGGATGGACACGATCGGGGCGCGAAGGTGATTGCCCACGCCCTGAAAGACGCGGGAATGGAAGTTATCTATACCGGCTTGCGCCAAACTCCCGACCAGATCGTCAGCGCCGCCATTCAAGAAGATGTCGCGGTGGTGTGCCTCAGTATCCTGTCCGGAGCCCACATGACCCTGCTGCCGCGGGTAGCGGAGTTGCTCCGAACTCAACAGGCTGAAGACGTGCTAATCCTCGCCGGCGGGACTATTCCAGCAGCCGACATTCCTCCGTTGATCGCGGCCGGGGTTGCCGCCGTTTTCACGCCCGGTACCAACACGGCGGATGTGGCGCGCTATATCCAGGAGCACGCTCCCAGACGTACTGACGGGTGAGACGCCACCCCCAGCCCGCCTGTATGAGGGGAACAGGCGCGGTGGATTCCTCGACGGGGCTGGGGGTAGGCGGGGCACACGCGATTGCTTGACCCCTAGATGCCTGTCTTGTAGATGGAGAACCAGTTATTGCCGATCTTCTCGTGGCCCGCTCGCTCAAGGGCGGAACCGCCATTGATCGACTTGGGATCCACCGGTTCCCACTCGTCCGACTCGCTGGATTTCCGGAACGCCTTGCCCGCTGTCTTGTTGATCGCTATGAGCGCTGACGCTCCCTTGCCCTTCTGTTCCTTCATGGTCTGAACCTTCCATGAACTGTATTGCTCCACCGCCACAATAGTATAACTTAGCTGTGACTAGTTGTCCAATGTACATCATCCCATTTCAGGGAAATTGATCTCACCGAGCTTGGGAGGAGATATTTCATGCGCAACGGACAGATTGCCGCGGGGTTACGCGAGATCGCTGACCTCCTGGAAATGACCGAGGATAATGTGTTCCGCATCCGTGCCTACCGGCGCGCCGCCGAGGCCGTGGAGTCATTGGCCGAGCCGGTGGCCGCCATCCTGGCCCGCGACCCCAAAGGGGTCGCCGGGATAGGGGCGGGGATTAGCGAGCACATCCAGGAATTGGAGGCGACCGGCACTACGCAATTGGCCGTCGATCTGCACCAACAGTTCCCCGAGAGCGTGGTGGCGCTGCTTCGGGTGCCGGGAATGGGTCCAAAGCTGGCGGCCCGCGTCTACCGGGAGCTTGGGGTGAGCAGCGTGGCGGAACTTGAGGCCGTCGCGATCGACGGCCGACTGGCCGGACTATCCAGGGTGGGAACCAAGTCGGCGGCCAATATTCTGCGGAATATCACCGCCTTTAAGGAACACGGAGCGCGGATGCCTCTGGGGGAGGCATGGAGCCGGGTGACGAGCGTGATGGCCGCGCTCAACGCGGCCGGAGGGGTGCGGCGCCTCACGGTGGCCGGGAGCGCACGGCGGTACCAGGATACGGTGGGTGATCTCGACCTCGTGGGAGTCGCGGAAGAGCCGCTGGCGGTGATGGATGTCCTGGTCAATCTTCCTGAGGTCGAGCGCGTTCTGGGCCAGGGGCCAACCAAGTCCAGCGTCATCCTGTCGGGCGGCAGGCAGTTGGATCTCAGGCTGGTCGAACCGGAGGACTACGGGTCGCTGCTTCAGCATTTCACTGGGAGCAAGCAACACAATATTCTGTTGCGGGAATACGCGGTGGCTCGCGGTTTGAAGATCTCGGAGTACGGCATCGAGGATGTAGCCACGGGAGTCACGCGGCGATTCGAGACCGAGGAAGCATTCTACACCGCCCTCGGCCTGCAATTCATCCCGGTGGAACTGCGTCAGGGCCGAGATGAGATACGGTTGGCGGCGAAGCACGGGCTGCCCACCCTGATCGAGCCGGACGACATACTCGGAGATCTGCATCTCCATACCGACTGGAGTGACGGGGGGGCGACGATCGAGCAGATGGTGCGGGCGGCCCGCGATCGTGGCTACCGCTACATGGCGATCTCCGATCACTCAGGCGGCCTGGGAGTGGCGCATGGGCTCACGCCGGAGCGGCTGCGCGCCCAGCGCGCGGCGATTCGGGAGGTGGCGGCCCGCTATCCAGAAATCAGGGTATTCGCTGCCTCCGAGGTGGACATCCGGGCCGATGGCGCCATGGATTTTCCCGACGAGGTGCTGGCGGAACTTGATCTGGTGATCGGATCGATTCATTCGGCCATGAGCCAATCCAGCGAAGAAGCGACAGCACGCCTGATCCGGGCGATCGAGAATCCACATGTGGACATTATCGGCCATCCCAGTACCCGGCTGATCGGCGGCCGCTCCGGGATGGAATTCGATCGGCAGGCCGTGTTCGCCGCCGCCGCCCGCGCCGGGACCGCCATGGAGGTCAACGCCAACCCCGCTCGCCTCGATCTCAGGGACGCGGACGCGCGCCTGGCCCTGGAGGCGGGCGTGAAGCTGACCATCGACACCGACGCGCACGCGGTCGATCAGCTTTCCCTGATGGAGTTCGGGGTCCGTACGGCCAGGCGGGGCGGCGCCCGGCGCCAGGATGTGTGGAACGCCGCCCCGGTGGAAGAGATTGTGGGCTGGCTATCGCGGTAACGGCGATGATCAGGATTCTAGCCCATTATCGCCAAGACTCGCGCCCCCAAGTCGTGGTCGTGAAGTGGGCGCCATTGCCACAAGGGCGCGGCATGGTTGCTCTCCAGGAGTCTGATTGCGGGGCAGTGAAAGCTGGTTTATACTTCTGCCGTGCGAATCGAAGAAGCCCCTCCCGAATGGCTACGAAGCGTTGTCTCTCCCGCGTATCTGGTGGGACCGAGAATCACGCTCCGGCATGTTTCCCTTGGTTTCAGCCGGGCCGAGGTACTGCGCCAGTTCCGCTGGGGCCAGGACGACGAACTACAATTCTGGAGTGGGAGCATTCCTTCCGCCCCATCGATGGTCCAGTTCGAGGCCGACGTCCTGGCCTGGGCGGCCAGCCGGGACGCCACCCGAGATCGCTATGCCATTCTGAGCGAGGATGGGCAGATGATTGGCATGGTTTCCTACTTCAATCTCGTTTTCGAGCGGCGCCAGGCTGAGTTAGGGATCTATATCGGAGAGCGGACCTGTTGGAGCAATGGGTATGGAACCGAAGCCATCGTCACCTTGATGGGGCACCTCTTCCGCTACACCAACCTCAATTCCATGGTCCTCATTACCTACGCCTCGAACGCCCGCGCCCAAGCCTGTTATAAGAAGTGCGGCTTCGAAGCGATAGGGAGCGCTCGCGCGTACAACGGGCGGGCCGGGTATCGTGTCGATGTGCAAATGCGGCTGACCCGTGAACGTTTCCAGCGTATGCACGGCTCGCGCCCGATTACGGTACATCTGCGCTGAGCGCGGGTCTTGACATTCGCTCGGGCTCTTCGTACACGGAGCTGTATGCAGAGAGGCGTCCGCACTGGGGAGCCGCGGACAACCGCCGTGACCGCCGTGATCCCTCCGTGCACCGATGCCTCGGCTTGGCGTACACTGAGGCACGGAGATGAGGTTTCGGGCACACGGGCGCCATGGGCGCGAGAGGAGACTGGGGTGAGCGATTCGACGAGTGGAATGATTCAGATAGCAGGACTGGGAGTCACGGCCACGCCGGTGCCGCTCGCCGAGGTGGCGATCCAACTGCAGCCGGACGATGACGTCGCGGTGGCTAAGGTAGAATTGCCGCCAAGGCGCGTGATCGACGGGCCATGGGGCCGGCTGAAGGTCTCTCACCTGATTCCGGTTGGCCATAAAGTGGCCCTGCGAGAAGTGCCGGAGGGCGGGTCGGTACATCGGTATGGACAGATCATCGGCTTCGCGACCGTCCCGATCGCGCCCGGTGACCACGTACACAGCCACAACCTGGCGGTGCATGACTTTGCCCGAGACGCGAACTTCGGCGTGGATGCCCGGCCCGTGGCGTACGTGCCGGCGGAGCGCCGGCGGACCTTTCAGGGCTTCCTCCGGGCCGATGGGCGGGTTGGCACCCGAAACTATGTCACCGTTATCTCCACGGTCAATTGCAGCGCCACGGTCACTCAGCGGGTTGCGGATCGCTTCCGCGAGGGCCTGCGTGAGCGCTACCCCAATGTGGACGGGGTGATTCCGATCACTCATAAGGCTGGGTGCGCCGCCCGGTACGGCGGCCCGGAGATCGCCCAATTGCAGCGGACTCTGGCCGGGTTCGCTCATCACCCCAACGTAGGGGCCTATGTGATCATCGGCCTGGGCTGCGAGGGAAATCAAGTGCGTGACTTGCTGGCCAGCCAGGGACTGGAGGGTGACGCGCCTCCCGTGTTCGTGATCCAGGATGAAGGCGGCCTGGCGGAGGCGGTAGAGGCGGGTGTGCGGGCCGTGGAGGAACTGCTCCCGAAGGTGAACGAGGCTCGGCGCACCACCCAATCGGCTGAACATCTGATGGTGGCCCTCCAATGCGGGGGTAGCGATGCGTGGTCCGGGGTGACCGCGAATCCCGCCGTTGGCCTGGCGGCCGACGAAGTGGTCCGCCAGGGCGGTACGGTGGTTTTGGGCGAGACGACCGAGGTCTACGGGGCCGAGCATTTACTGGCCCGCCGCGCGGTCTCGCCCGAGGTGGGCGAGGCGTTGTTGGAGCGGATCCATTGGTTGGAGGAGCACACTGCCATGCTGGGGGCGGAAATCGACAACAATCCCAGTCCCGGCAATAAGGCCGGCGGACTTACCACCATCTACGAGAAGTCGCTGGGAGCGATCGCCAAGAGCGGCAGCACCCCGCTGACCGCGGTCGTCCGCTACGCTCATCAGGTCACTGACCACGGTTTCGTCCACATGGACACTCCCGGCTACGATCCGGTCTCGGTAACCGGCCAGGTGGCGGGCGGCTGTAACCTGGTAGTTTTCACCACTGGCCGCGGCTCGGTCTTCGGCTTCAAGCCGTCCCCATCGATCAAAGTGGCGACGAATCCGGTGCTTTATCGGAAGATGGAAGCGGACATGGATATCAACGCCGGCCGGGTGCTTGAAGGGGGCACCCTCGAGGAGGTAGGCCAGGAGATCTTCGAGAAGATTCTGGCCGTGGCCTCTGGGGAGCACTCAAAGAGCGAAGCGCAGGGGGTGGGCGAGGAGGAATTCAATCCCTGGATTTTGGGGGCGACTCTCTGACATGGCCATGCGGGCGGCGCGTCTGGAGGCGGTCGGGCGTATGCGGGTGGTGGCGCTGGAGCCACCGGCTCCGGCGCGCGGAGAAGCACTGATAAGGGTCGAGGCGTGCGGCATCTGCGGTACTGATCGCCACATCTACCGAGGCGAATACGCGGCCGCGCTCCCCCTTATTCCTGGCCATGAATTCGCCGGCACCGTGGCGGCGGTCGGCGAGGGCAGCCGGCTCACTCCAGGAGAACGGGTAGCGGTCGACCCGAATATCGCCTGTGGCATATGTGCTGAATGTCGCCGCGGCGAACCTTGCCTGTGTCCCGCCAGGATGGCGCTTGGGGTGGATCTTGACGGTGGCCTGGCCGAATTCGTGGTTATCCCGGACGGGCAGGCGTACCCACTCCCCGACGGCATGCCGGCGACCTGGGGGGCGCTCTGTGAGCCGCTGGCCTGCTGTCTCCGGGCCCTGGACCGGGCGGAGATCCGCCCGGGAACGCGGGTGGTGGTGCTGGGAGGCGGGGTCATCGGCCAGATGCTCGTCAGGCTCGCCACGCTCGCGGGGGCGACCGTGGTGATGGTGACCCGGCAGGCCGGGCGCCGGGCGCTGGCCGAACGATCCGGGGCTGCCGCCAGTTACGACCCCGGCCTGGGCGATCTCGTGACGGCGGTGGCTGGCGCGGGCGGATTGTGTCCGGGCGGCGCTGATGTCGTCTTCGAGTGTGCGGGCGTGGTGGAGACCTTCGAGCAAGCCATTGCTCTGGCCCGGAAGGGCGGAACGGTGGTGATCGTCGGGGTGGCGCCCGCCGACGCGGTGGCGCGGGTACGCCCATTCGACCTGTTCGCCAAGGAGCTGCGGCTGATGGGATCGTATCTCAACCCGCTGACTCATGGGAGGGCGGTTGAGTTGGCAGCCTCGGGAAAGCTGGATCTCGCGTCACTGATCACCGGTTTGGTGGGCCTTGAGGAAACACCCGCTCTCCTGGAGTCGCCTCCCGCGCCGGATACGGTGAAGATCTTGGTCCTTCCTTGACAGAGTGGGGCGACCGCCGTAAAATCCGCGCCACGAGTGTCGTATAGGCGAGGCTGATAGGCTGGTTGACCTGGGAGTCGGTAAGCGCTTTCTTGGAGGCTGGGATTCCACCGGTGCGTGTGGCCATTCAACTTGAATCACGGAGAGACGGAGAGAACGGAGCCCATAGAGAGGGCGGCTCCGCGGCCACCTCCTTTGCTGCTGCCCTTATCCCCAGCTCAGAGGAGTCATCCGCGCCTTTCGTTTCGTCCATGTGTCCGTAATTCTAGAAGAGAGCGGCTATGGTGCTTGACGAAGGGGCGCGGCCGTGCTACCGTAGCGTCGGAAAGCGCTTACTGAGGCGGCTGGCAACCGTTTGGAATGTGATCCATGCCGAAAACTGGCTCGTTGGGATCACGGCTCCCACGGAAGCGGGCAACCATTCAGGATGTGGCGGAGCACGCGGGGGTGTCCATTGCCACGGTGTCGCGAGTGCTCAATCGGGCGGATTCCGTGGACGCCGGGCTGGCGGAGCGGGTGCGCTCCGCCATGGGAGAACTGCAATATCAGCCGAGTGGCGCAGCCCGCACGCTGGCCGGGCGCCTATCGACCATCATCGGACTCTTGGTGATTGACATGCAGAATCCGTTCTACATGGAACTGATCCGCGGGGTTGAGGATGTGGCCCAGCGAAATGGCTATCTGGTGGTCCTGTGCAACTCAGCCGAGGATCCTCGGAAGGAGCAGCAGTACATTGAGGTGCTTCGCGCGGAGCCCGTGGCCGGCGCCATCGTGGTGCCCACCAGCGACCGCAAACCGGTGATCCGGCGATTCGTGGAGCGCGGCATTCCCGTGGTCTCGGTCGATCGGCGGGTACTCGATGGCTCAACCGACACGGTGCTCATCGATAACGTCGCGGCGGCCCGTGAGGCAGTCCGGCACTTACTCGATAATGGGTATCGCCGGATCGGTCTGATCACCGGCCCGGATGGGGCCACGACCGCCCGTGATCGGACCGAGGGCTACCGGCAGGCGCTCCGGAAGGCCGGCATCGAGCCTGACAGCCAATGGGAGCGGAGTGGACCCTACAGCGAGGAGAGCGCCCGGCGCCTGGCGGGCGAATTACTGGATCTGGATCCGCCAATTGACGCGCTCTTCACCGGCAATAATCGCCTTACCATGGGTGCCCTTCAACTTCTTTACGAGCGCGGCTTGCGCATTCCGGAGGATGTGGCCCTGGCCTGCTTCGACGAGGTTCCCTGGGCGCATCCAGGAGCGATATCGCTCACTAGCGTCATCCAGCCCGCGTACGAGTTGGGAAGTACGGCGGCGACCCGGCTGATCCATCGCCTGCAACACGGAGGGCAGCTCGCTCGTCAGGAGATTGTCCTGGCGCATCAGTTGCGAATTGGCGACTCGTCTCGTTCCAGAGTATATATCGGCGCCCCTGTCGCGGGGTAAAATGGGCTAGTTTCACGTCTGAGGTGAACTGGCTGTCGAAGCGGAATACCGCTGAGTGAAAGGAGGGTAATCCTCGATCCCTTTTCTCATCGCTGGCGATCCTCAAGCTATGTTTTTCACATCAGGGAGGTCGAAGATGACGATCAAACGACGCGAACTCTTGCAGCGGGCCGCCGTGGTGGGCGCGGGCGCTGCGGCAGCGAGCACCGGCGCTTCACTGATCAACCCCGAGTTGCTGGCTTTCGCGTCCTCGGCTCGCAAGCCGCTGAGCTCGATGCGCTTCGTGACCATTGTCAAGACTGTCGCGTCCCCCTATTGGGCCATTGTGCTCGCCGCCGCCAAACACGCGGCAAAGGATCTTGGGGTGACCGGTTTACAGTACACGGGTGGCCCGTCCGAAGCCGATATCGCGGCCGAGGTCTCGTTACTGGAGAACGCTATCGCCCAGAAGCCCGACTTCATTGTCTGCGCTCCCACTGATAAGACTGCCCTGAACGCTACCATCGCCAAGGCATTCAACGCCGGGATCAAGGTGATTCTCGTCGATTCCGACGGGGTCGGCGCTCCTCGGACGTCCTTTCTGTCCACCGACAACTTTAACGCCGGCAGTCTGTGCGCCGATGCACTTGCCGCCTCGATCAAAGCCAAGACCGGCGCCGTTTCGGGCAAGATCGCCTATGCGACCTTCCAGTCCAACGTCGGTTCCCTTACCCTCCGCGATAACGGCTTCCTGGCCGGGATCAAGAAGTATTCGGGACTGACCATCGTCGCGCACAAGGATGGGGCCGGGGACGCTAGCGAACTCTCGGCGGTAAGCGCTGCTTCGAACACGATTGCCGCGCATCCCGATCTGGTAGGATACTTCGGCGATAATCTGCAGATGGTGGAAGGCGCGGCAAAGGCATTCAAGGAGAAGGGAGTCAGCACCAAGAAGGTCTCGCTGATTGGCTTCGACAGCGATCCTACGCTGGTGGCCGAATTGCAGGCAGGCCAGGTCGATGGCCTCCTCCTGCAGGATCCGTATATGATGGGGTATGGCGGCGTGTGGTACGGCGTGCTGGCCAGCATCGGGGTTAAGTTGCCGTTGTTCCTGGACACCGGCGCCACGGTGGCCACCCCGAAGACGGCGAATTCACCGCTGGTTGAAGGTCTGCTGTCGCCGCTGGGCAAGCCAGGCCGCGGGTTGGGCCTGTAGTACATATGTAGTAGCTGGTCGGGAGGGCCGAAATGGGTGCCATTCAGCCGCGGGCGCGGCTGGAGGGTGCCCGTTCCGGCCTTTGCGTCCCAGGGGATAAGGTTCGTGGCTGATTCACCTATATCCATGGTTCCCGCAAGCCAGCCGGCCCCGGAGGTCGCGCGCGGCGGTCGTGAAGGCATATCAGGCTGGCTGGCGGAACGCATTGATCTGGTGCTTCGGCTTGGACTCCTGGGCATCATTCTCATCGCGGCCGCGATATTTACCCTCGACACCATACCTTCTAAACATCTTTCGGATATTGGCCAGTCGATCTTCATTAGCCAGGGGAACTTGCAGGATCTTGCTCGTCAAATGGCGGTGGTCGGAGTGATCGCGCTCGGCGAGACCTTTGTCATCATCACGGCGGGTATCGATCTGTCGGTTGGTTCGTTGCTCGGTCTCTGTGGCGTGATCGCGGCGGAGGGCTTCCTCAATGGCTGGTCAACGCCAGTCGTGATCTTCACCACCCTCCTCTTTGCCCTGGCGGTCGGTCTGGTAAATGGACTCTTGGTCGATATGGCGAAGATTCCCCCATTTATTGTCACCCTCGGTATGCTGGGAATCCTCCGTGGCGCCGCGTATCTGGTGACCCAGGGCCTGAATCTGGCGCTGTCGCCAACTGGCCAGCCTACTCCGTTTACCTCGTGGATTGAGAATACAAACTTTGCCATCCCGAATATCTTCATCGTTCTGGCCGTGCTTGGCGTCGCATCGGCGATTTTTCTTCGTTTTACGCGGCGCGGTCGGTATATCTATGCCCTAGGGAGCAACCCTGAGTCGGCCCGTCGCGTGGGTATCAACGTACGCGCCACGATCTTGACCGTCTACGCGCTCAGTGGGCTTTCGGCGGGTGTTGCCGGCCTCCTCCTCACGGGAAGATTGGGCACCGCGAATCCGAACGCGGGCACGAGCTACGAACTGGACGCGATTTCCGCCGCCGTGCTTGGAGGGGCAAGTTTATTCGGGGCGCGGGGGACTATTTTGGGAACTTTTCTTGGGGTGGTTCTGGTCAACATGCTGGCCAATGGGATCGATATTGATCCACATGCAATCGATCCCCACATGCAACAGGTGGTAGAGGGCGCTCTGCTCATTATTATCGTCTGGATCGACCAATGGCGGAAGCGTCGCGTCGTCGCGGGCTAGGCCGTATCGGAGAGGATGCATGCAAGCTCAGGACGTGGCAGGACGGATCCCAATCCTCGCGGCCCACGGCATCGCGAAGCGCTATGGGAGCGTCACCGCGCTGGAAGAGGTGGACTTCGAGGTATACGAGGGAGAGATCTGCGCCTTAATCGGTGATAATGGCGCGGGAAAGTCTACCTTAGTCAAGATTCTCGCGGGAGCGGTGCGTCCCGATAGCGGGAGTCTGAGGTTGCGCGGTAAGGTTGTGGACTTCCACAGTCCGCGGGATGCTCGGGCCGCTGGCATCGAGACTGTCTACCAGGATCTGGCTCTGGCACCCGATTTGGACGTGGCATCCAATTTGTTTCTGGGCCGCGAGATTAAGTCGCCCCCTCCGCTGGGCTGGTTCGACTTTTATAATCAGCGGGCCATGCGTGACCAAGCGGCCATTCACCTGAAGAACCTGAAGGTTAATCTGCGTTCTATTCGCCAGACCGTCGAGACCCTGTCCGGCGGTCAGCGGCAGTCGGTCGCCGTGGCTCGGGCAGTATTTTGGAGCAAGGATGTGGTGATTCTCGACGAACCGACCGCCGCGCTGGGGGTCGCGCAATCGGGCATGGTGCTTGAGCTGATGAAGCGCGTCCGGGATAAAGGCTCCGCGGTTATTTTCATCAGCCACAATATGCCGCATGTCTTCGAGGTGGCGAACCGCATGATCGTCCTTCGACGGGGCCGGCGGGTCGGTACCCTCTATCCGGAAAACGACGGGATGGATCAGGCGGTAAGCCTGATGACCGGCGCTGTCTCCGCGACCGCGGGACTGACTCTCTAAATCGAGTGTCCCGCGGGACCGGTATCGAGGAGGCTTGGCCCGCGATGGAGTATCGGGCTATTGGAT
Organism: Chloroflexota bacterium; assembly: GCA_035534995.1. GTDB lineage: Bacteria > Chloroflexota > UBA5177 > JANWHV01 > JANWHV01 > JANWHV01. The sequence continues at coordinate 17,509 of DATLQX010000256.1, read as the reverse complement.
CTACCGGCGTGTTAGTGTCATCCCTGGGATTTGGCGGTGCTACCCTGGGCAATGTCTATGGCGAGATCGGGGAGATGGAAGCACACCGGGCAGTCCAGGCGGCTCTGGATGCCGGGATTACCCTGTTCGACGTCAGTCCGTACTATGGCGATACCTTGGCGGAGACAGTCCTTGGCCACGCTCTGGCCGGACGGCGGGCGGAGGCGGTCATCGCCACCAAGGCCGGCCGCAATGGCCCGGATGACTTCGACTTTGGCGCTTCCGCGATTCGTCGTTCGCTGGAGGGAAGCCTGCGGCGGTTAAGGACCGAGTACGTCGATATCCTACTCGCCCATGACATCGAGTTTGGCCCGCCCGCGCAGGTTCTGGGGGAAACGTACGAGGCGTTAGCGGCCCTCAGGCGCGAGGGGAAGTGCCGGGCGATCGGGATGTCCGCCCTGCCGCTCGCCGTCCTTGACCGGGCCATCCGCACTCGCGATCTTGATGTCGTGCTCAGTTACTGCCATGGCGCTCTCACCGACGACTCGCTACTCCATGACTTGTTGCCAGTTGCCCAGGAGCATGGCACGGCGGTGATCAACGCGAGCCCCCTCTGCATGGGGTTGCTGAGCGATGCCGGCCCCCAGCCCTGGCATCCCGCCCCACGGGCGCTCAAGGCCGCGTGCCGTGCGGCCGCCGGGGCGTGCACGGCGTTGGGCCAATCTCTCTCTCGGGTCAGTCTGAGTTGGGCGTTTCAACTTGGCGGAGTCGTATCCACCCTGGTAGGGATCAAGACCGCCGCGGAAGTGGCAGCCAATCTGGAGGCATACCACTCGCCTCCCAACCCGATCGCTCTCGTCGCGGTACGGGAGGCCCTGGCTGCCGGGCACGGCATGGGATGGCCGAGCGGGGATATTGCCGCCTGGGGCGTGGAGGTGGGCTATCCGCCGACTACGGTTGGCTGGTAAGGACAACGCGACTTTGGTCGCGCGGGATCGGAACCACAGGGCGTCCCGGCCGGACTGCAAACCGCAATCCCGAGCCGCGCCCGCTTTTCCCGATGGTTCGGCCCGCCGGCCGCGGCTGGAGCCGCGGTTATTCGCCCGCGCTATCGAACCGTCATAGAAGAGTCAGCACCTCGGGTCCGTTCTCCGTGATCGCCACCATATGCTCGAATTGGGCCGAACGGCCGCGGTCCTTGGTAACTACGGTCCACCGATCGGCCAGCAACTCGGTATCCTTCGCGCCGAGATTAATCATCGGTTCGATGGTGAACACCATTCCGGGTAGGAGTTCGATCCCCGTCCCGGCGTCCCCAGTGTGCGGGACGTTGGGCTCCTCATGTAGCCGTCTCCCGACTCCGTGGCCAACATATTCGCTTACCACGGAAAAGCCCCTTGGTTCGGCATATGCCTGGATGGCGGCGCCAATGTCCCCCATGTGACTGCCCGCCCGCGATTGAGCGATTCCGCGGTTCAGACATTCCTTGGTTACCTCGATCAGCGCGCGTGACCGTGGGTCAATGGCGCCAACCGTGAAGGTGACGCAAGAGTCACCGACCCAACCCCGGTAGAGCACGCCAATATCGATCCCAATTATGTCACCCTCGCGCAGCCTCCTTTTTGGGTTGGGGATGCCGTGACAGATCACCTCGTTGACCGCGACGCAGATGGTACCGGGGAAGGGAGGCGGGCGCACCCCTTTCCGTGCTTCCGGTTGGTAGCCCTTATAGACCGGTTTCGCGCCCCGGCGGCGAATATAGCGCTCAGCGATCCCATCCAACTCCGCCGTGCTGACCCCCGGCGCCAGGTATTCTCGCAACACTTCATAGGTCTCCGCCACCAACCGTCCCGCCTCACGGAGGCGTGCGATCTCGTCGCGGGTTTTCAGGGGGATTGCCATTGATCCTCTTTGATACTCTCCATGGGCGGAGTGCCTTCCGCCTCTGATTGCCGGCTCGCGTAGCGACCGCCTCATGCTCTAATGTACCGGAGTGGCGCGGGTGATGATTGGCGCTCCCCCACCCGCGAGCCCGGCCAGTATGCTACGATCAGCGCATCATGCAGGCATCCAGTATTCCCGCCATGCCCGGTGCATCCCCTCCGTTCGCTCCGCTGCGCGTCCTCTGTCCGGGATTGGTCCCTTTTGAGGAGGCCCTGGCCGAGCAGCGACGTCTCCACGCGGCTCGGGTGGCGGACCAGATCCCGGACACCCTGATCCTTCTCGAGCATCCTCATGTGTATACGTTGGGTCGTAACTCGGATCCCGCTCACATTCTGGTGGACGAGATGACGCTGCGAGACCGTTCGGCTACCGTGGCGCGGATTGAACGGGGCGGCGAGGTGACCTATCATGGCCCTGGCCAATTGGTTGCCTATCCGATCATCAAGCTTGCCTCCCACGAGCGAAGTATTACCGAGTTGGTCTGGCGCATCGAGGAGACAATTATCCGCACGGTGGCTGAATGGGGCGTGACGGCGCGGCGTGATCCGTCGGATCGTGGGGTATGGGTAGGGGACGGCAAAATCGCCTCGATCGGAATGTCCTTGCGGCGCTGGGTAGTACTCCATGGCATGGCCTTGAACGTGACTCCCACCATGAGCTACTTCGACTACATTAACCCGTGCGGCCATCCTGGGATGCGGATGACCAGCCTGGCCCAGGAGTTGGGATATCCCGTGGACGTGTCGGAGGTGGCGGACATGTTTTCCACCCAATTTTGCGCCGCCTTTGGGCGGACCACGCGACCATAAGAAGGAAGGGACCATGGCGGCGGATCAGGTGATTTTCTTTGAAGGGCGCTTCGTCCCGGCGGGCGAAGCCAAAGTGAGCGTGATGACGCATGCCCTGAACTACGGTACGGGCTGCTTCGAGGGGATCCGCGGCTACGCCACGGCAGGTGGAGAGGTGCTGATCTTCAGGCTGCGCGAACATATTCGCCGCCTCCTACAGTCCTCCCATGTGATCGGCTGTGGGGTCTCGTATGACCTTGATACGTTGTGCGACCTGGTGGTCGATCTGGTCCGGCGGAACGAGCAGCGCTCGAATGTGTATATTCGCCCCATGGTTTACAAAAGCGGGGTAGGGATTGGGGTGACGATGGCGGGGGTGCCCGACGCCCTCACTATCTTCAGTGTGCCGTTCGGGAAATATATCGAATCCAACGGTGGGATCCGGTGCGCGATCAGCTCCTGGCGCCGTTCCACCGACAACAACATTCCCCCGCGGGCCAAGATCACGGGCGGCTATATCAATGCGGCCCTGGCCAAGAACGAGGCGCTGCAGAATGGTTTTGACGAGGCCATCATGTTGACCGACAGCGGCTTCGTCTCGGAGGGGAGCGCGGAGAATCTGTTCATCGTGCGCGACGGCACCCTTTACACGCCGGCGATTAGCGATAACATCCTGGAGGGGATTACGCGCCACACGATCGTCACCCTGGCCACCGCCGAGCTTGGGATCGCCACCGTGGAGCGCGCGATCAACCGAACCGAGTTGTATACTTCGGACGAGCTGTTCCTCTGCGGCACCGGGGCCGAGATTACCCCCGTAATCGAGGTCGATCGCCGCCGAGTCGGGACGGGAGCGGTAGGACCACTCACCCAGAAGCTGCAACAGCTCTACTTCTCGGTGGTCAAGGGCGAGATGGCTGCCTACCGTCATTGGCTCACCCCGGTATATCACGACGCGGGCGCCGTAGCGGCCGCGCATCATGGGTGACACCTATGACCGATTACGGTAAACCTGCCTATCGGCTGGGAGAAGGATGAGCCCGCGGATTGGCGTGGTCGGTGGCGGTGGTCAAATGGGCCGGTGGCTGCGCCACTTCTGGGAGGGACGCGGCCTGGAGGTGCGGCACAGTGACCTGGGCACGGCGTTCAGTAACGAAGAGATCGCGAGGTGGGCGGACCTGACCTTTGTCGCCGTCCCCTTGCGGGATACGCCGCCCGTGCTGCGGACCCTGGCGTCCCGCCTGGAGCCTCGTCGAGCCCTGATCAGCATTGCCTCGCTGATGGGACCATCCGCCGAGGCAATGGCGCTGGGGGTGGGGGAGACCATTTGCGTCCATCCCGTATTCGGTCCCACCGTGCGGGAGCACCGCGATTTACCGGTGGTTGTGGCGCGGCTCCGTGGTGAGCAGTGGGGCGCCTGGCTTATCGCCGAGCTTCGGGAAGCTGGATTGGCGGTGCGGGAGAGCAGTCCCGCTGAGCATGATCAGGCGATGGCGGTCGTCCAGGCGCTGCTGCACAGTCTCTACGTCGCGCTCTGCCAGACCATGAGCGCGGCGGGACTGGGGCCCGTCGCGGCCCTGGAGTGGGCGAGCCCAACCATGCGTCTGCAGCTCGCTCTGGTGGCGCGCATTCTCGGCCAGGATCCCGCGCTCTACGCGGACCTGGTGGTGGGGAATGCCTGGTCGCCCGCTCTCCTGGAGAGTTTGGCGGACGCGCTGCGGGAGCTGGCCTCATTCGCGCGGAGCGGAGATCGGGAGGCATTTGCCGAGGCGTTCGCCCAGGCTAGAGCGAGCTTCGGCGATCAAGCGGCAGGGCTGTCGGAGCGGGCGGAGGCCGCCCTTGAGCGCTTCCCCTAACCGAGCCTTCCGGGTTGAGCGAAACCCCGCGCTGATCGGGGGCGGAGAAGGGCGGCTTCCCGTCGTACGAGAGAACGCGGGGCTTCCACTCGGATGGCTCCTCGGCGCCGTATTGGTGGTGGGCTTCGCGGTTCGCTGGTGGTTGCTCTGGCGGGCCTACCTTATCCCGGATGCCGACCAAACCATCGTCTCCCTGATGGCACGCCACATCGAAATGGGCGAGAGGCCGCTCTTCTACTGGGGGCAGCCCTACACCGGGAGCGGAGACGCCTATATCCTGGCCGTGCTTTTCAGGGCGTTTGGCGAGCACGATCTGCTGCCGCATCTGACGCCCCTGATCGCCTCTCTTGCCTGGATGGGGCTCACCGTGCGCCTCGCCTGGCGACTCTACGGACAGGGGGTCGCGATCATCTGCGGCGCTCTTCTGACATTCCCCTCCAACCTTCTGATTAATTGGGGAACCTGGGCCGGATCGGGGTACCTGGAAATGATGGCCCTAGGGACCGGTTCCCTGCTACTGGCCTTGCCGGCAGCGGCGGGCCGCCCCCGCGGCCCCTGGCGCCTGCCGCTCGCGTTCCTTTTGCTTGGGTTGGGTCTGTGGGTGCAGCCTCTCGCGGCGGCCTACCTGGCGGCGGCGGGGGCGCTCCTGGTGGGCCGGGCCGTAGCGGTCGCTCGTGACCGACCGCGGTGGCCCAGGGGCGCGGCACTCACCCTGGCCTGTGGCGTGGGCTTGACGGCGGGTATGGCGCCGCTACTCAGCTTCAATCTTCGGAACGATTGGGCCACCCTGGCCTATCTCACCCAACGTGGCCCACACCTTGACCTGATGACCGTAGTGGACAGGGCGCTCGCCTGGACCGGCCCGGTACTGCTGGGGCTCGCCCCCGCCACCACCAGCCAGCCCGTCTTTACCGCGTTCCTCGATCGGCACCTTGCCCTCCATGGCCTGGCCCTGGCCCTGGTCGTGTATCTCCTGGGGCGCGGAATCTTCTGTCGGCGCCAGGCATGGGGCCGGTTGCGCGCGATTCTTTCCGCTCGGCCACCCGGCGATCTGGCCCTCCTGGTCCTCTTGCTGATCATGTTCGCCGGGTTTCTCACGTCCAGTTGGGGGGCCGAACAGTGGTCGGCGTCCCAGCCCCGCTACTTACTGCCAATCTACACGGCTCTGCCACTGATCGTCCGCCTTGCACTCCCCGTGAGGATACGTCCCTGGCACTGGTTGGCCGCCGGTCTGATGACTATCCTCCTCTGCGCGTCCGCACTATGGGTCAATAGCACCGCCAGTCCGCGGACTGACTTTGGGCCTACCGTCCGTTTGCTCCGAGAGCGCGGTGTCCAGGCGATCTACGGCGACTACTGGGTGGTGCTGCCTCTCACCTACCTCAGCGGAGAGCAGGTAATTGGGATCGCGGTGCGCGACGACCTGGGAGACCTCAAGAACAATCGCTATAGCCCCTACCTACGGGCGGCCGCCGCCGCGTCGCGGGTCGCCTGGCTTGTCCAGGCTGGGAGTACCCGCCAACGAAGTGTGCAGCGCTGTTTCCAACACCTGCATACCCGGTATGTGGTGATTCATTGGCACGATGAGGTGCTGTATGACCAGCTCAGTAACCGGGCGACCCCGTTGTGGAACGGCGGACTGTGTGGCATCGAGTCTTCGTAAACGCGAAGTGGTACCTATGAGGTAACGGTTATCGGCCCTGGAGAGTGGGCCACTTTTCCTCTACAATGGCAGGGCGCCTCCAGGGGCCTGGACGATCGCCGTCAAGATCCGCGATCGGCCAATGGCACCCGCCGGTGAGTTCAGTGAGCAGCGAATGGAGAGAAAATCGATGGCAGCTAACGAGCGGATTCCCGCCTCGGCCCTCTACCGAACCATCCACCAACAGCCCCAAGTGATCGCTGATGTGTTGGCGCGATGCGCCGATGACGCCGCACGGGCGGCGGTCATATTGGGCGGCGCGCGCCGAATCTATCTCGCCGGGACCGGGACCAGTAGCCACGCGGCGGTGGTGGGTGAGCATTTGCTGCGGTTCGTTGGGGCGGACGCCTACGCTACTACCAATTTTGATTTCGTCTGCTATCCCCGCCCCCTGAGCCCGGATGATGTGTTGATCGCGATCAGCCATCGGGGCAGCAAGCAGTATGGGAAGGCGGCAATCGCGCGGGCTAAAGAGGCTGGAGCCGAGGTGATCGGGCTGACCGGGATCGGATCGCCCATGGAAGGACCGTCGATTATCCTCCAGACGGCGCCGTCAGAGGAGTCGTCCACCCACACGGCCAGCTACATGGGGAACTTGACTGGCCTTGCGCTGATCGCGGGCACCATGGGTACGGCGGGAAGCGCGAGCCGGTCGGTCCTTCTGGATGGGCTGGCAAGCTTGCCGGAAGTAGTCCAGGGTCTGCTGGCGGCCGAGGATGATGTGCGGCCGGCGGCGGCGGCGTTGGCCGCCGGTGGGCGGCTGGTACTGGCCGGGGCGGGTCCGAACGCGGTTACGGCGCGCGAGGGCGCCCTGAAAGTGAAAGAATCCTCCTTTCTGGTCGCGGAGGGGTTTGAGTTGGAGACGATTCTCCACGGCGGCTTGCAGCCGCTCGCCGAGGGTGACCTCGCGGTGGTGATTCTCGCCAATGGCCCGGCGGTCGACCGCGCGCTCGCCGTGGTACGAGCCCTGGACATTATCGGAGCCCGCGTGCTGGTGGTGGCCGACGCGGCCGTGGCCTCGCGGGTTCCAGATCCGGAGGCAGGCGCCTACGAAGGGCGGGTGGTGAGTTTCCCCTCATTGCCCGAGGTGCTAAGCCCCATCGCGGGCGTGGTGCCGCTTCAACTGCTCGCGGCATTCACCGCCGAGCTCCGTGGTACCAATGCGGATGCCTTCCGGGCCGATGACCCAGTGTACAAGACGGCGAACGCCAGTTACGCTCTATAGCCATGCTAATCGGCAGAGTTACGATCGCGGCTGATTTCGCCCGCGTGTGATCATGACCGCGTACTAGAGGCGCGGGTCTCCAGACCCGCTATCGCGGCCAATTGCCGGCCGTGGCCGTGCTCACAGAACCCCGGCCCGTCGCCGAACCAAGCCGGTCTGGAGACCCGCGCCCCTAGAAGTACCCTCGGCCACAAACGCAAGGCGCATCTCCACCGCATGGTCCCATTGCGTGGCTGAATCGCGGCGGCTAAACTGTCCTTGCCGGACCGGCCTGGGGCCGGCAGGGGTGATCGCCGCTTTGAGAAGGGGCGTTGACGACATGGGACCGAGCGCGCCGACTCATCCGGAAGTCGCCTGAAGGTGGTTGTCGCGCGCTTTGGCGCCCCGATCACCCGCGCCCCTGTTCTGCTAAGCTCGTGGATTCTGACCATCCTCGCCGCGCTCTTTGCCCAACATCCGAGCCCTCCGGACGCGATACCAGCCATCGTGATTCTGGCAAGCCTCCTCGCCATCCTGGGCGGGGCGATCTTGCCGTCACGATGGCCAGTCGTACCCAAGGACCGGATAGCGGCAGAGCCGTGCCGCGCCTGGGCATGCCTCGTCGCGGGATCTCTCATTCTACTGGGGTCGCTCATTGCCGCCGCCGTGTGGTCTCAGGAGCCCTTCAGGAGCTTCCTGGTCTTTACCCGACCGGCCTCATCCTGGGCCGCCGTCCTCTGGCTGACTGGGATTTTTGGCGGGCTGATTGTGGCCTGGGATCCCCGGAGGTCCGGGAAGAACCGCCCCCGATCCCTCATTGAGCCGTTGGGCCGCGTCGCGGAAGCCCCAGGGCGCGTCGCTGAGAGTCGGCACCCAAACCAGCCATCGTTCGATGAAGCCACGGAAGGTCGATCACGGGCCGCGTCGCGATTCAGGGATGCGCCCGGTCTCTGGATGGAAGCCGTGCTCCTTCTGGTGATTCTGCTTGGCGCCCTGATCCTGAGGGTCTGGCACCTGAGCGCCGTGCCTCTGGGGGTAGGCTATGACGAGGCGGACTCGGCTCTCGACGCCATGGCCCTGTTTCACCTACCGTTTCAGCCGCTTGGGCCCGGGAATTGGGGCCACAATCCCAGCCTCTACTTCTATGCCATGGCCCTGATCTTCAAAATTGGCGGGGCGAGTATCGGGACCGCCCGATTCACGTCGATCGCCTTCGGCGTCCTGGGGGTAGGTGGAGTCTATCTGGTGGGACGCCAAGCGGGTGGGGCGGGTTTGGGCCTTTGCGCGGCCGCCCTGCTGGCGGTATCGGGCTGGTCGCTCCACTTTTCGCGCTTCGCGATCATGGACATCGCCACTCCCGCGCTCGTGAGCCTTGGTCTGTGGGCCCTCCTTCTCGGCCTGAGGCGGCAAAGTCCGTTTTGGTTTGCCCTGTCAGGGTGTATGTTTGGCCTGACGATCATGACCTACGCCGGCGGCTTCATCAGCGCCGTGATGGTGTGCGGCTGGCTCGTGGTCCGGCGCCTGGCTACCGATGTTCAATGGCGGCGCATCGGGTGGCCGGCGCTCGTGCTCCTTCCCCTGGGACAAATCGCCGCCGCGATGCCCTTTCTGATCATGCTGCGTCTGGATCCGGATTATGCCCTCTGGCGCGAGCATCAGATGTCGCTTTTCAGCCTGGTGACGGGAAGTCATGCCCAGTTCGATGCTTTGATAAGCAATCTCCGCGCGCATCTGTTGATGTTCACGGCGGCCGGTGATCTGAGTGGGGCGAATAATCTTCCGGGCCAGCCAATGCTCGATTTGGTGACTGGTACGCTCTTCCTTATAGGGATCGGGATGTGTATTGGCCGGATTGGCGAGTGGTTTCCCCAGATGCTGTTACTTTGGCTCGGCGGGAACCTTCTAGCCGGCATCCTCTCCAACCCTGGCGAGGCGCCGGAGGCGGCCCGGACGGTTGGCGCGGTCGCCCCGATCTCGCTCATTGCCGCGCTTCCCCTATTCGCGGCCGGCCAGGTAGTACTCGAATGGGCGCGGACTCGTTCCAATAGGGCGGAAGCGCCGGGCTTCGGGCATCCGGCCTCCGTGATCGATCGCGCTGGACTCCTGGCCGGAATCGTGGTGATGGGGATCGTCCTGGTCGCCGGATCGCTGACCGCTCGCGACTACTTCGGCGCTTATGCCGTGAATCCCGTGGCCTGGCAGGCGATGCATGGCCCGATGACCCTGGTTGGGCGCGCGGCGCCTGCCCTGATCCGGGAGGGCTATCAGGTTCGCGTGGACCCTGGCTTACTGCGCATTGCTCCCATTTACCGGTTCTTGGCCGGCGTGGCTCCGGAAGCGTATAACCCTACCCACCCCATCACCAGGCCAGTGCCTCGACCAGGAATCGTGCTAGTGGTTCTGATGTCGGACCAGAGCCTGCTCACTGAACTGCGCCGCGAGTTTCCCGGCCTCACGGTACGGCCCCTTGAGCCGAGCTTTGACCCGGGGGCAATGGGCTATTGCCTGGTCACGGTCTCGGCGGGCAATGCCGGAAGCAACGGCACCGACCCATGATGCACTTGGCGAGGAGAGAGCTTGGCGGTCCCACGAAGTATCCAGTAGAAGTCGGACCTGAACGCCGTCCCTGGTTCGAGATTGGGGCCTTCGTCTCACTCCTGGTGATCGCCCTGGGGTGCCGGTTGCTCGCCGGGCCGGCCAACGCGGTCATGGGTCTAGACCTCGTGGACTGGCAGCAATGGAGCCAGGATCTGCTCACGGGAGATTGGCGACATTTCTATGCGGCCAGCGGCAGCGATTACTTACCAGGGTACCTCTATGTACTCTGGGCCTTGGGGCACGTACAACAGGCATTCAATCATGCGCCGGATGCGATCCAAGGATGGCTGCCGTCGACCACGGTCCTGTTCAAACTCCCGGCCATGATCGCCGACCTCGTGACCGTGGCCGTCATTTACTGGGCTGGGCGCCGGTGGGCGCCGTCATCCGCCGCCTATCTGGCGGCTTTGAGCTACGCGGTCAATCCCGGAGTGATTTATAACTCAACCGTGTGGGGTCAGGTGGATAGCGTGCCGGCCCTCTTCATGTTGTTGGCCCTGGTGCTGCTGCTGGAGTCCCGGCCGGGGCCGAGCGGAGTATCACTCGCGCTCTCGGCGTTGTGCAAACCCACCGCGGTGGTGCTCCTGCCCCTGTGCCTCTTTATCCTCTGTTATCGACGCCGATGGCGGGATCTGCTGTCTTTTGGAGCCGCCGGTTTGGCCACGTCAATCGTGGTCTTCTTCCCTTTCATTCCGTACGACACGAACCCGCTCACCTTCGCGCATCATGTGTTTACCGTAACCTCGGGACGGTACCCTTTCCTGACGATCAATGCCTTCAACCTTTGGGTACTGGTGCAGGGGAAGCTGGGTTTTTTGAGCGACGCCAACCTGGTGCTGGGGGTACGTTACGCGGCCCTGGGTTGGGCCATGCTGGCGACCCTATCCGTGGTGGCTGGTTCGCTCCTCGCGCTTCGGCTCAGGCGATTCCCAGGCGAAGAGGTCAAGACAGTCCTCGCGGTCGGAAGTATTCTCATGCTGGGCTTTTTCGTCCTGCTCACCAGGATGCACGAGCGCCATCTGCTTCCGGCGTTGCCGCTCCTGGCCCTCACCTCCGCGGTCTGGCCGCGATATTGGCTCCCCTACTGCTGGCTCAGCGCGGCCTATTTTCTCAATGTGTGGTATGCGTATTATGTTCTTCTGCCGCCGTTCGATCACGAACTGGGCCCTGCCGCCATTCTGGGCATCTCGTTGTTGAACGTCGCCATGCTTGGTCTGCTGGTGGCATTCCTGTGGCCTGCGAGCCGGCACCCAGCACGTGGCAGTGCGCTGGTTCGGCGCCTGGCCGCGCGGTGGTCATCGCGCGCCGGCACCGGAAGCGCGGGTTGATGGGCGGCGTTCGGGCGTGTGGGCCCAGGGATCCCTGGCGGAGCGAGGCAAGCGCCGTACGTGGTCGGATACGGCCGGCGGTCCCCGTGGTCGGTCTGGTGCTTCTCGTAAGCGCGTGCCGGCTCCTCACGCAGCGTACAGGCGGCTCCTCGTTGGGGGATATGGGCTTCTGGTACAGCTGGAGCGCGGCCCTGGATCGTGGGGATTGGCGACGCTTCTACGCGCTGACCGGTTGCGATTATCTGCCCGGCTACCTGTATGTACTGTGGCTCCTGGGACAGATCCAACTCGGGATAGCCAACGCGCCTGGCCTCGTTCGCGCTGTCGCGCCCAGCCAAGATCTCCTTATATAAGCTGCCCGCCATGGCCGCCGACGCTGCTACGGTTGGCCTGATCTACCTGATGGGCCGGCGTTGGAGGCGCGAGGGCGCCGGCCTTCTTGCCGCCACGAGTTACGCGGTGAATCCCGGTGTCATCTTCAACTCAAGTCGATGGGGCCAGGTCGACAGTATTCCAGCCTTCTTCATGGTGCTGGCGGTGGTGCTGCTCCTCTATCTCGTTCGCGGTCCCAGGTGGTGGCTGGGGTGGCGCAAGTGGCGGGAAATGGATCGTGAAGCCGCGACTCGCGCATGAGGAAGCCCGTGCTGCCGTGGCAGCACGGGCTTCCCTTTGTTGAGGAGTAGGCGTGCGTATTCGTGCTACGCGGCGGGCTCGCTCCGCATGAGGAACCCGCCGGCGGCTACCGCGACGGCACAGATCAGCCCAATGTAAGCACCAAATGAGGGTCCATAGCTGATGCCGTTACCGGAGCCGCTGGGGCCTTCGGTGGAGATGAAGAGAATCACCGACAACACCGCGAGCACCCCCGCGCCCAGCAGCACCATAGAGTCAGTTACCACGGGCGGCAGGCTAGGTATCAGGCCGCGAACCGATCTGACGCCAATCAGAGGGAAGATCGCCACCACTCCACTGGCAATCAGCAGAAGCACCGCGAGGAGGCCCCACCCGTGCCAGCCGTTCTCGGAGCCGCCGCCAAACCCGGCAATCGACACCGAGTACCAGTGCAGGAAACTATCGAGAAGGCCCACCACCGCGCCCACCAAGGCGACCCGCCGACCGAGGCTGAGGCTAAGGAACATCTGCCTGGCTTGATCCACCCGAGGATTCATCTGGCCGGGATTGCTGCTCACTGTCCTACTCCGTTCACTGCACTCCATCAGCTGGGCGGTCGCCTACATGGCGTGACCGCAGTGCCCACAAAACTGCATGCCTTCCGGCACGTCCTTCCCACAGGCCGGACATGGCCGCTCCACGGCCGTTACCTTGGTCTCTGGTGTTTTGTCTCCTACCCGTACCTCCGCCATTTCCTCCTCTAGCGTTTTGACCTGGGCCTGCAAGTCCTCGATTTTCTGGCGAGCCTCCGCCAGACCCTCGTGTTGCAAGGTCCCCTCGGTCATCAATCCATAGGCGGCCTGCCCGAGCTCCTCGTATGCCTTGTCCAACTCGTGCCGTTTCCCGCCCAATTCACTGCTCAAGCGCGTAAGCCTGAACGTCTTGTCAGCCTCGGATGTCACCCGTGAGACTCCCTGACCGACCGTAGTGCGCACTTTATCCAGGAACCCCATACCGTTCTCCTCCCCCCCATTGTAGTACAACGGCGTCATTTCGCAACTGTTTTGGCACACAAGATTTATCGTAAACGAAATCCTGGTCGGGAATGCGGCCTATCTTGCATATGTTCTCTTGTACCTGTATACTCATGCATATACGAGGGTTTTCGCCCAGATGGAAGGATGCGATGGCCGCACCCATGTTCACCGCCGATACCGCGCTGTACGTCACCGATGACGTAAGTACGCTCGATGTACATCAATTGCGGGATCTGCAGCGCCAAACTTCGTGGGCGGGGAACCGCACCGTTCCAGACCTCCAGCGCGCGGTGGCCGGGAGTGACCTGGTTATTACGGCCTGGCAGGGCGATGAACTGGTAGGCTGCACGCGCGTGCTCACCGATTTCGTCTACCGGGCAATTCTGTGTGATGTGGTCGTCCACCCCCTGCATCGGCGGCAGGGGGTTGGCCGCCTGCTGGTGGAAGCAGTCACCGGACACCCACGGCTGGCGCGCGTCCAGAAATTCACCCTTCTCACCAGTACCGCCCGGTCGTTCTACGAACGACTGGGCTGGAGGCGTTACCCTGGAGAAGGAATGATCTATGAACGTGAAGGCTGTACCGAGATGGGACTGGGAGACGTGTGATGGTGGCTCAAGCGATAGCGCCGACTTCGACGCTGACCGACTTTATCAGCCTGGACGGCATGGGTCCCGCCACGCTCAGGGATATCCTCCAGCTCGCCGCCTACCTAAAGCGTCGCGGGCGGGGTGAACCGCCGAGTGATTCCCCGCTGCTGGGGCGGAGTGTCGCGCTCCTGTTCGAGAAGCCCTCCCTCCGTACTCGCACTACCTTTCAGGTGGGGGTGCGGCAGCTTGGCGGCGACACCGTCTATCTGGGCAAGGATGAGGTTAACCTCGGGGTGCGGGAGACCGTGGCGGACGTGGCCAGGAATCTGGAGCGCTGGGTTGATTTGATTATCGTCCGTACATTTGATCACGCTCGGGTGCTGGAGCTTGCCGACCATGCCGGAGTGCCGGTGATCAACGCGCTCTCCGATCACGAGCATCCTTGCCAGGTGCTGGCGGACCTGCTGTCCCTGGAGGAGCGTCTGGGTCCGCTTTCCGGCCTCACCCTTGCCTACGTGGGCGATGGGAATAACGTGGTCCACTCGCTGGCCTTCGGGGCGGCGGCCATGGGCATGCACCTTCGGATTGGCACCCCGCCCGGTTACGAGCCGGATCCGCTGGTGATCGCGAGGGCCGCGGCCCAGGCACGCGGCGGGTCGATTCGCCTGACGCACGATCCCCTGGAAGCGGTGGCCGGGGCGCACGCCGTCTATACCGATAGCTGGGTCAGCATGGGGCAGGAGGATCAGCACGCGACCCGACTGGCCGCGTTCAAGGGCTTCCAGGTCAACGAGGCGCTGATGGCCGGGGCTCGGGCCGGGGCTCTGTTCCTGCACTGCCTCCCGGCCCACCGGGGCGAGGAAGTGACTAACTCGGTGATCGACGGTCCAACGTCGGTCGTATTTGACCAGGCCGAGAACCGCCTCCATGCCCAGAAAGCCCTCATGAGCCTGCTGGCGTATACTTAACCCGTATCCTGCGGACCCTGTTTCCCCACCCATATCGCGCCGGCGCCCGCCGGCGAATCCTGGAGAATCCTGAATGATCAAGACCGTGCTGGCTTACTCGGGGGGACTGGATACCTCGGTGGCCGTGAAGTGGCTGCAAGAGCACTACGATACCGAGGTCGTGACGCTCACCGTGGATGTTGGCGCGGTGAAGGATCTGGAGGCTATTCGCCAACGCGCTCTGACCACCGGGGCCGTGGACGCCTTCGTGGTGGACGCTCGCCAGACCTTTATCACCGACGTGGTTTGGCCCGCCTTGCAGGCCGGAGCGCTTTACGAAGGGGAATACCCCCTGGCCACCGCGCTGGCTCGTCCGCTGATCGCCAGCTTACTGGTGGATGTGGCGCATAAGGTAGGCGCCACCGCCGTGGCTCATGGCTGCACTGGGAAGGGTAACGACCAGGTGCGCTTCGATGTGGCGACCACGGCCCTGGATCCGAACCTCAAGGTGATTGCCCCGGTGCGGGAGTGGCGGATGAACCGCGACCAGGAACTTGCCTACGCCGCCGAACACGGGATTCAGGTGCCCGCGACCAAGGAGAGCCCGTATAGCGTGGACGAAAACCTCTGGGGCCGGAGCGTCGAGGCGGGCATCCTGGAGGATCCCTGGATCGAGCCGCCCGCCGACGCTTTCCTCTGGACGGTCGCTCCCGAGCAGGCGCCCCAAAACCCGGAGTACGTGGAGGTTGGTTTCGAGGCCGGCGTCCCCGTCTCCCTGAATGGAAAGCCAACCGAAGGGGTGGCGCTGGTCGAGGCGCTGAATGCCCTGGGCGGAAAGTATGGTATTGGGCGAATCGACCGGGTGGAAAGCCGCCTGGTGGGGATCAAATCGCGCGAGTTGTACGAGGCGCCGGCGGCGGTCCTCCTTCATACCGCTCATGGAGCGATCGAGGATTTGACCTTGAGTCGCGACGTGGCGAAATTCAAGAAGTTCGTGGCTACCGAGTACGCCGATCTGATATACAACGGGGCCTGGTTCTCTCCCCTCCGCAACCACCTGGCGGCCTTCGTGGCCAGCTCGCAAAAGTTCGCCACGGGGACTGTCCGCCTCAAGTTGAGCGCCGGCACGGCGCGGGTGGTGGGGCGCGCGTCTCCTTTCTCGCTGTACAATCCACAGCTTGCCACCTATGGCGCCGATGATAGCTTTAATCACGACGCGGCGGTAGGGTTTATCAAGCTCTGGGGTCTGCCCATCCGCACCGCCGCCGCCGTGCAGGGTATCGCGCAGGGCCAGCAGTCCACATTATTGAGGTCGGGTTCTCCTGCCCCGATTTCCCTTCCCGAGTAGCTGCCCTGACGTAATAAGCAGGATGGAGTTGAATCGTGAGTACCCTGGCGATGAGCGAGGTTTGGGAGCGCGAGCAGGCGGCTCAGGTACCGTATGACGGCGCCAAGCAATGGGGTGGGCGGTTCGCCGCGCCCACCGACCCCCTGGTGGAGCGGTTCACCGGTTCGGTAGCCATTGATGGTCGGCTTATCCTGCATGACATCGCCGGCAGCCTGGCTCATGCGCGTATGCTGGGCCGGCAGGGCATTATCAGCGCCGACGAAGCAGCACGCCTGGAGGCGGGGCTGCGGGCGGTTCGCGATGAGGTGACCGCCGGCACCCTGGTCCTTGACCCGACCCTCGAGGACGTGCATACGGTGGTGGAAATGGCGCTGCGCCGCCAGGTGGGCGAGGTGGCGGGGAAACTTCACACGGCCCGCAGCCGGAATGATCAAGTTGCCCTGGATCTTCGCCTCTTTACCCGCGAGGCTTGCGTGGAGGCGATCGACGCAATCGCCGATCTCCAATCAGCGTTTGTCGAGCAGGCCAAGGCCTGCCACGGACTGATCATGCCCGGCTACACTCACCTGCAACGGGCCCAGCCGATCCTCGTCTCGCACCACCTGCTGGCCTACGTGGAGATGTTGCAGCGTGACGTACAACGGTTCGCGGGTTGCTTTTCGCGCGCGGACGTGCTCCCCCTTGGGTCCGGCGCCCTGGCCGGAGTGCCCTACCCCGTGGATCGAGGATGGTTGGCGGCGGAACTGGGGATGGCGGGCGTAGCCCAAAACAGCATCGACGCGGTGGCCGATCGGGATTTCGCGATCGAGTTCTGTGCCGCCGCCGCGACCTCGATGATGCACCTCTCGCGGTTCGCCGAGGAGGTCGTGCTCTGGTGCTCGGCCGAGTTCGGGTTCTGGGAACTGGAGGACGGCTTCGCCACCGGCAGTTCGATCATGCCGCAGAAAAAGAATCCTGATGTGGCGGAGCTGATTCGTGGGCGGACGGGCCGGGTTTACGGGGATGTGCAAGCGCTCCTTACCTTGATGAAGGGACTCCCGTTGGCCTATAACCGCGATATGCAGGAGGACAAAACTCCCTTATTCGACGCGCGCGATACGCTGCTCGCCTGTCTTGAGGCGGCGGCTGGGCTGGTGCGGGCCCTCCATCCTCAGGCCGAGACCATGGCGGCGGCGGCCGGCAATCTGCTCTGCGCTACCGACGTGGCCGACTATCTGGTAACCAAGGGGCTGCCGTTCCGCGAGGCGCACGCGGTAACCGGCGCCATCGTGCGCCTGTGCCTGGCCACCGGCACCGCGCTCCAGGACCTCGAACTGGCGAGTTATCGCCGCGCCTCACCGCTGTTTGACGTGACCGTGTACGACCGCATCAGTCCCCAGGCATCGGTGGCGGCGCGGTCGGCGGTGGGCGGCACGGCGCCGGAGACCGTCCGCCATGGAATCGAGCGCGCGACCCTGTTGGTGTCGCAAAATCGCACATTAGCCGCCGATCTGGGCTGATTGGTCAGTTGCCATTCACCGTCAATGTGTTAGGATTCGGCAGGTGAAAGGATTGACCTGCTGATGCCTAGACGAAC